>NZ_CALIAV010000046.1 GCF_938045625.1 uncultured Campylobacter sp.
ATAAAAAATCAATCAATAAAGAGAAAGGAGTTAGACGAAAATGAGCACAGCAATAAAGTATTTTGTTCTAGGCTTTAGAAATGCCTTTACTCCTATACAAGTAAAAACGACAAAGAGCTTAGGGCAAATTTCATCTGAAATTTTTGAAAAAAGAAGGGTCTTGATTGAGAAAGAAAAAGATAGACGCAAAACTTCAACAAATAAAAAATGAAGAACTAGAAAACAGCCCAAATATCAAGGCATTAATTCAAAGTATAGTAAATAATGTTAGCATAGAAGTAAATCCGTCGGAGCTAAGCAGTCTAGCAAAGACGGACATCAAGCTAGCAGAAGAATACATAGGCATTATAAAAAGTAATCAAGCCCACATACAAAAAATGGATGTTGAAATACTTACTCTTGAAAAAATAGAGCAAGCTACGCGCCTTACAGATGCACAAAAGAATAGAACATATATGGATAGAGGGCAATGGTTGGGATTGGTTATAATGCTAAGTAGCTTGTCAGTTTTAGCTTTTGCAATATACATGGGCGAAACAGGATTTGCTATAACATCGGTCATAGGAGTAATATTGCTTTCTTTATATCACATAAGTGGCAAAAGAGAGCAAACCTCAATAAAAGTCAATAGTAACGACATTAAATCATAAGCCCCTTAATCGTAGCTACTATCTAAATTTATCAAGTATAGTTTTAACTCTTTGGATTAAACCTACACGGATACGGCGCGGAACCCTGCGTGTCGTCATATTTATTTCGGCCGCGCAGGTACGGCTTAAATTGCGTAAAACCGATATTTCCCACTAGTTAAATTTATCGTCCATTAGTCCGATGCGGTTTTTAATATCGTTAACGCCTAAAGCTATATATGCCAAGGCCGTTATTTTTGCAATACCCACAGCTCGTCAAGCGCGTATAGCAAATATTATACTTGCGTTACTGGCAAAAAACTCGCGCTCGCTAACGTCCGTTTTAGCGTAGTAGGCTTAATTGCCTAACGTATAGCGCGAGTTTGCAGCTTGCTTTTTTAAAAAATTTCTCGCATCCTCTGCAAAACGTTTTGCAAATTTGACCCAAAACACGTCAAATTTAGCCCACAGACCCACCCCCTACTCTGCCGTCTTTGAAAACGTAAATATCTTTTTAAGCTTCACAAGGCCGAGCTTCACGCCGCTATATCTCATTATCTTTGCCATCTGCATCCATCTAGGCTTTTCGTAGCATGGATGCGGGCACTTGCGGCAACTCGGTTTGATATCGTGTGAACAGGCCAAAAGCCGCTCGTGAGCGTAGAAAAACAGCTGCTCACACTCAGCGCAAAGCTGAGTTCGGGCGCTACGGTTTAGACTTTCGCCCTTATAAATTAGCTCCAAATTTATCTCACGCTTTGGCTCTAGTGCGTGTTTATCAGTGCAGTAAGTCTGTAAAAATTTCGCCAGAGTCGTGACCTGTTCGGTAAATTTCTCATTCGTCATACATTTTTCCTTTGGGCAAATTTACCAAATTTCGGGGCTTTGGGCGTTAATCTAACTCAATGCCAAATTTCGCCCGCGCTCTTTGCAGATCCTCCTCGCAGTCTATGCCGATGCTGTCGCTTTGCACTTCAAGCATGAGGATTTTCTCGCCGTTTGATAGAGCGCGCAGTTGCTCGAGCTTTTCGGTATTTTCGAGAGTCGACGGTGCAAATGAGCAAAATCTTTTCAAATTTGCCGCGCCGTAGCCGTAGATGCCCAGATGCGCCTTGTACGCGTCAAACGGCGCGCGGTCAAACGGGATGCGCGAGCGCGAAAAATAAAGCGCGTAGCCCGCGTCGTCGGTCACGACCTTGACTAAGTTTTTATCGTCAGCTAGCTCGCCGACGACGATTTTAAAACACGAAAACATAAATGCTCGCGCTGCGTTTTTCTCGCAAAATTCTCTAAATTTGACGATATTTTCAGGCTCAATAAAGGGCTCATCGGCCTGCACGTTTATGATGATCTCGCTATCTTTGACGCCAAGCATGCCCGCAGCTTCGTTGATGCGGTCGGTTCCGCTTTGATGCGCCCGGCTAGTCATCACGGCCTTAAAGCCGAATTTTTGCGCGATCTGCACCACGCCCTCGTCGTCTGCGGCGATCACGACCTCATCAGCCGCGCTCACCCTGCGCGCCGTAGCGACGAACATCGGCACGCCGTTTATTTCGCGTAAAATTTTATTAGGCATTCGCGTCGAGGCGAGCCTTGCAGGTATGATGATCATCGCTCGATCCAAGCTAAAATTTTAGCCTCTATTTCGCTCTTTGCGGAGATTTCGCTATGTACGGCGGCTTTTGTAAAGAGTGACTTTATCGCGCCGGGCACTTCATCCTTAAACTCCGCTGCCAAAGCCTCAAGCCCGCTTTTTTCGTCTTTTAGCATTTCGTTTTTTAGCGCTTTAAACATGCTTGGAGCAAATTTGACCCAGTGCGCGGTCGACGTTATCACGCACGGACGCGCTAAATTCGCCGCCACTTTAAAGCATGTAGCCGTGTGCGGATCGACGGCGACGCCCTTTGCTGCCCACTCTTTTATGTATTTCTCGCACTCCGCGTCGCTGCAAAAATCAGCATCAAAGTCCTCTTTTAGCGCGTCTAGCTCGCTATTTGAAAGCTCGTAAAAGCCCTTGCTCGCGAGACTATCCATCAGTTCCTTAGTTCGCACGGCGCCGAATTTATCAAAAAGCAGCCTCTCGACGTTTGATGAAACCAGGATATCCATCGCCGGGCTGATCGTTTTAATCAGACTTTTGCCGCGCAGATCGTATCGTCCCTGCGTGAAAAACTCGGTCAGGATGTTGTTTGCGTTTGAGACAATTTTGATTTTGCCGATTTTTGCGCCCATTTTTTTAGCGTAGTATGCGCCCAGAGCGTTGCCAAAGTTGCCGCTAGGCACTACGATGTCAAATTCGTCTTTTAGCGCGCCCGTTTTTAGCAGGTAGACGTGGGCGTAAACGTGATAGATGATCTGAAATAAAATCCGCCCGAAATTTACCGAATTTGCCGCTGAGAGCGAGAGTCCGGCCGCGCTTAGGCACTCTTTAAATTTCTCGTTAGCTAGCAGGCTTTTTAGCGCGCGCTGCGCATCGTCGAAGTTGCCCTCGATGCCGATTACTTTGAGGTTTGCGGCGCCTGCGTTTATCATTTGTAGGCGCTGTACCTCGCTAGTGCCGTCTTTTGGATAGAGGCAGACGACTTTGACGCCGGGCGCATCCGCAAAGGTATCTAACGTCGCAGGTCCGGTGTCGCCGCTAGTAGCGCACATTATGAGGTATTTTTCGCCTCTTTTTGCGGCTAGCTCGCTAAGTAGCGCGCCAAAAGGCTGCAATGCCATATCCTTAAACGCGCGGGTAGGCCCATGATAAAGCTCGTTTACGTAGAGGTTTTCGCCGATTTTTCGCACTTGCACGGGATTTTGCGGATCGTCAAATCTCTCGTACCGCTTCACCGCCCTCTCAAACATCGCCGCGTCCGCGTCAAATCCGAATTTCTCTATGATTTTCAGAGCGATTTGTGCGTAGGTAAAATTTACCGCCTCCGCAAAGAAATTTGCGTCCAGCCGCGGCAGCTGCGTCGGCGCGTAAAGCCCGCCGTGAGCGGAGCTGGGGCTTAGTAGCGCCTGGCTAAATTCTACGCTTTTTAGGCTCTCGCCCGCATTTGCTCTAGTTTGAAATAACTTCATTTACTTTCCTTTTTTATCCATTTTTTGTATTTTTTGCTAGCTTTGTCCGCCTTAAAAGCGACTATCTCAGGCAGATCGTAGTCGTGATGTTTCGCGATAAATTTAGCCACTTTTTTAAATTTAACCGCGGTTTTTATGAGTAAGACCCGCTCTTTTTCATCCTTTATCTCGCCGTCCCAAAAATAAACGCTATTTGCCTTAAAAACGCTGACACAAGCGGCAAATTTAGCTTTTACGAGCTTTTTGGCTAGGGCTTTGGCTGCGACCTTATCGGCGCAAGAAGTTAGTATAAATTTCATTTAAAGCGTCCTAAAATTTTTAGGAGATTATAGAATTTTCTCTTTGATAATTCGTTTAAATTTATCCGCCAGCGTCGTTTTTAGCGCGATAACGGAGAGTGGCAGGCCAAACTCCTCCATCTTTACGGCGTCTTTTCGCGTGACCAGTAGCGAGGTCGCGCCGTAGCTAGCCAAGATCCCCGCTAGCTCGTCCCGCGAAAACGCGTAGTGATCGGGATAAATCTCGTGCCCCACGCAAAGACTAAAGTATGGCTCCAAACGCTGCGGATTTGCGATGGCCGTTACTAAAACCATCTTTGGGGTTTGATTTATGATTTCGCTTGTGCGCGTAAAATCATCGCCCTCTTTTACGACGTAGTCGGCTTTGGCGTAAAATTTGCTCGGGTAGCGATACGCACCGCTAGGCAGGACGAAATCAAAATAGGGCTTTGCGGAAGGGCGGATCAGGACGTTAAATTTTTTGATGTGAAATTTACCGAAGCCATCATCTAGTAGCACGTACTTTGCGCCCATTTTTTTGGCTTCTTTTATCGCGATATCGCGGTTTTCGCTCACGATGACGTTTGCGTTTTTTACGCTTTTTGCGTACTCCATGGCTTCGTCGCCGCTAACCGTGACGCCCACCAAAATTTCGCCCGAGACTGCGACTTTTATGAGCCCTTTTGAAGCTCTACCGTAGCCTCGTAACACGACGCAGCCGCCATCAAATTCGTTTAATATATCAATACCCAGCGGCGTCTTTCCGCTGCCGCCTAGGGTTAAATTTCCGATGCTGATAATCGGAATGCCAAAATCCAAAGTTTTGCTAAATTTGGATTTTAAAATCACGCCCACGCAGTAAATCCAGCTAAGCGGTAAAAGCGCGATAGCTAGGCACTTTTGCCGTAAATTTGGAGAGTAAAAATAATCCTGCGCAAAGGCGTAAATTTTCCTTTTAAACACGCGTTTTGGCTACTTCTCGCACGCTCTCGCAGATATATGCAACCTCTTCGTCGCTAAGCGCGTTGTAAACGGGCAACGAAAGCACCTGCTGATATGTTTTTAGCGCATTCGGGAATGAATTTACCTTAAGCCCGTATTTGCTTTTATAGTAGCTCAAAAGGTGCATCGGCTTGTAGTGAAGCGCTGTATGGATGCCGCGTTCTAGCAGCTCCTTGGCAAACCCGTCGCGGTTTTTGTCGATCTTGATGATGTACTGGATATAGACGTGGTCGCGCTTTTTGATCGGTAGCGAGACGTGCGGGCAGCCTGCGAGCTCTTTGTCGTAGATGGCGGCGATCTGTCTGCGTCGCGCGATAAATTTATCCGTTTTTTCAAACTGCGCCACCGCATACGCCGCACAAAGTCCCGTTAGATCGTACTTCACGCCGATATCTACGACGTCGTAGACGTAGCCTAGGTTGCCGTCTTTATCTATGCCGCCATTCACAATCGCGTGGTTTCGCAGTAGTCTAGCGCGCTCGGCGATAGCATCGTCGTCCGTTAGCATAAAGCCGGCCGTTGCGATCGGGTTTGTGAGCTGAGAATGAACGTTAAAGCAAGAGATAAGCGAGCGGTCATCAGAGCCGATTTTTACGCCGTTATATGTTAGGCCGACGGACTTGCCAGCGTCGTCTAGCACCTTTACGTCGTACTCCCGCGCGATAGCGTAGATCTCGTCCATATCTGACGCCTGCCCTCCGACGTGGTTTACGAAGATACCTTTTAGCTTTTTGTGATTGTGCGCTCTTAGCGTGTCTCGCAGAGACTGAGGGTTCATGTTGAAGTCGTCTTCGTTGATATCCACAAATATCGGCTCGGCGTCAAAATGCCTGATCGCCTGCGCCACGCTCGGAGTAGAGTTTACCGAGCAGATGATCTTGTCGCCGCGTTTTAGATCCATCGAGCAGAGTGCCAAATGGTGAGCGGCGCTGTTGTTATTGGTCGTAACGGCATGTTTTACGCCAAAATACTCTCTAAGCTCAGCCTCTAGCCTCTCCACGATCACCGAACCGTGGTCGTTTAGAGCCTCTTTGATGAGCGTAATCTCGGCCTCGTCGATAGTAGGTCTATAAAACGCTATCTCTTCCATTGTGCCTCCTTGTTTTTTATTTTATCTTACCTATGGTGAGCGGCGCTGTTGTTGTTAGTCGTAACGGCATGTTTTACACCAAAATACTCCCTAAGCTCGGACTCCAGCCGCTCCACAATCACCGAACCGTGGTCTTTTAGAGCCTCTTTTATAAGCGTAATCTCGGCCTCGTCGATAGTAGGTCTATAAAATGCTATCTCTTCCATTGCGACTCCTTGTTTTTTTATTTTTATCTTACCTTCTGCGTTTCTTTTTTGTTTTTCAATTTATTTTGCTGCCAAATTTACGGCAGTTTTATCTATTTTTACTTTCAGAAAAATCATCGCAACTTTGCCGTTAAATTTACCATATCTCAAAACCGAGTAGATTTGACGCCGAATCAGTCATCAAATTTCACCGTTTTTGACTTTCAAAACCTCAGCCAAATTTATCGCCGTAGCCGTAAATTTAGCTCAAATTTTACTCGCCGTTCACGCTAGCAATCGGCGGCAGCGAGAGTTTAAATTTATTTGCTCTCATTCTTGAAAACACAGTCGCGACGAGCTTTGGGTCAAATTCGCACGCCAGCTCGGCCTCGCTTTTACTCTGCACTAAATGCAAAACCTCGTCCAGTCGCTGGTAAGTGTAGCCTATGTCGGCCTCGTCGCTTTGCCCTTCCCAAAGGTCGGCGGACGGGGCTTTTGCGATGATTTTCTCATCGATACCAAGCTCGCGCGCCAGCTCGTAAATTTCAGTCTTAAATAGCTCGCCGATCGGATTTAGCGCGCACGCCATATCGCCGTAGATCGTGCCGTATCCAAGAAGGCGCTCGCTTTTGTTACTAGTACCCACGACTAGCGCGTTTACCTTTGCCGAATAGTCGTAAAGCAAGCACATCCTAGCTCTTGCGCTTAGATTTCCCATGCGCAAATTTGACAGTGGCTCGCCGATTTGTGCGGTAAAGCTATCCAAAATCGGCTGTATTTCGATGATTTTATACGTTATTTTTAGATCTTCGCAAAGCTTTAGCGCATCGCTTAAATTTCGCTCGTTTGAGTACTTCGTCGGCATCAAAAGCGCATGCGTTTCAAAGCCCGTGCGCGCGCAAAGAGCGGCTACGACGGCAGAGTCTAGACCGCCGCTAACGCCCAAAACAAAGCCCTTTGCGCCGCTTTTTTGGAGGTAGCTCGCTAAAAACTCGGTTAGCTTCAGGCTGATTTGCGAATAATTTTTCATAACGATTATCACCGATAAATTTAAATTCTAAAATATTATACAATCTTTTTATAAAATTTAACTTTTAAGCTTAAAGAATATACAATTTATTTTAATTAAATTTTATAAAAGGACAAACGTGAAAATTTTTTCAAAACCATGCGGAGATTATCAAACCAACTGCTACGTAGTATCCAAAAACGGGCGCGATATTATCATTGATCCAGGTCAAGATTCATATGACTTTGTCGTTAAAAATTCACACGCGCCACTCACTATTTTAAACACTCACGGGCATTCCGATCACGTTCTTGACAATGTTAGCTTAAAAAATTTTTTTAATGTTCCGGTCTATATCCATAAAGACGATAATTTCATGCTTCACGACGATCTTTGGGATGCGGATCAGCAGCCGATGCACGACGCGATTTGCGTCGGCGGAGCGAAATTTGAGGACGTTAAATTTAACATAGAGGACTTTGAGATCGAGTTTATGCACTTTCCTGGGCATACGCCAGGATGCTGTATGGTGCGCGTGGACGACGTTATCTTTAGCGGAGATTTTTTGTTTAGAGGCTCGATCGGGCGCTATGATTTTCCGTTTTCAAATGCCGAGGATATGCGCCAAAGCCTGCTAAAATGCAAGAATTTACAAGGAGATTTTATACTGTATCCAGGTCACGGCGACAAAACGACGCTAAAAGCCGAGCGAGCAAATTTAGACTTTTGGATAAATATGATCGGTAGGGAGATGAGATTTTAACGGATCAAATTTGAGCTTTTAGATTTTCAACAACCGCGCTAAATTTACAAATAAAACGGCAAATTTGACGGCGGCGAATTTGGCGTTAAATTTATGCTGGTTTTGCCAAAATACCGCCTAAAAAGACGGCGCTAAATTTACTGCGCCGCCAAATTTCATCAAATTTGACCAAGCTTACGCGTTTTGCTTCGCCTCTTCTTTGCGTTTTTCCTCGTTTCGCCTTTGCGCGGCTTGTTTTTGTAGGCTCGTTTTGTAAATTTTAAAGATATGATCCTCTAAAATCACAACCTGAAAAGTCCCCTCAAATACCTTTATATCGTTCGTCGTGCCAGTTACTCGCACCTCGCGCTTCTTGCTCTCGTTAAAGTGCGAGCGCGCATCAAATTCGATCGCTTCGTTTAGCTTGGTCGGAGCGAAAAAATGTATCTTAGCCCCGATAACCACACTAAAAGTCTCATTGACCGCCGCCATCGCCGCGTAGCTAGCCGCAGAGAAAACAAATCCGCTGTGTATGAGCCCCTCGCTATCGGCGACCATGTCGCTAGTGGCGAAAAAGCGCGTTTTGGCGCGGTTTGACTCGAGCTGCGTCACGGCGCCACTAAGACCGATTTTTATATTCGGCGAGGTTTTTAGCTCGTTGCGAAACGGATTTTCATCCTCTGGAAGTACGACTCCGTCGCTACTGTTGTCGTCGTAGATATTTTCGTCCATTTTTCACCTTTTCATACGCTTAGTTTTAGATAGACCCGTTTTGGCGCGGGATAGCCCTCGACCGTGCGCGCCGGGTCTGTGGGATCGAGGAAATCGCCCAAACTCTGACCCAAGATCCACTCCGTTTTTCGCTGCTCGTGCGCGTCCGTCGGCTTTGTGGCTAAAATTTGCGCGTCTTTAAAACTTGCCCTCTCGCACCAGTTTAAAAGCGCGCTAATAGTCGGCACGAAGTAGATATTTGGTATCTTTGAGTATGTATTTTTAGGGCTCAGGGCAAAATCGCCATCCATATCAAGATACATCGTGTCCAAAAAGAGCTCGCCGCCCGCATTTAGCGCGCCTTTTAGCTCTTTTAGCGTACGCACCGGATCGCTTCTGTGATAGAGCACGCCCAGGCAAAAGAGCACGTCAAATTTGACGCCATAGTGGGGCAAATGCTCGACGCCTAGCAGCTCGTACTCTATGCCCGAGCGCACAAACGCGTCGATAAATTTAAACTGCAAAAAGCTCATAACGCCAGGATCAAAGCCAATCAGCTTTTTCGGGTGCTGGAGCAACATACGAAAGAGATAGTAGCCGTTGTTGCAGCCGATATCGCCCACGACCTTATCCGATAGATCCATGTGCGGCGCGAGCAGGTTAAATTTGACAAAACTCCTCCACTCGCTGTCGATAAAGATATCGTCTATCTTAAACGGTCCCTTGCGCCACGAGCGTAAATTTAGCGCCGCTTGTAGAGTCTCTTCGCGCTCTTTGGGGGTTAAATTTGCGTTTATCTCGACTATATCGTCAAATTTAAGCTCAAATTCGCGCCCCTTAAATTTAGCCGCTAGCTCCTCTACCTCGCGTATCAAAGGCGCGTAGGTTTTGCCCGCCAGCTCCCTAGCCTTCGCCGCTCTAGCCGCTTCTAAGCTCATCACTCCGTCCAGTCGATGATGTTTTTAGGGCACTCTTTGTGATAGACGCCCGTCGCGTCGTAGTACTCCTTGCACTCGTTGTAGTACTTCGTCGTCACGCCGCGGTCGTTTAAAAACACGCATCCGCCCAGTACAGCCGCCAGAGTCGAAAAAAATAAAATTTGCGCTAGAGTTTTCATTTGAAAAATTTAGCGTGCTTTTTCTTCATATATTCGACGACTTCGAGCACCTCGTCCACGCCCTCGGCACCCGAGTTTTCCAGCGCGTCGTCGATGCACTCGATGTAGGTCTCTGCGGCGTCCTCGAGCCTATCTTTTTTCACGCCAGCATAATAAAGCATCGCCTCTAACATCATCGAAAGCTCGTAGCTTAGCTCGTCCACGGTAGGTTCTATTTCTTTCATTTTCTATCCTTGTAAAATCGTTTTTTTAGTTATTAGGTCGGTTATCTGCGCCTTTACGTTTTCATAGCTAAAGCTATCCTTAAAGCCCGCAAAAAGTCCGCCGCTAGCGTTCACGTGTCCGCCGCCGCCGACTAAATTTTTAGCCATCTGACTCACATCCACTTTGCCGTTAGCGCGAAAGCTCAGCGTCTTTTTGCTCGTAACGTCGATGAAAAAATCAATATCGGGGTTCGCAACTAAAAAATCGTTGCCTATAACCGAAGTGTTGCCGATATTATAGGTCAAAATGCCGTTAAGATCGTTATATTTTATGCTAAATTTCTCTTTTTCCTCGCTTAGTTTTTTTACGACGAAGGCCGAGATAAGGTTGCTTAGCGTATCGTTTTTATCCTCTTTGAAAAAGTCCTTTTTAAATCCAAAAATCGCCTCGTCAAGCCCGACGTAGTCGTCTCCCGCGTCAAAAAACTCCCGCGCTCGCTCGATAAGATAAAAAAGATAGCGCGAGTTTTCTGCCTCAAACATCGTTTTATTTATCTCTTTTGCGTTTGCAACGAGTCCGAGCCCGACCTTACCCATTTCAAAATTTACGTCCTCTTTTAGCCAGATATCGACCGCATTTACGACGTCGCTAAAGTGATTTAGGCTCGCATCAACGCCGTAAATTTTAGCGAAAAAATCATGCGTGATCTTGGTCGCGCACCTTGAGCTATCTAAAAAATACCAGCTAAATTTGCTCGCGCACTCGGCGCCGCTTTGGTGGTGGTCTAGGAGTAAAATTTTAGCGTTTTTATTTGCAAGCGCCTTTTCGTAGGCTTCGCACTGCTCCACGGTTAAATTTAGATCCGTTATCAGAATAAGCGCTTTTTCGTCATTTTTAATCACTTCGTCTTTGCCGTGATTTTCGGACGCATTTTGCGAGTTATCGTTTTGCTCGCCGCTTAAATTTGACTGCGTCTGGGCTACGCTTTTATCCGAAATTTGAGCCAAAATTTGATCAAATTTCTCGTCGATCTCCTTGCCGTAGTTTGAGTTATAAAATTTAACGTTTTTAAAATAGTGATTCGTTATTACCTGCGCGCCGTATCCGTCCAGATCGGTGTGCGAGAGGTGGTGGATGGTCATTTTATTCCTTACAAATTTGATATTTCTATCGTGCCTAGCGTCTCAAACGGCGTATTTGCCGCGACTTCGGCAAAGCTAAGCACCGTGATATCTATGGCGAAATTTGCACAGATATCAGCGATAAATTTACGCAAACTAGGCTCCACGCAAAGTATCATCGAGCCGTACTCCGAGATCGGCCGCTTCGCCCTCGCCTCGCGCAGAGCCTGCACGATAGCCGAGGTCTGCGAGACGTTTATCATCAGGTGATACGCGCCGTCTTTATACTGCACGGCGTCGATCAGTTTTTGCTGTGCGGCTGGGTCCATCACGTAGAAATTTAACCGCCCGCCCTCATCAACGTAAAGCGAAGTGATAGCACGAGCAAGCGCGGTGCGGACGTGCTCGACTATCATATCGAGGTTCTTACTAACCTCGGCTATGTCGCTTAGCGCCTCTAGGATACTTAGCATATCTTTTATCGGGATATGGTCTTTTAGCAGCGCTTTTAGCACCTTTTGGATCACTCCGATAGGCGCGATGCGCAGCGTATCCTCGACGATGACGGGGTATTCTGATTTTAGCTTGTCGAGCAAATTTTGCGTCTCTTGGCGAGTTAGGAGCTCGGCGGCGTTTTGTTTTATCAGCTCGCTCATGTGCGTGGAGATGACGCTCGCGGGATCTACGATCGTATAGCCGCTTAGTATCGCGTCCTCCTTCACGCTCGCATCGATCCATAGCGCATCTAGGCCAAACGCCGGCTCTTTAGTCGGGATGCCTTCGATGTTGTCGCTAACTAGCCCGCTATCCATCGCTAGAAATTTATCCGCGTAAATTTCTCCCTGTCCGATCACGACGCCTTTTAGCTTGAAGCGGTATTCGTTGGGCGGCAGTTGGAGGTTGTCGCGGATACGGATCTTTGGCATCAAAAAGCCAAGCTGTGCCGCGATATTTCGGCGCATCGCTCGTATGCGCTCGATGAGATCGGTCTCGGCGATCTTTAGCAGGCCGTATCCTAGATCAAGCTCTAAAATTTCAAGTTTTAAGATATCGTTTATCTTAGCTTCTTCTTCACGAGCGATCTCCTCTTCGCTTTTTTTAGGCGGTTTAGGCGCCGCCGGCCCTTCCTCTTCGCCTTGCGCCAAGCTTGCGCTTTGAGCTTTGGAGGTCAAATTTATCTTGCCCTCTTTTACCTCTTTCATTATATAGCCCATACTTAAAAACAGAAGCGAGATAAAGCCCAGAGATAATGTCGGCAGTCCCGGGACTAGAGCAAAAACAAATAGTATAAAACCGACTATTAAAAGTGTTTTGTATTCGCCTAGTAGCTGTGTTAGCGAGCCCTCGGCGAAATTTTCATCGTCCTTGCTAGCGCGCGTGATGATGATCGCCGTAGCCGTCGACGTGATGAGGCCAGGTATCTGGCTCACTAGACCGTCGCCGATCGTTAGGATCGTGTAGTTTTGTGCCGAGGTAGCCATATCTAGGCCGTACTGAAACGAGCCAATGAGAAAGCCGCCGACGATGTTTATGATCGTGATGATGATGCCAGCGACAGCATCGCCTTTGATAAATTTAGACGAACCGTCCATCGCTCCGTAGAAATTCGCCTCGCCGATAATGGCTTCGCGGCGCTCTCTAGCGGTCTTTTCGTCGATTAGGCCGGCATTTAGGTCGGCATCTATCGCCATTTGCTTACCCGGCATCGCATCAAGCGTAAATCTCGCCTGAACCTCGCTCACGCGCGTCGAACCCTTAGTAACGACCATGAAATTTATAAGCACCAGTATGGTAAATACGATCACTCCGATGACGTAGTTGCCGCCTACGACGAACTGTCCGAAGCTTGAGATTATCTCGCTCACGGCATCGGGACCGTTGTGTCCTTCGCTTAAAATCATACGCGTAGTGGCGATGTTTAGCGAGAGTCTAAAAAGCGTGATGATGAGAATAAGCGTCGGAAAGGTGCTAAGGTCGGTCGGCTTTGGCACATAAACGGCGATCAGGATGATGAGCACCGAGATAGAGATGGAAAGCGCAAGAAAAAAGTCCAAAACCGCGCTAGGAAGCGGCACGATGATGATCGCAAGGATGGCGATTATGACGCCGACGATCGTGAGCCCCTTAAACCTTACGATGGGCTCTAAAAACGGTGCGACCAGTGTTAGGATATTGCGCTTTTGTTTTGCCAAAATTTACTTCTTGATTATATTTGCTAACGTAATTGTATCTAAAAAATCGTCGATTTTAGACTGTAGCGCGCTAAACATCGGCCAAATTTGACACATTCCGCCCTTGCTAGAGGCACAGCTATCAGCCGAGATAGAGCACTCAAATACCGCCATTTTACGCTTTTCAGCACTTTCGATTATTCTTTTTATGCTGATTTCTTCAGGCTTTTGCGCGAGCATAAATCCGCCGTTTGCGCCCTTAAACGAAACCAAAATGCCCTCTCTGGCCAAATTTTGCAAAATTTTAGCCAAAAAGCTTTTTGATATCTCAAGCTCGCCCGACATCGTATCGACATCTGAGGGAATGTCTTTTTGTGCTATGTAAATCAGCGAAAGCAGCGCGTATTCGCTCGCTTTTGTCAAAAGCATAAATTTCCTTTAAATTTTTTGCGGATATTTTATTAAATTTTATCTGCAAATTTGATTAAATCAATATTTTTTAAAATAGGCGCCGCATTTTTTGATTTTTATGATATAATCGCCTTTTTTAATCTCACCAATCAGGAGGTCACTATGGCTTTGGATTCGGCTAAAAAAGCAGAAATTGTTGCGAAATTCGCTAGAAAAGAAAAAGATACGGGCTCTCCGGAAGTTCAGATCGCATTGCTAACAGCAAGAGTCGAGGAGCTAACCGAGCACCTAAAAATCTACAAAAAAGATCACTCGTCTCGCCTCGGACTACTTAAAATAGTTGGCCGCAGAAAACGCTTGATGAAATATCTAAAAGCTAAAGATTACGCAGCTTACACAAAAGTTATCGCTGAGCTAAATCTCAGAGATAAATAATCCTAAGCCCTAAATTTGGGGCTTTTCTTTCAAATTTTACTTTTTACACATTTTTAAATTTAACTCGGCAAATTTTAATTTCATAAAAACTTCTAGCAATAAAATCAAATTTACTATACTCTTACATTAAATTTGTTCAAATTTTCCAGCACGCTGCCAATAATGCCCAAAATTTTACCCTTATAACCTTGAGCTAACTACACTAAAGTTATCTAAATAATTTTTTTTAACTCTACCCCTTGACAATTATCCGCTCAATGTTGTATAATTCGTCTAGCAATTTAAAGGAGAGAGTGCTAATATGATAAAGATAAGTAAGCGAGATCTGATACTTGATACTATTATTCAAGCTTATCTTAGCGACAACGCTCCGATCGGCTCTAGCGAGCTTGGTTCGCGTATGGCGATGTCGATCCCGGCCTCTACGATTAGAGTTTATTTTAAAAAGCTCTCCGACGAGGGCGCGATTACGCAGTTTCACGTTAGCGGCGGCAGGATACCGACGGCTGCCACGATGAGAGATTATTGGCGAGCTAGGTTAAATTTCGACGAAACGCCAAATATCGCAAATCCAAGCCTACTAAAGTTGCTAAGCGATAAATTTGAAATTTACGCGATGGTTTTTGAAAGCAAAACCCAAACGCTAAACGAGGTCTTAAATTTAAACAATAAATTTTTGATTTTGAGCTTTAGCGAGGACGAGATCGCGCTCAAATTTAACTCGAAAGTCGAAAAATTTTTGAGCAATCTCATCGGTATAGAGCTCGACAGACTCGAGCTTACCTGTATGCAGGTGGGCCTAAATGAGCTAAGAAATAAGATAGCTGAACTAAAACGCACTAAAATTCGCTTTTTAGAAAACGAAAAAGTAGCGCTTGAAATTTTCGGCGAGAGCTTTAAAAACACTCTAAGCCCTAGTTTTGATATGATTTTTGACTCAAATTTAGTCTTTTTCGGCGAAAATTACCTAGGCATGAAGCTTGGCATAAATTATGAGGGCAAAGAAGCTAAAATGCTTTGCGCAGGCAGCATTTATAATGATTATGAAAGATTTTTAAACAACCTAAAGGAGGCGGCATGAACGAGAATGAAAACGTAGAACTTGAGCAGCAAATCCCGTCAAATTTCGACGAGAGTATCAGCTTTGAGGGCCTTGACGCAAAATACGTCGAGCTTCAAAAGCAGCTCGAGGAGCTAACGGATAAGTATTATAGAGCCAACGCGGACTTTGAAAACATCAAAAAGCGTTTTGAAAAGGAAAAAACGGACATTGCGACATACGCGAACGAGAAATTTGCGCGAGATCTACTTCCGGTGATAGATGCGCTTGAGATGGCGGTAAATTTTGAAACCGAAGGCGACGAATACGCGGCAAAAATCAAAGAAGGAATTTATATAACGATAGATCAGTTTAAAAAGTGTTTCGAGAAAAACGGCATCACCGTGATCGAAGCCAACGAGGACTTTGATCCGAATTTCCACAATGCAATGCTACAAGTAGAAAGCGAAGACGTGGAAAAAGGCAAGATCGTACAAGTGATACAAAAAGGTTACCTCATCAACGGCAGAGTTTTGCGCCCTGCGATGGTATCGATAGCGAAGTAAAATTTGAAAGAAAAATTTAATAAAAAGGAAAAACAATGGCAAAAGTAATAGGTATAGACCTAGGAACGACGAATTCATGCGTGAGCGTGTATGAGCGAGGCGAAAGCAAAGTAATCCCGAACAAAGAGGGTAAAAACACGACTCCTTCGGTCGTGGCGTTTACTGATAAGGGCGAAATTTTAGTAGGCGACAGCGCAAAACGCCAAGCCGTCACAAACCCTGAAAAAACCATCTACTCTATAAAAAGAATAATGGGTCTAATGAGCAACGAGAAAAATGCACAAGAGGCCAAATCTCGCCTGCCGTACCACATCGTAGATAGAAACGGCGCGTGCGCTATCGAGATCGCGGGCAAGGTCTACACTCCGCAAGAAATCTCTGCAAAAGTACTCATAAAGCTAAAAGAGGATGCGGAAAGCTACCTGGGCGAAACCGTCGTGGACGCCGTCATCACCGTACCTGCGTACTTTAACGACAGCCAAAGAAAAGCGACTAAAGAGGCGGGAACTATCGCCGGACTAAACGTGCTTCGCATCATAAATGAGCCTACTGCGGCGGCTCTTGCTTACGGTCTAGATAAAAAAGAGGCCGAAAAGATCATGGTTTACGACCTAGGCGGCGGTACGTTTGACGTTACGGTGCTAGAAACCGGCGATAGCGTGGTCGAGGTTTTGGCTACGGGCGGTAACGCGTTTCTCGGCGGCGATGATTTCGATAACCGCCTAATCGACTGGCTAACGAGCGAATTTAAAAGCGACTCGGGTATCGATCTAAAAACCGACGTGATGGCTATGCAGCGTCTAAAAGAGGCTGCCGAAACAGCTAAAAAAGAGCTAAGCTCGGCTCAAGAAACGACGATAAATTTACCGTTCATCACAGCTGACGCTACTGGTCCAAAACACCTCACAAAGACGCTAACTAGGGCAAAATTTGAAGGCATGATAGAGGATCTAGTCGCTCAAACGATCACCAAGATAAACGAGGTCGTAAAAGATGCCGGACTGGACAAAAAAGATATAAAAGAAATCGTCATGGTGGGCGGCTCGACGCGCGTGCCTTTAGTTCAAGAAGAGGTCAAAAAAGCATTTGGTAAAGAGCTAAATAAAAGCGTAAATCCGGACGAGGTCGTAGCTATCGGCGCGGCGATCCAAGGCGCCGTCATCAAAGGCGACGTGAAGGACGTGTTGCTCCTAGACGTCACTCCGCTAAGCCTAGGTATCGAGACTCTAGGCGGCGTGATGACGAAAATCATCGAAAAAGGCACGACTATCCCGGTTAAGAAAAATCAGGTATTTTCAACTGCCGAGGATAACCAAAGCGCCGTCACGATCCACGTACTACAAGGCGAGCGCGAATTTGCCCGCGATAACAAGTCTTTGGGTCAGTTTAACCTAGAGGGCATCCCTGCCGCTCCTCGCGGAGTACCGCAGATCGAAGTAGAGTTTGACATCGACGCCAACGGCATCCTAACGGTTTCAGCCAAAGACAAAGCCACCGGCAAAGCCCAAAACATCACGATCTCAGGCTCAAGCGGTCTAAGTGAGGACGAGATCAACAACATGGTCAAAGATGCCGAGCTACACAAAGAGGACGACAAAAAGCGCAAAGACGCAGTCGAGGCTCGTAACCAAGCCGACGCGCTAGCGCACCAAACGCAAAAGAGCCTTGACGAGCTAGGCGAGAAAATCCCAGCCGAGGACAAAGAGCGTATCCAAAAGGCGCTGGACGAGCTAAAAGAGACGCTAAAAGACGAAAACGCTAGCAAAGAGCAGATCGATGCGAAGGTCAAAACTCTAAGCGAAGCCAGCCACAAGCTAGCCGAAGCGATGTATAAAAAAGACGGCGCCGCGGGCGAGCAAGCAAACGGCGGCAAGAAAAAAGACGACGACGTCATAGACGCCGAAGTCGAGTAAAATTTAGCCCTTGTTTTGGCAAGGGCTTTAAACTCAAATTTAAGGTTTTAGCGTTTTTACGCGCCCTTAAATTTGCCCCGCCCGTTAAATTTAACGGGCGGTTTTTATAAATCTCTCAATTCATTATCTCAAATTTACCAAATCCAAATTTGACTCCGTGTAGTTTTTTGTTCGCTTATTTTGCAAATTTGCCGCTTCGTCTGTAGATTAAATTTGACCCTCTTCCGCGCAATCCTTAATCAAAATCATCCAATTGGACGACTGATTTAAATATAATCAAACAAAAAAGGTCTTAAATGTATCTATTTTTCCTGATCGTTCATATTTTGAGCGCCGTAGCCTTTGTCGGTTACGTATTTTTCGACGTTTGCATATTTCCATTTGCTAAAAAGCATATCGACGAGGATACGCTCGCTCGCGTCAAAAAAGCCTACACCAAAGGCAGCGCAAAGGTGTTTGGCACTGCGTTTTTGCTGCTGATCATCAGCGGCGTTTATATGGCAAAGGATTATCTTGGCGGCGAGAACGGATGGCTCGGTAGCTCGTTTCAAATTTTACTCGCGACCAAGATCGGCGTGCTAGGGTTAATGTGCCTAATCACGGCGATATCGCTCTTTTACGTCTATAAGCTAAAAAAGCCCGATCCATTCGGCAAATACTCGCATATCATCGCCCTTGTTTTGTGCGTCATAATGATAATCCTAGCAAAGGTAATGTGGAGGGTTTAGGCAAAATTCAGAAAGACTAACGCTCTAAATTTTACCTTTTTATTGAATTTAGTTTAAATTCTACTTCTCACCGCAGTCAAATATCTGCGCGCGTACGCGGTAGCTGTTTACATAAACGCTATTTTGCGGGCATCTAACCAACCTGCCTTGTTCGCCATAGCAAAGTGCCTGTTCATTTAATATATAAAGAGTTATGCGCTTGCCAGTGCCTGCAACAGCAACAGCTTCGTTTCTAAGATCATTAAGTGCCCCTTTTCTAACCTGTTCCAAAGTTGCTGCAGCGTATCCGGTCGCATCGTCGCTACCCTCGGCTTCGCCCAAAACTCTACAGTTATACGGCGTATCGCGAACCTCAGTTATTCCACGAGCATTTACATCCAGCGGCTTTGGCAAAAACATAGGCGCGCCGCATCCGCCAAGCAGCAAACCAGCCGCAAAAACTACGGCTAAATTTGATATTTTCATCTTCTCTCCTTAAAATAAATTTTATAAGTATTATATTTCAAAAAGAAGAAAAATACAAGGTAAATTTGGCTTAAATTTAAGAATTGTAATAATTCTTTCTAAATGTCTTTTGATGAGTTTTAAGAGGATAAATTTTACGGCAACTTTTTTGTCAAAATCGAAGTAGGAAGCAAAAGAGTTTTAGCCGCCAAGGAACGTAGCGGCTAAAATATAAAAGCAGTTAAATTTAACCCAAAAGCCTATTAAACTGGCTTTGCAAGCTTGCGGTATTGTGCGCTTGCGCGAGGATCGCGGCGTTTGCTTGCAGGTCGTTTTGCTTAAAGGCGCTTAGATTTTTAGCGATGTCGTTATTTTGCAGCTGCGACTCGCTTTGTCTTAGCGCGACGTTTTTGGCTAGGCTTGCGTTGATACCCGAGATTATGCCGTTTTGTGCCGCACCGATCTCGCCTCGCAGAGCGTTTACACTACCGATAAATTTACTCACGCTCTCGCCGTTACTTACGTCTATACCGCTAAAATCGGGCGCATTTAAATTTACGCTCGCCGTACCGTTGCCGGTTAGGAAGCTCATCTGCCCTCCAAATACGTTCTTGCCGTTAAAGCTAGCCTGCTGCGTGCTCTCTTTCATCGCGCCCACGAGCGCATCCGCCTCGCTTTTTATCATCTTTTGCTGGTCGGCGTTTAGGATGTCGCCGTTATACCTGACCGATAGCTCGCCGATACGGTCGGCGCTTTGCGTGATATTTGCTAGCGCGGAGTCTGCGATCTGTAGGATGCCGATAGCGTCGTTTGCGTTTGCGACGCCCTGCTCTAGCGTGGAGCTTTGAGAGCGCAAAGAGTCCGCGATAGCAAGATTTGCACTGTCGATACCGCTTAGAGCACGCTGTGCGGAGATGTTATTTAGGGCTTTTGCGCTGTTATTTTGAGCTTGTTCTAGGTACTGATTGCTTAGGCTTGAGTTTGCGGAAAAATTTCCCAGTTTCATTTGCACTCCTTTTAAATTTGACTCGATTTTAGCGAAAATTTGATTAAAATTTGCTATCGGCGAGTACAGCGTCAAATTTGAGCGTTTTAAGCAAATTTACCGTCTAAATTTTACTTTGCCTCGAGGTTTTGTCGCGACTTCGTTTTCCACCGCTTTTGCGCGGCTTTTATACTCATAGGCTTTGCCCGCGATCGCAGCCAAAATCGCAACCCCTAAAAATATCCAAAGATAATACCTCTCCTCGCCGTCATAACTAGTAACCGCTTCAAAAACTAGCTCGCCTTGCGCCGGTATGAGCCGCTCATCTTTTATCATCTTGCGGATATCCTCGCTGCTCAGATTTTTACCGCGCGGATCATACGGCCGCGTCAGGATCTCTATGGCGGCAGTATCTGCGATCTCGTAGACGCTAGAGTCTATGAGCTGCCCCGTCCCAAGCGCGTCAAAATAGTAAATTTTATCGCCGTTTGCATAAACAGCGCCGTATACGCCGTTACGCACAAGGCCTATTTTACGCCACTGCTCGCTGGTTTCAAGCCTAAAAAGCTCGGTATGGCGCGAGCCCAAATGCCTGCCGCTTTTATTTCTGTGCCATACTTCGCGGCTTTGCACAAAATAAGTGTGAGCGCCGCTAATAAAAACGCTACCCGCAAGCGGCGAAATATCACCCGCAAAAGGATCGTCCGCCGCGCGTTTTAGCTCGCCGCTTTCGCCGCCGCTATGACGCTGCCAAAAATAAATCCCGCACTTGCCGCGAAAAAGTAGATGATAAGCGTGCGCGCCGGAGACGCCAAAGGGTAGCGAATAAGGCGCAAATTCGGGTGCAAACTCGTGCTCGTCCGCATAAACTACGCCGCTAGCGGGTTCCAAAAGATAGTGCACGCCGTTAAAATACGCCGCCTCGTGTAGCCCAGGGGTAAATTTTACCTCAAGACGCGAGCTTTTAAAATATACGTTTCGCCCGTCCGTGACGTAAAAATCGCTAGCTCGTCCGCGCGCGTCTAGCACGTATCTTAGCCCCCTGGCGTCTGCACCCTCTAACTGCTTACCCTCAAAATATACCTTGCCGCCTTCGCCGCCCAAAGCCGCTTTTTCCGCCGCGAAACCGAAATCTAAAATAGGGTCTAAATTTACGCTAGAAACGCGCTGGGTCTTATAGATATAGCTTTGCGGTTTATCAGCACCAAATATCGCGTACGCCATAGTTTGAACCATCTCGGCAAAGGCTCCTAGTTCGTAGTTTCTCTCGCCTACGTCGCTACAAAAATAGCCAATCTCGCCGTCCGTAAAGTATCCATTGCCAATCGCCATAGTGCGAGCCGGATCTAGCCCGGTCATCGCGAGATTGCCGCAGTAGACGGCGTTTTCGCCCATGCCGACGTTTCGGCCGCGGTAACCCTCAGACGCGAAAACCCTAAATTTATCCGCCCGCACGCCCTTTAGCTCAAATTTGCCTCCGCTTGGGATGAGCGCGTAAATTTTACCCTGCGGCGTAGCGTAAAATTCGCTGTTACCTATCTGAGTAAAATCATTCTCCTCCTCATAGCTAGCGACATAAACCATGAAAAATACCGTAAAAAGCACAGCAAAAAGCGCGAATAAGCAAAGTAGTATAAATTTTTTATCTTTCAAAGTGCCGCCTATTTTTAGAAGCTCTGATGTTTATCGAGCTCAAATTTTACGCAAAATGCCTCAAAATTTTAAATTTTCCTATCGCATGGTAAGCTAGCGACCAAACGAGGAAGCAAATGCAAATAAGCCGAATAATATCGGTAAAATCGCGAATCTCAAATCTGCCCGTAATTAAAGAAAAAATCGCTCCGCCCGCGATACAAAGAGCAAGAAGCGTCAGCGAGATAAAAACCGTAATGTTTATAATTTTTGCCGTCATGCTCTTGTTTTCGCTATTTTTAGCCAGGGTTTCAAGCAGGGTTATTCTATTTATAAAGCCGTCTCTTTCGTACTCTACGCGCACGAGGTCGCCCTGTTCCAGACTAAAATCAGCAGAAAAAACGCCGCTAAATTTAATCCCATCCAGCTCAAAACTAGCGCCGATAAACTCGTCTCGCTTAATAGTGCGTAAATTTAGAGCGCTAACCCTGCCTGTTTTAGTTAATTTTTTCAAATTTGCTCCAAATTTTCGGCGATTTCTAAGACCTCAAAATATTCGTTCTCTAACGTTTCAAGCTCGCTTTTAGCCGCTTCTAGGTCGTTATAAAGCGCGGTTAGACCGATTTGCTGATAGATTTTTGGATCGCTAAGGCCGGCGTTTAGCTCTTTTATCTTAGCTTCCAGCACGGCGATTTTTTCGGGATGCGAGGATAAAATTTGCGTTTGCTTGTAGCTTAGCTTCGCGCCGGTTTTGCTCTTTTGTTTTTGTGCTTGCTCGGCTTCGCTTGCTAGGCTCGCTTCAAATTTACCAAGCTCGTTTAGCTCGTCTTCTAGCTCGAGATAAACGCTGTACTCTTGATGTAGCACCTCGATCGCCGTGCCCTCAAATGCCCAGAGTTTGTGCGCGATCTTATCGACGAAGTATCGGTCGTGACTCACGATGATTATGGCGCCTTCAAAGCTTTGCAGGTAGTCCTCAAGTATGTTGATAGTTGCGATATCCAGGTCGTTTGTCGGCTCGTCAAGCACAAGCACGTCGTACTCCTTGCTAAAAAGCAGCGCGAGCGCCACGCGGTTTTTTTCGCCGCCGCTTAGCACGCCGATGGGTTTATCGAGGAATTCTTTCGGGAATAGGAAATTTTTAAGGTAGCCGTAAACGTGCATATTTCGCCCTCGCACCATGACATGATCGCCGCCGCTTGGGCAAAAGGTCTCGATGAGGCTTTTATCGTCATCTAGTGCGCTTCGAGACTGATCAAAGTATCCTACTCGCACCTCGCCTCGCTTGATCTCGCCGCTACTAGGCTTTTCAAGCCCGAGTAAAATTTTAATAAGAGTGCTTTTGCCGCTACCGTTTCGTCCGACTATCGCGATACGCTCGCCTTGCAATACTCTAGCGTTAAAATCGCTAAAAAGTTGCTTGCCGCCGATGTTTTTGCTTAATTGCTTGATCTCAAAGAGCATTTTTTTGCGGTTTACGCTTTGCGTTTGGTTAAAATTTTTACTCGCGCGCTCAAGCTCGAGCCTAACGCGGCGTATCACGCCCGGATTTTTCTTCGCCTCCTCGCGCATGGCTAGCACTCGCTCTTTGCGCCCTTCATTGCGTTTTAGACGCGCTTTGACACCTCTGCGTAGCCACTCCTCCTCGGCTTTTAGTTGTTTTAGCAACGTCTCGTGAGATTTGGCTAGGCTGGCTAGGATTTCCTCTTTTTTAGCTAGATAGTTTGCATAACCGCCGTCAAATGACGCCAGCGCGCCCTCCTCGATCTCGACGCTTCTAGTTGCTAGCGCGTCGATAAAGTAGCGATCGTGCGAGATAAAAACTATAGTCTGGCGCGAGCTTTTTAGCATATCCTCTAAAAATCTCACCATATAAACATCAAGGTGGTTCGTAGGCTCGTCAAGCAGCAAAATATCGGGCTTTTTAAGTATCAGCGCACCCAGAGCCACGCGGCGTATCTCGCCACCGCTGAGGCTTGCGACAGCGCGGTTTTCGTACTCTTTTAGCTTAAACTCCTCCAGCACGCGCTCGATCTTGCGCTCGATCTGCCAGCCGTCTTTCGCCTCGATAAATTTGATTAGTTCGTCTTGCCTCGCATTTAGCTCTTTGTTATGCGGATCGCGGCCGAGCGCTTCTAGTACCGTGGCATACTCGTCGCGCGCATCAAATATCTCTTTTAGCTCCAAATTTAGCGCGTCTTTTACCGTCGCCGCATCGTCAAATTTGGGATTTTGCGCGAGCATTTCTACTTTTACGCCGCCTTGCAGTATACGCCTGCCGCTATCAGGCTCTAGCGAGCCTGCGACTAGCTTCATCAGCGTACTTTTGCCGCTACCGTTTTTGCCGATGATAGCGATACGCTCGCGCTCGTTTACGCTGAGGCTTATTTTGTTTAAAATTTCATTCGGACCGAATTTTTTACTAACGTCGATAAGGTCGATTAGAGCCACGCGCGAGCCTTAAAACGAGATATGCATGCTAAGAGCGGTGATACAAAGTGTAAGCGCCATCGGTACGTATATATATCTGCCCGTAAAATACCAAAACGCGCCTTGCTTTTTTGCCGCGCCAGTGTTGATCTCATCCATGATCTCCTCTTTTTTGATGACCCAAAACCACGACACCGCGCCGATCACCGCGCCGATAGGGATGATATAGATCGAGACAAAGTCCATCCACGGTCCCCAGCTAGTTATGGCTTCCATATTTACGCCGATGCCAAAGCATATTATGCAAAGCGCGATCAGCACGACGCCGCGCTTTAGGCTAGGAAATTTGTGCATTATCGACTCGGCGACTGCTTCGAACATATTTTGCAGCGAGGTCACGCCGCCAAAAATTACCGCCGTAAATAAAATAATCGCGAAAATTTGACCGCCCGGCATGTCTTGTAAAATTTTAGGCAGCGTTACGAAAAGTAACCCAGGTCCCGCCGCAGGATCCATGCCGTAAGCAAATACCGCAGGCAGCATAACTAGCGCCGCCGTCATCGCCGCGATCGTGTCAAAGATCGCCGTCTTTTGCGCGCTATCGACGACGTCCTCGTCCTTTGATAGATATGCGCCGTAAACGATCATACCAGAACCCGTGATAGATAGTGAGAAAAAGGCCTGACCCATCGCCGCAACCCACACCATAGGATCTGCGAGCTTGCCCCAGTCGCTGTGAAAGACGAATTTATACCCGCCAAACGCCCCGTCTAAAAACGCCACTCTGATAGCGAGGATAAAAAATAGCACGAAAAAAAGCGGCATCATGATTTTGTTTGTCTTTTCGATACTGTGCGCGCCGAAAAATAGCGTAAATAGCGTGCCTGCAACGACGATAAAGTGAAACGGCACGACCGAGTAGGACGAAAGCGCAAAGGACTCAAACCAAGTGTTCGTATCTACCGTCATCAGCGAGCCCGTGATCGCCTGAAATAGAGCCTTTAAAACGTATGCGATGATGACAGCGTAGCCGATAGCGATACACATCGAGCCCGCTAGCGGTATCCAGCCTAAAATTTTACCGAACGTACCCCAGTTTCGGCTCTTCCACGCGTATTCGTATGAGCCTAGCGTACCGGTTTTAGCACGTCTGCCGATAGCGTACTCAGCAGAAAGCCCGACGTAGGAAAATATCGCGATAAAAAACAGATAAACGAGCAAAAACGCGCCGCCGCCGTTCGTACCGACCTTATAAGGAAACCCCCAGACGTTGGCCATACCGATAGCCGAGCCCACGCAAGCGATGATAAACGCCCAGCGTGACGTGAAATTTGTTTTGTGCATTTGATATCCGTTTAGATTAAATTTTCTCAATTATACTTGATTAAGCTAATAAAAAGATTATGCCTGCTCGCAGGAAAAACGCGCCGCGCCGCCTTAAAACGCTTTAAATTTATATTTGGGTATAATCGCGCGTTATTTAAAATCCACGTTACAAAAGAGAAATTATGAATTTATCGCTCAAAAAGCTCACTATCCCGATATTTTTAGATATGTTTTTGCACTTCGTGACGCTCATTATAAACACATATATGGTGACAAAAGTCAGCGTCCATCTAGTCGGCGCCATGGGTGCGGGCAATCAGATAATGGATCTATTTATGACCATTTTTAGCTTCCTTAGCGTGGGCTGTTCGGTCGTAGTAGCTCAAGCTCTGGGTGCTAAAAATATAAATTTAGCCAAACGCGTCATACACGCTAGCATCACGTTTAACACGATCATCGGGCTTGGCAGCGCGGTTTTTATTTACTTTTTCGGATTTGAGATTTTAGAGCTTTTAAACGTCCCCGAGCAGCTAAGAGCCGAGAGCTTTGGCTACTTGCATATGCTTGGTATCGCATTAGCCTTTGACGGTATCGGCATGGTGCTTGCAGCCGTGCTTCGCGTTTATAACTTCGCTACCGCCGTCATGCTGGTTTCCTTACTCATGAACGTCATCACCCTTTGCGGTAATGCTATCGCGCTTTTTGGCTGGCTAGGACTGCCAAACTACGGCCTTTACGGCGTCGCAGTTTCGACCGTCGTCGGAAGGCTAGTGGGCGTTATCGTGCTATTTTTGATCCTGACCCGCTACGCGAAAGTTAATATTTTCTTTAAACGTCTATTTAGCCTGCCGTTTGCCATTTTGCGTAAAATTTTATCCGTCGGGCTTCCGAGCGCGGGCGAAAATTTACTCTGGATGGCGCAGTATATGGTGGCTTTCGGCTTTGTAGCGAGCATGGGCGAGGCCAGCCTAAACGTGCAGACCATTTACTTTCAGATCACGCTTCTTATCCTGCTTTGCGGAGCCAGCATCAGCGTGGCAAACGAAGTCATCGTCGGCCACCTAGTCGGCGCGATGAGATTTGACGAGGCCTACTCGCGCACTTTCCGCGCGCTTCGTATCGGCTTTATCGCGACTCTCGCGGTCGTTTTGGCGGCGTATTTTGGCAAATTTGAAATCATGGAGCGGCTAAATTTGACCGAGGAGCTAAAGGCCGTCATGCTGCCGCTTTTTACGCTTTCTATCGCGCTTGAAACGGGGCGAACCTTTAACATCGTTATCGTAAACGCCCTGCGCGCGAGCGGGGATGCTAAATTTCCGCTGATGACTGGCGCGGTGTTTATGTGGGGCGTGAGCCTGCCGCTGGGATACTATCTGGGTATCGTGCAAAGCATGGGGATCATCGGCGTTTGGATCGGATTTACCGCCGATGAGTGGCTGCGCGGACTCGTAAATACCTGGCGCTGGAGAAGCAGAAAATGGCAATCAAAACGCCTCGTGTAAAAACCGTTTGCGTAAAATGCGGCGAATTTGACGTCGCGCTAAATTTTAAAAAAGGCGTCAAAACAACCAGGCTAAAGGTCGCTAAAACCGGCGAAATCTCGGTCTCGCTGCCCTTTTACGCCGCGCAAAAATATGCGCTAGAGTTTGTGCAAAAACACTACAAATGGCTAAAATCAGCTCACGAAAAGACGCTATCAAATTTACCGCGCGAGGACGAGTTTAGACTACTGGGCGAGGTTTATCGCATCAAATTTGAGCCGAATTTAAAGGGCGTAAATTTAAGACGCTTTGCAAGCGATTCGGAGATTTTTAACGGCTTAAATTTTAGCGCGGACGGGCAAAACCCGCACCTTTACGGCGCTAACTCTGAGGGCAAATTTGACGCTAGCAAATTTAACTTGCACCTTGACGAGGCCAAATTTAAATGCTTGGACGAGCGTAAATTTGACGGCGAAATTTACGCTGCGAGTTTAGCTGCGCTAGAAAACTACAAAAAAGCCTTTGCAAGGCGTGTTTACGAGCATTTTATAGCTAAATTCGCTCCAGCTGTAAACCGCAAGATAAACCGCGTCGTCGTTCGCAAAATGACCACTCGCTGGGGTAGCTGCAACTCGCGCAAAGGCTACATAAATTTAAGCCTAAATTTGATCGAAAAAGCTCCCGAACTAGTCGAATACGTCGTGCTTCACGAGCTAGCCCACCTCATCTACCCCCACCACCAAAAAAGCTTCTATGACTTCATCGCAGGGCTGATGCCTGATTTTAAAACGCGAGAACAACGGCTAAACAAAAAATAATTTTAAATATGCTAAAATAGAATATTTTTAATTTAAAGGGAGATAATGAAAAAACTTCTAATGCTAGTTGCCGCGGTTTTTGCTTTGGGCGGCGATTTTGAGGACGGCGTAAAGGCCTACGAGAGCTCTAAATTTGTAACGGCTCGCGAGAAATTTGCAGCAGCCTGCGACGCAAACAACGGTCTAGCCTGCGCAAAACTAGGCGCGCTTTATCAGCTGGGCAAAGATATCCTGCCTGACACCAAAAAAGCGCTTGAGCTATACGAAAAAGGCTGCGAACTAGGCTCTAAAGAGGCCTGCTCGGGTGCTGGCGGCATATACGTATCAAGCGATAAAGAAAAGGCGCGTGCGCTGCTAAATAAGGGCTGCGAGCTTGGCGATGGCTTTTCATGCGCGACTGCGGGATCGTATCTGCTAGAGGAGAAAAAATTTAAAGAAGCTTACGCGCTTTTTGAAAAAGCGTGCAAGATAGGCGATAGCCTCGGATGCCAATTTGCAAGCGATTTAAAACGCTCAAAAAGACTTTAATTTTCCTTACTCGGGTTAAATTTAGCAATTAAATTTAACCCAAATTTATCTTTTCTATACACTACTTCCAAAACGAAAGCTTTTAAAATTTACGAGAGAGTAATCAGCAGGCCGAGAAAGCGCAGGCTCTAAGCGCCTACGCCGACTCTCTTTTCCGCTTTATTTTGTATCCATTGAAATGCAAATAACGCCGCGTAAAGCGAAACGCCGATCGCGTAAGAAACGTATTCGTTCGCAATAAACGGGATATATTTAGCGCACATATTAGGCACCAAGGTTAGCGGCACTACGCATAAAAGTAGCGCGCGCTCGAGCATGCTTACGCGTTTAACGAAATACCCCTGAAGCGCCGAAGAAAAGGCAAACATACCCACTAGCGCCGTACCGAAAATCAGCGCCATCTCGAGCGGATTTGTTATCCACACGATGCCTTTTGCGTCGTTTGGATTGGCGGCGTTTACGCTCTCTATCAAAAGCAGCTTGTTGTTAAACACGAAAGAAAACGGCAAAATCGTCGTGCGCAGGTCATAGAAAAAGCCTTGTACGCCCACGGTTACTGGGTTTGCCTTGGCGATACCAGCCGCAGCGTATGCCGCTATGCCGACCGGAGGCGTATCGTCGGCTAGGATACCGAAGTAAAAGACGAAAAGATGCACGGCGATGGCCGGTATGAGAAAGCCGTTTTTGTGCGCCAAAAACAAAATCACAGGCGCGACCAGCGAGCTAACGACGATGTAGTTTGCCGTCGTCGGCAAGCCCATGCCCAGTATCAGCGACATTATCGCAGTGAGAAAGAGGATGAGCACGATGTTGTTTCCGGCTAAATTTTCCACGACTTCAGAGAGTACTTGACCGACGCCGGTTAGCGAGATCGAGCCCACGATGATGCCGGCTAGACCCGTAGCTATCGCGATCGTCGTCATGCTTTTAGCCGCCGTCACCATCGCCCAAAATATATCCGCAAAGCCGATGATGAAGTCCTCTTTGCCGACGTCTTCGCCGTGAGCCATTTTTTTAACCGGCTCTTGAAAAAGGATGATCAAAAACAGCACGCAAATGGCGTTGAAAGCCGCAGAGATCGGAGATTCGTTTGCGATTAGCAAGGTATAAAGCAAAACCAAAATCGGGATAAGATAGTGCAGTCCGCTCACAAAAATTTTAAGCTTAGATATGCCCGTACCCTGCTCCATCCCTTTTAGCCCGAGCTTACAGCTCTCAAGGTGCACGATGAAAAACAGCGACAAATAGCACACAAATGCAGGAATCACGGCCGCGATCATGACGTTTGTATAGCTAAGGCCCAAAAACTCGGCGATGATAAAGGCCGCCGCGCCCATGATAGGCGGCATCAGCTGACCGTTTACGCCCGCAGCCACCTCGATAGCGCCCGCTTTGGTGCTAGTTAGTCCCGCCTTTTTCATCAGCGGGATCGTAAAGGTACCCACCGTTACGACGTTTGCCGTGGAGCTGCCGCTCACCATGCCGGTTAGTCCTGACGCGATAACGGAAGCCTTCGCCGGTCCGCCGCGAAATTTACCTAGTAGCGCAAAGGCTAAATTTATAAAGTATTGCCCAGCGCCCGCGCGCTCTAGTAGCGAACCAAATAAGACGAAAAGATAGATAAAGCTCACGCTAACGCCTAGCGGCACGCCAAAAACGCCCTCGGTCGTAAGATACATGTGGCCGGCTAGCTTGTTTAGGCTAGCGCCCTGATGCGCGATGATGTCGGGCATGTATTGGCCGAAATAATCATACGCTAAAAATATCGCCGCGATGATAGGAAGCGCCGGGCCGATGATCCTGCGGCCCGCCTCAAACAGCACGACCACGGCGACGCAGGACACGGCGATATCAAAGCTCGTGTAGTCTCCGGGGCGCTGCGCTAGCGCATAAAACTCTATAAGCGGATAGAGTGCGGCTAGCGTACCCACAACACAGAGCGCGATGTCGTAAAACGGCAGGCTGGAGTGGGCTTTTTTGTGAATTTTGAGCGGATAGAGCAAAAACAGCAGACAAATAGCAAATGCAAGGTGCGCCGAGCGCGACATCGTCGTGTTCATCGGAAAATACGCAATATAAAGCTGAAAAACCGACCACGCAAAGCAAATGATGCTCGTGAAATATATATAAGAGCTCGAGTTTATCTCGCGCGTTTTTACCTCGACGAACTCCTCCTTCTCCTGCGCCGACTCGGTATTTGTTCGTGTATCGTTTAGATTTTTATCCATATTTGCTCTTTTCTTGACTTCTTAAATTTTTTCTAAAATTTGGCGATTTTGCCCGCGTAAACCGGACTTTAGTTTTTCAAATTTGACCTACTTTTCCAGCGCCTCAAAATTTGCTTATAAATTTAACCTCGCACCGTAAAGATACGGGCTTTCCAAACAGCAAGCAAAACTAGCCAAAAACTCGCGCGTGAGCCAAATCTAAAATTTGACGCCTACAAGCGGCTTAAAAACCGCCGCCAAAAAGCTAGCAAAGCGTCAAATTTTAAATCCTCAAAAAAACCAAAAACAAGCCTAAATTTAAGAAAAATAAGCCGCGCAAGTCAAATTTAACCTGCACGGCTTAGCTGGTTTATTTTATTATGCCGGCTTTTTTAAACTCGGCCTCGGCAGCTGGGTGCAAAGGTGCAGAAAGCCCCTCTATCAGGCTCTCTTTAGTAACCGCCGCAAGTGCGGGATGCAGGCTCTTATACTCGTCAAAGTTATCTAAAATTGCCTTTACGACCGCAGCCACGGCGGTATCGCTCATGCCTTTATCCGTGACTAGTACGGCTTTGACGCCGATGCTGTTTACGTCGTGATCCACACCCTCATAAGTACCTTTTGGTATCGTACCTTTGGCAAAATACGGCATCGCAGCTATCATCTTATCCACCTGCTCGCCCTCAATGTTCACGATGTCGATAGGTAGCGAGTTTGCCGCGTCGGTGATGTTGGCCGTCGGGTGGCCGACCATGTAGAAGTAGCCGTCGATTTTCTTATCTTTTAGCGCGTGCGGGCACTCGCCGGCAGTAAGTACGCCGTGATGTTTTAGCTTTTTCTCGTCAAAGCCAAATGCCTTAAACACGCCAAGCGCGGTCATTTCGTTACCGCTACCAGGGTTGCCGACGTTGATCGCTTTGCCCTCGAGGTCGTTTATCGAGCCGATGCCGCTTGATTTTGACACGACGAAGGCTAGAAGCTCAGGGTAGATCGAGACGACGGCGCGCAGATTTTGATCGCCGTTGCCGTCAAATTTGCCCACGCCGTTAAATTTATCATAAACCACGTCGCTTTGGACGAAACCGAAATTTAGCTCTTTTTTTAGCACGTTATTTACGTTATAGACGGAGCCGCCGGTTGATTGCACAGAGCATTTCATCTGCGGATCTTTATTTACGAGGCGACATATCGCTCCGCCGACCGGATAATACGTGCCCGTCATCGCTCCCGTACCGATAGATACGAACTCCTTTGCGCCCAGCGCAGACGTAAAAAGCAACCCGGCTAATGCCAAAGATGTAGTTTTCATTTAACTTCCTTTCAAATAATTTTTCTGATTTTACTCTCAAAATCCGCATTTTGCGTATAAATTTCACTCTTTTTGCGAGCTTTTTCAAAAATTTGCGACTATTTTACACACTTTAGCCTTAGAAAAATATTTCTTAAGGTAAAATTTATATATTTTTTACAAGCGAAGCGAAAATCATATTTTTTGCATGGAGATATTTCTAAATTTTACGCACCGAGACTTGCGCCTTTAAGACGCTAAATTTGGATTAGTTAAATTTGAGGTTACAGCTTTGATTTCTTTGTATAGAGCTTTAAATTTTAGCATTTTTAGGGTGCGGATCTCGGCGACTCAAATTTGCAAATTTGAACGTAAAACGATAAGGCGAAGTATCGCGAGATGGATTTAAGGGTTGTGACGTAAAAATTTAGCGAAGATAAGACATGTAGTCTATCGAGCTAAATTTTTACTAGCTCCGTTAAAGACGCTCGCGAGACAAGCCGTTATTTAAAAGCAACAAACGTCGCAAAATTCGCCCACCTAAATATGCACTCCACATTTTTAAACCCCGAATTAAGCGCCAAATTTCTATTTTCCGCTTCGGTGTAGGGGATCAGCACGTTTTCTAGCGCCTCGCGTTTTTGCGCGATTTCGTAGCGCGAGTAGCCCTGTTCGAGCTTGTATTTTTCGTAGATTTCGATCATATTTTTGCTCAGCGTCTTATCCTCAAATATCAGCTTCTCGCTAAAAACGAACACGCCGCCATCATTTAGCGAGCGGTAAATTTTAGCTACGAAATCCTGACGCTTAGGCGGGCGGATAAACTGCAGCGTGTAGTTCATCAAAACGGCGTCCTGCGCGTCAAATTCGCACTCTAAAATATCTGCCAGCTCAAGCTCGATCTTAGCGCCGTACGCCTCTATCTTGGCGCGCGCGTTTTGCAGCATGGCAGGCGCATTATCCACGCCTTTTAGCGAGAGGTCGTTTCTCTTGCGCCAAAGAGTTAGTAGCGTCGAGGCGGTCGAGCAGCCAAGATCTACCGCGCTTGCGCCATGCGGTAAAATTTGAGCCAAAAAATCGGCGATCAGCTTTTGCGAAGCCGCATAATACGGCACCGAGCGCCCGATCATATCGTCGAACACCGACGCCACGCTCGCGTCAAATTCAAACTGCTTTTTTATCGGCTCTTTAAAGATTTCGTCTTTCACGGCTCGCTCCTTTGAGGCGTAGCGTCGCCCACGACGTAGAGATCGCACACGCCGACGAACTCCATAGCCTGCTTGATGTCGGTCCCGATCTGCCCTTTTAGCTCCTCTAGACTTTCAAATTTGCGGTTGTCGCGCAGTCGCTTGATAAAGCAAACCGCAACGTCGCGGGCGCCCTCGATATTTTCGTTTAGCACGTGCGTCTCGACACTAAAGTTGCCATCCGTACTCACGCGGTTGCCGATAAAGGTAACCGAGCCGTAGGTCTTGTAACCGATGCGAGTCCTCGTAGCATAGACGCCCTCGCGCGGCAAAAGATAGCTTTTGATATCCAAATTTAGCGTCGGCACGAGCTCGCGCGATCCGATGCCCTGCCCCTTTATCACGCGGCCTTCGATTGAGTATTCGCGGCCTAGTAGGCGGTTTGCCTTGTAGATCTCGCCTTGTTTGATATACTCGCGTATGGCTGAGCTATGCACGCCCATACCGTCAAAGTAAACCTCGTCCACTACGACCACCTCGCCGTCAAAAATACGCCGCAAATCATGCTTATCCCACGCCCTATTTCGCCCAAAACGAAAATCAAATCCCACGACGATTTTTTGCAGATTTTTAAAATCCCGCTTCAAAAGTGCGATAAACTCATCGCCGCCAAGCCCTTTTATGCTGTCAAAATCATACAAAAAACACGGATAGCTCGAGTACTCGGCGCGCTTTAGCTTTGGCGTGATGTTGGCTTTGTTTTTATCAATCACGACTAGTCCGCCGTACTCGCCCAGCTGCTTTAAAAGCTGCTTGTGGCCGCGATGCACGCCGTCAAAGTGCCCGATCGCGACGGCCGTGATATTATCTTTTGTTAAAAGCGTAGAAAAACTCGGCATTTCCTTCCTTTCCTTTTACCTCGCATTCGCGCGTTTGGCGCATTACCCAACCCAAATTTGCCGCCGCAAGCTCAAATTTCGCCCTCGCCTCGCACACGGCTTTTGCGTCCGTTACGACGCCTTTTTTATTTCGCTTGGCCGTCCTGCCGACCTCAAACTGCGGCTTAAAAAGCAGGATAATATCGCAGTTTTTGCCAGCTAGCGCGTCGATGGATGGCAAAATCTCTTTAAGCGAGATGAAGCTCACGTCGCAGGTGATGAGATCAAATTTGCGTGCGACGTTTTTGGCGGCGTGGGAGTCAAATTTGGCGTTTTGGTTTTTTGCTGCGAAATCTACGCCAGCCAAATTTGACTCGTCCGTCCTGGCTCCAGCCTGCGTTAAATTTGACGGCAAAAAAGCTAATTCGCAAGGCTCGCTTAAAAATCCGTCCCGCTCGGCAAAATTTGATTTGCCGGGATTAAAATTCGGCTCGATTTGGTTTTTTAAATTTTGCTCCGCGCCGTCAAATTTGCCGTCTGCACCCTGGTTTTTAAACCCAGCCGCAAATTCGCGCACGTCGGTATTTTCGACTACTATCACTCGCGAGTCGGTTCGCAAACTTTCATCCAACTGCGAGCTACCCACGTCTAGCGCGGTAACGCTTTTTACGCCGTTTTGAAGTAAAATTTGCACGAATCCGCCCGTGCTTGATCCGACGTCTAGGGCGTTTTTGCCTTTAACTTCTAGCGGACAAGCCGCCAAAAAGCTTTTTAGCTTTAGCGCGCCGCGTCCGACGTAGATTTCGCCGACAAGCTCGATTTTTGCGCCGTTTGTGTTTAAATTTTGCTCGCCGCTACAGGCCTTTTTACATGCGGTTTCGACAGTGTCCGTCAAATTTGCGTTGCACAAATTTTGATTTTCCGCTTTCGCGCTATTTTTGCTAGCTTTCAAATTTACGCCCGTAGCCTCGTCTAAATTTAGCCCGTCCATGCCGTTAAATTTATCAAATTCGCCCACCTCAAAGCTGGGCTTGGAGCAAATTTGCCCGTTTAGCAAAATCTTTCCGCTTTTTATGAGCTCGGCGGCCTTGTTTCGGCTGATGTTTAGGCGGCGCGCGGTAAATAGATCAAATCTCAATCATCCGCCTTAGCTCGTCCTCGGTTATCGCCTTGACGCCTAGCTCACGCGCTTTCTCCAGCTTGCTGCCAGCCTCCTCGCCGTAGAGGACGAAGTCTGTTTTCTTACTCACCGAGCCGCTTACTTTAGCACCATTAGCCTCTAAAACCGCCTTAAATTCATCCCTGCTTTTGCTAAGCGTGCCCGTTATCACAAATGTTTTGCCGCTTATCGCGCTTTGCTTTGCCTCAAAACTCTGCGCTTGCGGGCTAACGAAACGCAAAATTTCGTCCAAATTTTGCCTATTTACCTGCATAAACTCCGCGTAGCTCTCCGCCATCGCATCGCCGAACCCCTCAATCGCGGCGACCTCGCCAAAGCTTAGCTCACGCCAGTTTTGCGGGTAAATTTGCGCTATCTTTTTAGCCGCAACCTCGCCGATGTGCTCGATACCCAGGCTCGCTATAAAGCTGTGCAAAGCGGGCGTGCGGCTAGCCTCGATGGCGCCGAGTAAATTTGCGATCTTTTTATCCTTAAAGCCATCTAGCCGCGCCAAATCCTGTGCCGTAAGCTCGTAAATGTCGGCGATTTTGGCAACCAAGCCCGCCTCAAAAAGCTGATTTACTATCGCCTCGCCCAGACCGTCGATATTTAGGCACTTTTTGCTCGCAAAATGTATGAGCGAATTTATCACGCGCGCCTTGCACTCGAGGTTTTGACACTTGACGAAAACGCCCTCGTCTAGCAGCATCGACCCGCACACGGGACACTCATGCGGCCGCTCTATCGGAGTCTGCGAGCCGTCTCTGCGCTGTTTGAAAACGCCCGTGATCTTTGGTATCACGTCGCCCGAGCGGATAATGCTGATAAAATCGCCCTTTTGCACGCCTAGGCGCTCGATCTCGTCAAAGTTATGCAGCGTGGCGGACTTTACAATCGCGCCGTCGATATTTACGGGCTCTAGCACGCCCACAGGAGTCACGACGCCGCTGCGTCCGACCTGAAACGCGACGTCAAGCAGCCGCGTGGTCTTTTCGATCGCGGGAAATTTATACGCGACCATAAATTTAGGAAATTTCTCCGTGTAGCCAAGCTCCTCGCTAGCCGCGATGCTCTGCACGCGCACCACGAGGCCGTCCATCATAAAAGGCTTGCTGTCGCGCTGTGCTACGAGCTGCTTATACGCCTCCTCGATCTGCTCTGCAGTGCGGCAAATTTTAAAAAACTCCTCGCGCTCAAAGCCCTGCGAATAGATAAAATCCATCATCTGCGAGTAGGTTTCAAGGCCCAAATTTTGCTCGCCGTAGCCCCAGGGCTTAAACCTCAGCCTGCGCGACGCCGTCACGGCGCTATCTAGCTGGCGCAGGCTGCCGGCGGCCGCATTTCGCGGGTTTGACAGCTGCGGCTCACCCCTTTGCGCGCGGGCGAAATTTATCTCGTCAAAGTCGTTTTTAGCGATCACGACCTCGCCGCGGATCTCGATCCTGCCGCTATAGGCGATTTGTAGCGGGATGTTTTTGATGACTTTTGCATTACTCGTGACGTCCTCGCCCGTTATGCCGTCGCCGCGCGTGATAGCTCGCACGAGAGCGCCGTTTTCGTAGAGCAAATTTAAGCTCGCGCCGTCAAATTTAGGCTGAAGCGCAAACTCCAGCCCCTCCTTGTCGCCGCGCTTTAGCCACGCTAGCAGCTCATCAAAACTAAAAATATCCTCCATCGACCACATGCGCGCGCCGTGGCGAGCCTTGACAAAACCCTCACTAACCTCGCCTCCAACGCGCTTCGTCGGGCTAAACATCGAGATTTCACCGGGATTGGCCCTCTCAAATTCTAGCACTTTATGATAAAGCTCGTCATACTCCTCGTCGGTGGCTATGGGCGCGTCGTCGGTGTAGTAGGCCTTCGCCCACGCATTTAGCGTATCTACGGCCTCTAAATACTCTTTTTTATCCATTTTTCCTCGTTAAATTTGCTTTGCTTACCACGCCGCGATCTTTCTCATCGCGTTTTCCAACCTAAACATCTGCGCATGTTCGGCCACATCGTGCGTTCGGATGATCTGTGCGCCATTTTTAAAGGCCTCCAAATGCAGATAAAGGCTACCTGGCAAGCGGTCTTTGATCTCGCTAGGACTATAAAAATTTATGACCGATTTGCGACTAGCGCCAGCTAAAAGCGGCAGTCCAAAGCGTAAAAAATGCTCCAAATTTTTTATCAAAATCATATTTTGCTCCGCCGTCTTGCCAAAGCCGATACCCACGTCCAGCACGATATCGCGGCATCCAAGCTCATTCGCGGCAGCGATCTTAGCCTCGAAAAACGCGTCTATCTCGCCGAGCAAATCATCGTAATGCGGATTATCCTGCATATTTTCGGGGCTGTTTTGCATGTGCATGAGGCAGTAGGTAGCGCAGTAGCGCGCCGCTAGAGCGCAGAGGCTAACGTCGCCCGTGATGTCGTTTATCATTTTAAAGCCGTGATTTAGCGCGTACTCTAGGCAATACGGATCAAAGCTATCTAGGCTAAATATCGCCTTTTCGTACAAATTTAGGCGGTAAATTTCGGCCACTATCTTTTCAAGCCTGGCAAACTCAATCTCGCGTCCGACGTATTTGCTGCCTGGCCGCGAGCTGACCGCGCCCACGTCGATATACTCGGCACCCTGCTCGATCATCGCTTCGATTCTCTCGATGCCGCTTTTTTCGTTCACGCGGCTTGCGGCGTTAAAGCTATCTTCATTTACGTTTACGACGCCCATGATCTGCGCGCGCTGCGGTTTTTTAAACGGAGATTTTAAAAATTTGGCCAAATTTTTTAGACCGAAATCCTGCGCGGCCCCTTTTTTGGCAAGCGCAAGAACTTGCGCATCGGTAGCCATTAAAAGCGCGTCCGAGTTTGCACCGTTTAAAATCACGTCGCGATTAGTCACAAGCTCCGCGCCTACGCTTAGCGCGTCTTGCTTTAGGATATTGGCAGCCGGCGAGCGTAAATCTTTAATCAAAAAAAAATTAATCGCTGACTTTTTTTTCATCAAATTTCGCCCCTCGTCGCTAGGACGGATAATCTCGCAAATCTCGTTAAAATCAGTTTGCGGATTGATTTTAAAAATTTTCATCTAAGCCCTTTTTCGTAAATCATAAGAAGTATCGGCGTAAGAAGCGCGTGAGTTTTGGTATTTAGCTCGGCTAGGCGCACAGCTTTGAAAAAATACTCAAGCTCTTCGGCGCTAAATTTGACCCCCTGCGCCGTAGCCTCGAGAGCTATGGCGGCGATTAGCTCTTTTAGGTTGTTTTTGCCAAGCTTCTCGGAGCGCTCAAGAGCCGATTTTTCATCGATAAAGGCGCAAATTTCTTTTAGCTCAAGACGTTTGTAATCTAGTCCCGTTTTTTCTCGCTGCTTTTTTTCGAGCCTATTTTCGGTAACCAGGCGCGAGCGAACGGTCGGCAGGAGCATATTTTTCGACTCGCAGGCTATGATAAAAAAGATATTTTTAGGCGGCTCTTCGATGATTTTTAGTAGAGAGTTTTGAGCCTCGACGCGGAAATTTTTAGCGCCTAAAACCAGTAGTTTCGGCTCGCTCTCGGCGATATATGCCTCGGCGGCGACCTCTTTTGCGTTTTCTAGCAAAAAGTCCTCGGCGAAAAAAAATCTAACCGAATTTACGCCGTAAAGCCCTAAAATTTCCTCTTTTAAGGCTTCAAAATCGCTCGTGATTACGATTTTGCTTCGCATAGATTAAAGCGTTACTTTCGCAAATAAAGCGGCGTCTATGCTCTTATCAAAAAGCCTAAACAGCGACAAAAGCTTGATATCTAGCGCGCCGTCGGAGGAGCTTAGATAAAAGCTATTTTGCGCCTGCTCGTCAAAAAGCCACATATAGCTATCATCCTTGCCTTTGGCGATCTGCGAGCTTTTTTCCGCGCTTTTGCCGACGTAGAAAAATACGTAGCCGTTTGGAAAAGCAAGGCTAAGCATATCTAAAAGTAGCGAGACCTCCTCTTTTGAGCCGATATTTTCAAAAGACGGATAAAGCGACTTTAGCGAGAAAAAAGGTAGCACGGGGCGGGCGTTTGTCGGTTTGTTTATATTTTTTAAAAAATACTCCTCAAACCAACCGCGCTCGCTATCGGTTATCATGATAAACGCGCGCCCTTCGAGTAAAAATTTAAGCTTCGAGGCGAGCAGAGGCGTCCACTCGGTGCGCCTCTCCTCCATCCAGCTCATTAGCGAACCCTCCTCGCGGATCGCCTCGAGCGTCCATTTTATAAAATCGCTCATTTATCGAGTTTATAAGCTTCGTGTAGCGCGCGAACTGCTAGCTCGCCGTATTTTTGATCGACGATCATAGAGATTTTTATCTCGCTAGTCGAGATCATTTGGATATTTATGCCCTCATTTGCTAGCGTTTGAAAGGCTAGAGACGCTACTCCGGTGTGGCTTTTCATGCCTACGCCCACGACCGAGACCTTGACTATCTCGTCGTTGTATAAAATTTCCCTAGACGCGCTTAGTTTATCCATACACTCTTTTGCGACGTGAAGCTCGTTTTGTGGTACGGTAAAGCCGAGATTCGTCGTGCCGTCCTGGCCTACGTTTTGGATTATCATATCCACGTTTATATTTTTTTCTGCAAGCGCGGTGAAAATCTCAGCCGCGATGCCCGGCTTATCTACCACTCCTCTTAAAGTTACTCTAGCTTGGTTTTTATCTAACGCGATACCACTTACTAGCACTGCTTCCATACTCTCTTCCTTTGTTATTAGTGTTCCTTCGTTGTGATTAAAGCTGCTTCTGGTGACTAAATTTACGTTTAGCTTTTTAGCTAGCTCGACTGAGCGGTTTTGCAGCACCTTTGCGCCTAGGCTCGCAAGCTCTAGCATCTCGTCGTAGCTGATTTTATCTAGCTTTTTAGCCTTTGGCTCGATGCGAGGATCGGTGGTATAAACTCCGTCTACGTCGGTGTAAATCTCGCAAAGATCCGCATCCAGCGCGCCTGCTATCGCAACTGCGCTAAGATCGCTACCGCCTCGCCCCAGAGTCGTTGCGTCGCCCTTTTCGTCTATACCCTGAAAGCCCGCTACGACGACGATCTTGCCCGCCTTTAGCTCCTCTTTCATACGCTTAGTATCTATCGCCTCGATCCTAGCCTTAGTATGCACGCTATCTGTTATGATTCCCGCTAGCCTACCGCTTAGACCAACTGCGGGATAGCCTAAATTTATCAGCGCTATCGTTAAAAGCGCGCAGGTAACGCGCTCGCCGGAGCTAAGCAGCATATCCATCGCCACGCCGTCGGGAGCCTTCGTATAATGCTCGGCGTACTCTACCAGCTGATTAGTCACGCCGCTCATGGCCGAGACCACGACTACGACGTCCGCTCCGCTTTTTTTAGCCTCTATCGCTCTAGCGGCGACATTTTCTATCCGCTCAAGCGTCCCTACGCTCGTGCCGCCGTATTTTTGGACGATTAACATTAGATAAATCCTTTCTCTTTAAAGTAGCCGATAACCTTGCTATAAATCGGCTTTTTGAAGTGGTTTACATCGCCTAAAACCTCGCTTGAGTTTATAAATTTATACTCGTTAAATTCGGGTTTTTTGGTATTTATATTTATCTTCGCGCTAGGGCGCAGCCGCACTAGAAAATACTTTTGAGTCTGTCCGTCAAAGTTGTAAAATTTCCTACTCGTCGTACCCTCGGGGAAGTCGTAGCTAAGCCACTGCGGATACTCGCTAAGCACGTCCACGTCGTCCGTGCCTATCTCCTCTTTGAGCTCCCTTTTTAGCGCCTCACGTGGCGTCTCGCCCTCGTCTATGCCGCCCTGCGGGAACTGCCAGATACCCGTCATATCGCACCTTTGCGCGATAAATATCCTGCAATCAAACGGATAAGAGGGCGCAAGTATGACCGCAGCGACGTTTGGTCTATATTTTTTTTCCATCTTTTTTTCCGAGAATTTTTAATTGTGGATTCTAACGAAAAATAGTTAAGATATAGCTAAATATCGCGAGATTAGCGGAAAAATTTGACGCTTAGGCTTAAAATTTTTATTTAAATTTTTAAACTACGAATTTTACTTTTTGGGGCGCGGTAAAATTTGCGTGTTTTGCTTCATTTTCCATCAAATTTGACCGCTTGGCTCGTCAAATTTGAGCCTTTTATTTTAGCTCCAGTATCGCCCTCACCTCTTCGTCGGTAAACAGGCTTGCGCTTTCGTGCTTTTTACGCTCAGACGCGACTTTTGGCTCGGCGCGCGGCGGCAAATTTTGAGCAGACTCGTTAAAATCAAATAGCGCAGCCTGTGCAGATGTGTCCGAGGCGGCCGTTTTTAGGGCTTCATTACAAGCGGATATTTTACTAGACGGTGCCGTTTGCGTAGCTCCGTCAAAAACAGGAGTTTCGCGCGGAGCGGCGGTTTGGGCGCTTTGGCTAGTTGGCCCAGTTTTGGTTATTTCGCTTAAAGCGCTGGTTTGCAAAATAGCTTTTTCTTGCCGGCTGCCGTCTCGATACGGCGTAGCGTCCTGCATTTCTTGCAAATTTTGCTCCCATACGGAAGCCGTTTTCTCGATATCAGCCACTAAATTTTGTTCAAATTTAGCGTCGCTGCTAGCTTGCGCGCCGTCAAATTTTACGTTTTCATCAAATTTGACCGCCGCACTCTCGCCGCTCTCGTTAAATTTCTCGTCCTGCAAAAACAAAGTTCCGTCAGGTAAAAGCTCGTTCTGCTCGTATTGGCGTGCAAAAAGCTCGCTTACGTTGATAGCCTCCGCGTTGTCCGCGTCTTTGCTCGGTTTCTCCTTGACGCTTTGGCCGAGCTCCTCGATACCCGTTATACGAAGGCTCGGCATCACAGCCTTAAAGCTTTGCAAAATCGGCAAAAAAGAGCCGTCGAATCCATCTAAAATCACTCGCATATTTAGCCTTTTTCAGTTTTTTCGAGCGATTTTATCAAATTTATCTTTTGAGCCGTTTTAAGCTCATCCAAAAACCGCTTATAACAAAAAACAGAACCGATGCCGAAGCTAAACAAAATATAAATTTACCAACCTCGCCCAAAAAATATCCCGAATGCAAGCTTAAAACCGCCTTGTGAATCGCAAAAGGCCTGGGCATCGAGCTTTTAGCATCGTCAAACCTAGCATGCCTGGTAATTTGCCCCTTGGTGGCGTTTATCGTCATCGTATTTACCTTATCGTCCTCTTCCAGCCCTTTGTCAAAGTAAAATATCATAAAATTTTCGCCGTCTTCTTGCGTGATGACGTTAAAAAGCTCGTAATCACCTCTATCCCGTTTAAAAATATCTATCGCGGCCTCTAAATTGGCTATCTTAGCCTCGTCCTCCAGCGAAAATCCCCTCACCTGCGTAAAGCTCTTTTTTCTAAAAATTTCCTTTTCGCCAAGCGCGTTATTTACGAGCTTTGCCGCCCAGTCGTAAGACCAGTAAAGTCCCGTAACGCTCATAAAAGCCAAAAATAAACAAAGATAAACGCCGGCAAATCCGTGCAGGCTGTACAAAAACGCATAGCCTTTGGCCTTGATTTTTAAAGTAAACACACGCATAAATTTAGTTTTAAAACTAGGATAATAGATTATCAATCCAGATATAACCAAGATAACCAAAGCGATAGAGCAAACCGCAACGATATGCTTGCCTATAAGCCGTAGCGTCTCGTTTTTGCTAAGCCCAAGGCCTAAGTTAGTATGTAAATTTAACATTAGTCCGATAAATTTATCGCCGAAATTTTCACCCGTTATCTCGCCCGTGTATTGATTTACGAAGTATGACTTAAACTCGCCTCTAGCATTCGTGCCAGATACGCCTATAGCGTGATTTGCGTCCGAGTTAATCTTGTAGTAGCTAAGCGTAAAATTTGGTTCCCTAGCTTTAAAAATATCTAAAATTTCTCTCGCGCTAAGCTCTTTTTCGCCTCGCTTGACGAAGGTTTTTTGCGAGTTTGCAAGGTCTATAATCTCGTCGTGATAGGATATGACCGCGCCGCTAAGAGCGACGATAAGCAGCGGCAAAACACAGGCTAGACTTAAAATCAAATGGACGTTAAACCAAAATTTCTTTCTCTTTAAAAACGGCATCTTTCTCCTTAAATTTAAACTCAAATTTTAAAAACCGGTAGTAGGACGGCGATCACTACGCACCGCCCCGCTTAAATTCGGCTAAATTTAAAAATTTACGTTAAATCCGAGCCTATATTTAATCCCGTCGGCGATCAAAATTTCATAGCGTCCGGATTTTGTCGTTACGTATTCGTTAAAGATATTATAAACGCTAAAATTTACGCTCGCGTTTTTAGTTAGCTTGTAGCTTGCGCCCGCGTCAAATAGCGTATAATCCTTTATCTCCTCGTCACCCGGTAGGCCGTAAACGGCTCTGGTTTTACCCAGATAGTTCATCTGCGTCCAGAAATTTAGATCGGGCGTCATATCGTAGTCAAGCCCTATTTTTACGGTATGCACGGGTAGATTGTTTAAAGATTTACCCTCGTACGCACCAGATTTTTGCTTTGATCTAGTGTAAACGTAGCTTGAGTGCAGGGCTAAATTTGATAAAATCTGCCAGTCTGAGGCGAGTTCGACGCCCTTTACTTCGGCTTTGCCGATATTTACGCTCTCCCAGATGCCGCGCCTATAGGTCTTGCCGTTATGCACGCAAGGAACGCCCGGGCGCGCGACGCAAACCGGCTTCGTGCCTAGACCGTCTTTTATCCGCGTATAAAACGCCATCGCCGAGACGTTAAGGCTCTCGTCCCCGTATGCGACGCCGGCTTCGTAGTTTAGGCTGGATTCGGGTTTTAGGTCGCTTTTACCCAGCTGCGCTCCCATGCCGCCGGCAAAAGGCAGAGCAAGCCCATCGGTTCGCATCTTGATATCAGGCGTCGAGTAGCCTGCCGATACTCCGCCTTTTAGCGATAAATTTTCGCTTAGATGATATACGGCATAGCCGCGCGGAGATACGTGTCCGCCGTAGTCTTTGTCGTGATTATACCTTAGACCCGCAGTTAGCGTGAGCGCGTCGGTTACGTCAAAATCATCTTCGCCGTATAGCGAAAAATCATACCTTTTGACATTTGCGGCGTCGGCGGTCGTGGCCTTTTCGTTTAGCCTTTCTCTTCTGTATTCAGCGCCTAGGCTTAGCGTGTTATTATCAAAAAAATACGTTCCCTTGGTATTTAGCGTCGTCGTTTTTAGCGTGAGGTCTTGCTGACCGCTCTCTTTCATATTATCGTGCATTAAAAAGCTTTCAAGTAGCAGTTTATCGTATTTGCCCGTATGCGAGAGCGAGGCGGTATATCCGCTCATCTTCTCAAAAGCCACGCTCGTGTTATCGCTAGCCGTGCGATTTAGCGTCTTACCTTCGGTGCGTTCGTATTTATTCGTCACGCGGCGTAGATCCAGTGCTATTTCATCGTTTTCGGTGGCGTTATACATGATTTTCGCACCGAAATTTATGTCCTCGTTTTTGCGGTTCGTAAAGGCTCGCTCATCTTCAAATTTATGAAAATACCGTCCATAAAGCGCGATACCTAGTACGTCCGGAATCACCGCACCGTTTGTGTAAAAACCGGTCTGATAGTCATCATTTATCCCACTTTTGCCCGCAAGCGTGTAGTAGCCATTTACGTTACCGCTAAATTCGTTTGAAAAGCCCTTAGTGATAATATTTATGACGCCTCCCATCGCATCTGAGCCGTATAGTGAGCTCATCGGCCCTCGCACGATTTCGATACGCTCGATCGTGTTTGCGGGCGGGAGAAAATTTTGAGCGCTACCAACCGCGCGAAGCCCTCTATACGCGCTATCGCTGGTCGCAGGACGACCGTCTATTAAAATTTTAGTGTATTTTTGACCAAGGCCTCTCATCGTGATACCGCGTCTGCCAGCAGCTCCCAGCGTCGCGCCGAAAACGCCCGGAGCGTCTTTTACAACACTTTCTATATCTTGATGGTTGCGCCTGGCTATCTCTTTTTGCGAGATTACCGACACCGATGCAGGCGCGTCTTTGATATTTTGCTCAAAACCCGTCGCGCTAGTTACGGTAACTTCATTTAGTTTCACTTCGTCGGCCGACTGCGCGCAAGATAGTGCCAAACAAGCTAGCATAGAAATTTTAGGCATACTTTTCATCTTTAAACTCCTTATTTAAATTTAAACCCTATTTTACTATAATCAGATAATTATTATCAATACTCCGATAAACGGTAGAGGGATTTTTTATCAACGCTAAAAGGATAAAAACAAATGAAGGTCGAGTTTAAAGATATTTTACGCGCAAATGAGCAAGAATTCGCGCAAAATTCGGTGCGCTACGGACAAAGCGCATGGCAAGAGCAAGATAGAAAATGCAAAGTCGAGTTTTTTAAAGGCGCAAGTGGCGCAAGCTACTGCAGAAGCGAAATAATCTGCAACAAAAGCGTAAAAAGACGGCTTGAAAGGAGCACTGGCTACTGCTTTTTGCTCTTTAACGACGCAAGAGGGGATGCCGGGCTTAAAGCGGGTAAAAAAACTTTTTGCCTAAAGGCTGGAGAGTTTTGGATGGGACGCGTGGATAGCGGATTTGAGGGTATTTGCGAGTATCAGAGCAATAACTATACGGGACGATGTATCGTACTAAAAAACGAACTAGCCCGCGAGCTAGCGGCATTTAAAAATCTAGGCGAAGAAAACGAAATCTGCATCCAAACGGCTAAGATAAATTTAGCCCAAAGCCTGATTTTGCGGGAGCTTTTAGCCGCGAGTGAGTTTGAGGGCAAGATGCGCGAAATCTTTATGGAAGCTAAAATTTTAGAGCTAATCTACAAAAGCTTAGGCGCGCCTAAAACGCCCGAAGCCGATGAAAAAAAGCGCGATTTTAGCGACGAATACGTAAAAATTTTAAATAAAGCAAGGCAAATTTTACTAAGCGACATCCAAAATCCGCCCAGCATAAAAGAGCTAGCCAGAGCGTGCGCGACGAATGAATTTAAGCTAAAAACGGGCTTTAAAAGCTACTTTGGCGATACGATCTACGGGCTGCTAGCGACCGAGCGACTAAACGCGGCAAAAAAACTTTTAGAGCGCGGAGACGTCTGCGTAAGCGAAGCCGCAAAAATCGTCGGATACGCCAGCACTCCGCACTTTGCAAAGATTTTTAGAGAAAAATTCGGCGTTTTGCCGACGCAAATTTTAAAACAAAAGAAATTTTATACGTAAATTTAACGCTTGCAAAGCTTTGCGGGCGTTAAATTAAAATCAAATTTAAACGCATCGGCGCGACTTTTTAAATTTAACGGGCAGTAAAAACGGCGGTAAATTTTAAAATTTAAAAGCGTCAAATATCTTATCAGGGTCGGTTTTGCGCCTAAATCCGGCCTAAATTTACCATAAACCGGCACGCAAGCTTGCACAAAAGCAAAATATCAAACGCCGCGCGATAAATCCGTAAAATCTGCTAAAATACAGCAAAAACAAAGGTCAAAATGCTTCTTTACGTCCATATCCCTTTTTGCGAGAGCAAATGCCCATACTGCGCCTTTGGCTCGGTGGTGGGCAAACGAAATTTAACGAGCGCGTATTTTGACGCGATGATTGCTGATTTTAGGGAGCAAATTTTAAAATTTGACATAAAAAAGGGCGAGATCGAGACGGTTTTTATCGGCGGAGGGACGCCAAGCGCCGTGGACGGTGGCTACTACGAGCGGCTATTTGAGGCAGTCGCGTCATACCTAGCGGCAAACGCCGAGATCACGACGGAGGCAAATCCAAACTCCGCAAGCAAAAAGTGGCTATCGCAGATGAAATCATACGGCGTAAACCGCGTAAGCTTCGGCGCTCAGAGCTTTTTTGAAGATAAGCTTAAATTTCTCGGGCGCATCCACGACGCGAGGCAGATCTACGAGGCTGTAGCAAACGCCAAAACGGCAGGGCTAGAAAATATCAACGTAGATCTCATCTACGGCACGAAGCTAGACACCAAAAAACGCCTCGAGCAAGAAGCGCAAAATGTCCGAAATCTAGGCGTTTCGCACGTTTCGGCGTATTCGCTAACGCTTGAGGAAAATACGCCCTTTGCCGGCAAAATAAACTACGCAAAAGATAGCCCGAGGCTGGCGAAATTTATGATAGATCGCATCGAGGAGGCCGGGCTAAAACAATACGAAATCTCAAATTTCGGTCAAATTTGCAAGCATAATCTTGGCTACTGGCAGGGCAAAAACTACCTTGCCATCGGTGCTTACGCAGTCGGATTTTGGCTGGATCATCGTTTTTATAACGCTTCAAATTTAAACGCCTACGTAAAAAATCCGCACGCAAAAAAAATCGAAAATTTAAGCGCGAACGAGCTAAATTTAGAGCGGATATTTTTAGGCGCTAGAAGCATCGTCGGTATCTGGCAAAACAGCCTAAACGCCAAGCAAGAGCAAAGAGCGCAACTGCTAAAAAATAGCGGGAAATTAAAATTTAAAAACGGGCGATATTACGCCAAAAATTTCCTCACCGCGGATGAAATTTCTTTATTTATCGCGGGCTGATTTATGCAAATTTGAGATAAAAAACGCTAAAATGAGCGCTTTAAAATAAAAATTTAGGATAAAAAATGTTTGGCATGAGCTTACCCGAGATCATCGTCATAGCCGTCATCGCGGTATTATTTTTAGGACCCGATAAGCTTCCTAGCGCGATGGTCGAGATAGCGAAATTTTTTAAAACCGTTAAAAAAACGGTCAATGACGCAAAAAGTAGCTTCGATCAAGAGATAAAAATCCAAGAACTCAAAGAGGACGCGAAAAAATATAAAGAAAGCATCGCAAAAACCACTAAAACCGTGCGAAAAAAGCTCACCTTTGAGGAGCTTGACGAGCTCAAAAAAGGCGTAAACGACGTCACTAGCGGCATCACGGACGGTCTAAACGACGTAAAAAAGAGCGTCGAAGCGGTCAAAAATCCGGGCGAAGCCGTCAAAAACGCTGTTTTAGGCGATAACGAGAAAAAAGAGGCGTAATGTTTGAAGAGCTAAAACCGCATTTAGTAGAACTTAGAAAAAGGCTTTTCATTAGCGTCATGACCGTGATCGTGATGTTTGTAGTGTGCTTTAGCTTTTGGAATCAAATTTTAGACTTTATCATCGCGCCGCTGCAAAACACTCTGCCCGATAACCAAAAAATGGTCTTTCTCGAGGTGCAAGAGCCCTTTTTCGTAGCGATGAAGGTGGCGTTTTTCACCGGATTTTTGTTTTCGTTACCGATTATTTTTTGGCAGTTTTGGCTGTTTGTAGCGCCTGGACTCTACGAAAACGAGAAAAAGTACGTAATCCCGTTTGTTATTTCGGCCACTTTTATGTTTTTAGTTGGCGCGGCGTTTTGCTACTACGTCGTCGTTCCTATCGGTTTTGCTTTTCTTATAAATTTCGGCCAGCAGCTCTTTTCCGCGATGCTAAACATCGGCGGCTACGTCGGCTTTTTTACGAAGCTGGTCATTGCGTTCGGTATCGCGTTTGAGCTTCCCGTTATCACATTTTTTCTCGCTAAACTCGGCCTAGTTGATGATAAAATGCTCAAAAACTCCTTCCGCTACGCTATCGTCGTGATTTTTATATTTGCCGCGGTTATGACGCCTCCTGATATCCTCAGCCAGTTTTTGATGGCGGTGCCTCTCATCGGTCTTTATGGGCTTTCTATCTTTATAGCCGCCCGCGTAAATCCAGCCAAAAACGAAGAACCGGAGCAGGAAACCGACGAAGAAAAAGAGGACTAATAGTCATGAAAGCAAGTAGGCTAGCCAAATGAGTCAAATTTTAAACCAAAACTCGCTTGACGCCTACGACTACGAGCTACCGCCGGAACTAATCGCCAATTTCCCGACCTTTCCTAAAGAGGACGCTAGACTACTAGTCTACGAGCGAGCTAGCGAAAAAGTATCCCATCTAAAATTCGGCGATTTGCCCGAAATTTTACCGCCTTGCGATATTATTTTTAACGACACAAAGGTGGTAAAGGCTAGAATTTTCGGCAAAAAACAAAGTGGCGGCGAGACGGAGCTTTTACTAAACTCTCCGCTTGCGGACGGCAAATTTAGCGTCTATATAAAGGGCAGGGTTCGCGCGGGCAGCGTTTTAAATTTCGACCAAAATTTGACCGCCGAGGTCTGCGAGCTCTTTGAGGACGGCTCGCGCACGGTCAAATTTAGCCAAAACGGCGAGCTTTTGGACACGGCCGCGCTCTATAAAATCCTATCTCACATCGGTCACGTGCCTCTACCGCCATATATCAAACGAAGCGACACCGAGGATGACGAGAGCTGGTACCAAAGCGTGTTTGCCAAAAACGAGGGCGCGGTGGCGGCTCCGACGGCGAGCTTGCACTTTAGCGACGAGATGATTGCCAGGCTAGCAAAGGACCGCGAGATAGCCTACCTTACGCTGCACGTGAGCGCAGGGACGTTTAAGGGCGTGGAGAGCGAGGACATCACGCAACACAAGATGCATGCGGAGTTTTACGATATCCCGCAAGATACGCAAAATTTGATCCGCTCAAATAGACCAATCCTGGGCGTGGGCACGACGGTAACGCGCTGCGTAGAGGAGTTTGCTAGAAGCGGCAGATCTAGCGGCGAGTGCAGGCTATTTTTAAATTTAAACAACAAACCCATCCGCCAAAACTACCTGCTGACGAATTTTCACCTACCCAAATCGACGCTAATCATGCTAGTAACCAGCTTTGTCGGACTTGATCAGACTATGCGGATTTACAAAACCGCCGTGGAGCAAAAGTACAAATTTTACTCCTACGGCGATGCGATGCTGGTTGTATAGCCGTGAGTTTCGCGTATATTTTCCTGATTTTTGCCGCGCTTTATCTAGCGGTGCTAGGCGGTTGCTATTTTATGGATAAATTTAGAAGGTCAAACGGCGTGATAAAAAAAGAAACTACGCAAAAAAACGGCACGAGCGAGATCGGCGAATCTAGCGAGGCAAATACGCTGCCAAAAGTCGATATCGCAGGCGGTTTGCTATTTTTGGCCTCCTCGCTAAACGAGGACGCGCAAAAAAACACGAACTACGTGCTGCTAGACTACGATATCGCCTATCCTAGGCTATTTTACGCGGATATCGCGGCTCTTGCAAAGCTCATCGACGCGATGGCTCAAATTTTCCTTTTAAACGTCTCAAATTCGACCGTTACGATCAAATTTTTACTCTCGAACTACTACAAAAACAACATCAAATTTACCCTTAGCGTCCACTGCGATCACGACTTTTTTACGATCAAAAGCACGCCTCGCGTAAATATGAACGCGCAAAGCCGCAAATACTACGAAACGGCGATGGCGCTGGCCGAGCAAAACGGCTCTAGCATTAGATTTGAGTTTGATCACGGCGTGCGCGCTAGCACCGAGATTTCGCTGCGTCTTTGCGACGATAAGCTCGATCTCATGCAAAGCTTTAAGATAAAAAATCCAAAAAATTTTAGCGCCCTCGTCGCCGAGCCAAACCCCTATTCATTTAATATCATCAAAAAAGATCTCGAGTTTATCGGCATTGACGTGAAGCCTAGCAACGAGTGGGGTATCGTAAAGCGCCACATAGAGGACATGATCTTTCGTCCTAACGTCGTCTTTATCGAGGAGAGCTTGCTGCGCGAGATAGATGACGCTCTGTCTACGCTTTTGATAGAAAAAAAGATCGCGCTAGTCGTGCTAAAAACCAGGAATGCGGCGGTAAATTTAAACCCGAAAATCCGCGTCTGGACACTAGTTCAGCCCTATCTGTCCGACACTCTCGTACGTATCTTAAATGAAGCTTACGAATTTGAGACGCAAAACGGGGATAAAATTTAGCTTTTTGAAATTTTACTCGCATTTTTAAAGCCCGCACAACCGCCCTATTTTGTTTGATAACATCAAATTTAACCCAAAACCGCTACCGCCAAAATTATATAATAAACCAAAATATCGGAGGCAAAAATGAATAAAATAACCTGCATCTGCCTAGGCGTGCGAAGCATGCAAAGGGCGCTCAAATTTTACCGCGACGGCCTAGGTTACGAGACGGACTGCAAAGAGGACAATCCGCCAGTGTGTTTTTTCAATACGCCGGGGACCAAATTTGAGCTCTATCCGCTAGACGCGCTGGCTCGAGATATCGACGAAAACGATCCGCCGAGAGGAAGCGGATTTACCGGCATCACGTTAGCCTATAACGTAAAAAACAAAGAGGACGTGGATAGCGCCATAGAGCTAGTAAAAAAGGTAGGCGGAACTATCGTCAAGGAGCCGCAAGTTGCGTTTTGGGGCGGATACCACGCGTATTTTGCCGATCCAGACGGATATTACTGGGAGGTGGTTTGGGGGCCTGATTTTAAATTTGACGAGGACGGACTGCTTAAATTTGACTAGTTGCGGCGTCAAAGCGCTTTTATTTTAGCCGCTTAGCGGCCGCAAAAAGGAAAAATCATGAAAAACATAGTCGTGTACATACACGGCAAAGGCGGAAGCGCGCAAGAAGCGGCCCATTATCAACCGCTTTTTGCAGATAGCGACGTGCTTGGATTTGATTACGAGGCTCGCACGCCGTGGGAGGCGAAAGAGGAATTTGTGCCATTTTTTGAGCGCATCCTTAAAAACCGCAAATCCGCAACTATCGTCGCAAACAGTATCGGCGCGTTTTTTGCCATGCACGCCTTGCAGGGCATGGAGATAAAAAAGGCGTATTTTATTTCGCCAATCGTAAATATGCAAAATTTAATCGAAAAAATGATGTTGAAGGCGCGCGTGAGCGAGGATGAGCTGCGAGATAGAGGCGAGCTGGACACGGGGTCTGGAGAAAAACTTTCGTGGAAATATCTTTGCTACGTCAGAGAGCATCCTATCTGCTGGACGGCGCCGACGCATATTTTATACGGCGAAAAGGACGATCTAACTTCTTTTGAAACGATTTGCGAGTTTGCAAACCAAATCAAAGCAACGCTTACCGTCATGAAAAACGGTGAGCATCGGTTCCACACGGCAGAGCAAATGCGTTTTTTAGATGACTGGATACGGCGCCATAGCTGATCGGCGGGCTGTCGTCGGAGTAAATTTGACTCCAAATCGTAGCGCGCCCAACCCGCAAGTCAAATTTAACTCGCAAATCCGCCGCTCGAGCCGCTTTTAAATTTTACGCAAAGCCTAGACTAAATTTACAGCCGAGGCGTAAATTTGATTCAAATTTTACCCATCGTTAGCAGCTGGCTGTGAGAGCTTCTTTAGCGTAGACCTGTGTAAAAACTCAAATTTGCCGCCCTTTTACCGCGCGCCAAATTTTGCAATCAGGCTCAAATCCCCAAATGCCGCTTTAAAATAATCATCGCCGCGATGCTATCTAGCCGTCCGTCGCGCCTGCCCTCGGCGTAAATTTCGCTCGCCTCAAAGCTACTCATCGCTTCATCCTGATAGACCACCTCGCCGTCAAATTCGAGCAGCGACACGAAGTGCTCGATCCGCCGCCGCATCTCGTCCTCGCTAGATCCCCCAAGCGGCACGCCCACGACTAACTTTTTTGCCCCGTATTCGCGCAAAACGGTGCTAACGTCGCGCGCGGCTTGATTGCGATTTTTGCGCAGCACTGGCGTTTGCGGCATCACGGTTTGCCCGACGGCTAGCGCCACGCCGATACGTTTTAGCCCCACGTCGATGGCCATTATGCTCATTTTCGTCCTTTAGATTTTCTCAAATTTAGCGATAAATTTGACGGCTGGCAAGCTCAAATTTGATACCCCCGCTACGCCAAATTTACATTGCAAAACGTCGCCTGGGCGCATTTGCTACCATTAAGCCGCCAAATTTTACTTCAAATTTTACCGCCGTTTTATCAAAACTCGCGCGGCATAAATTTAAACCAAAAGCCGCTAAATTTTACTCCGCAAACACCGTAAGCCCCGATATTCGCAGCTTGCCTTCGAGTTCGTATTCGTAAATTTTATCTCCGAATTTTGCCAAAGCCGCATCAAGGCTCGCGCCGTTTTTACAAAATTTTATCACCTCGTCCTCTTGCGTGGCTGCGGGTTTGCCGCCGAAACGAAGCGCAAAGGCGTCAAAATCGTTTATCAAATTTGCCGCGCCGCTAGCTAGTAGCTCGTTCGTCCCGTCGCTCTCGCCTAGGCGCTGAGGCAGCGTAAATATCGGCACGCCAAGCTCTTTTGCCATGCGCGCGCTTTGCATCGAGCCGCTTTTAGGGTCGGCCTGCGCCACAACTAGAGCCTGCGAGAGCGCGACTACGATACGGTTTCGCTCCAAAAATCTATAAGCAAGCGGCGGCTCGTCCGGATCGTATTCGCTAAGAGCTAGCGCATTTTGATAGATTTCTTTGATGATTTTGGCGTTACTTGGCGGATAGATTTTGTTTAGTCCGTTGCCAAAAACCGCGATGGTATGCGGGAAAGCCCCCTTGTGCGCGGCGATATCTACGCCGATGGCCGCACCGCTAACTACGCAAACGCCGCTGTTTGCCAGCGTCCTAGCTAGCGCCTCTACGCACTGCCTGGTGTAGGCGCTGGCCTTTCTAGAGCCTACGATTGAGACCATTGGACGCTCAAGCAGGGCCAAATTTCCCTCGAAATAGAGCTTTGCCGGCGGCTTTTTAAGACGCAAAAGGCCGCTAGGAAGCTCGGCTAAGACGCTCAAAAGAGATCCTTTAGATAAACAACCTCGACCTCTTGTAAGAGCTTGGTGCTTTCTTGCAGGACTTCTAGCGTATTTTTATGCGGATGGCCGATCGCGATGGCGTAGGAGCGCTTTTTGGCTAACTCGACGGCATATTTTAGCTGCTTTCGCACAGCAGCTTTGGAGCCGTCGTGATCCAAAAACACGTCGCGCGCGATGTATGGCATCGAGTATTTTTTCGCCGCGCCGTAGACCTTAGTCGGCGAGGTCGTCTTGCTATCGACAAATATCAAATTTTCGTCCCGCACCGCCCGCATCATCCTGTCCATCGCGGCCGTATCGCTTGTAAATCGGCTACCCGTGTGGTTGTTGATGTATTTTAGATTTGGAAAGTCTCGCTTTATACTTTGCAGTTTTTTCGCGATCTTTTCGTAGTCGTCGTTTACAGTAAGAGTGCCGATCTCAGCGCCCTTAAAACCGCCTAGAGCCTGCATAGGCAGGTGGATCATGTAAAAGCCAAAACGCCGCGCCAAAACAGGCGTCTCGGGGTGGGCGGAAGTAGCTGGGAAAAAGGACGGCGTGAGCTTTAGATTTACCGCTTTTATCGCGTCTGCCTGGTGCTTGTACGCCACGTCGTCAATGATGATGACTAGGCGCGGTTTGTAGCCGGCTTTTACGGCTGCCTTTACCTCGTTTGTCTCGGTCGCGCTTTTTTTATCCGTCTTTTTTGTGTCGGCAAATTTGGCCTTTTCGTCCTTTTTAGACTTTTCTTTTTCTATTTTTTCCTGCTCGTTTTGCTCGGTACTTTGCGGCGCATTTTCGGCGTCAAATTTTACTTCAACCTGCCCCGCCTGATCGCTTGCGGCATCTTTTGCGTCGCTAAATTCGATATGGATTTTTTCTTTTTTTAGCGCCTGCTCGAGGGAGTTATTTTGCGCCTGCGACATAGGCGTATCGTCAAAGATCACGGCTTCGGAATTTGCAAAAATATGCGTTCTTTGAGGTGCTTGCGAGGCGTCAAATTTGACGGTATCGCCGCTATTTTGCGCGGATTTAGCGAGCTCGTTTTTAGAGCTTAAATTTGACGAATTTAGCTCGCCGACCTTTTTGGCGTTTGCGCCGTCCAGCTCGGAGGTATCGCGGGAGGCCAAATTTCCGCCTTCAAGCGATTTTATATCTTTGACCGCAGGCGCGCCCTGCACGTTTTTATCAAATTTGGCCTGCTCGTTTGGCAAATTTTGATCATTTTTTTCTTCAGCTCTAGCTTTTTCGCCGCCGATTTTTATTTTACCTTTAGCATCTGCCTCGTCAAAAAGTGCCTTTATATCGGTTAAATTTGCTCTTGAGTGCGCGCCCAATGCGGCTTGCGCGTCTTTTATGGTGACTTTTTCAGAGCTGTTTGAGGCTGAAAGGCTTGGTTTGTGGCTTAAATTTTGCTTTTGCTCGGACTCGCTTTTATCGCCGAAATACCGCTCGATTTTAGCTATCAACGCATTGTCGCTTTTAACCTTTACCCTGACGTCTAGCATATAAAATGCCCCGACGAGCAAGATACAGGCGATGAGAAAAACGGAAAGTAGTAGCTTTAGTCCGCCGCGCGAGCGCCCCTTTTTGGAGCGCCTTTTCGCGGCTTTTTTTCTAGGTTTCGAGTTCAATTAATTTTTGCTTTGATCGATGAGTTTGCCCGAGCTGATCCAAGGCATCATGGAGCGTAGTTTTTTGCCGGTTTGATTTAGCAGACTTCTCTCGGCGATGCCGCGCTCTGCGTTCATGCGCACGTATCCGGCCTTGCGCTCGAGGATGAAGTCTTTTGCAAATTTACCGTTTTGGATCTCTTTTAGGATTTCTTTCATTGCTTTTTTGCTGTCTTCGCCGATAACGCGCGGACCGCTCACGTAGTCGCCGTACTCTGCGGTGTTTGAGATAGAGTAGCGCATATCCGCCATACCGCCTTGATACATTAGATCCACGATTAGTTTTAGCTCATGCAAACACTCAAAATACGCCATCTCAGGCTCATATCCTGCATCTACCAGCGTCTCAAAGCCTGCGTTTACTAGCGCGCAAAGTCCGCCGCAAAGTACAGCCTGCTCGCCGAAAAGATCGGTCTCGGTTTCGTCTTTAAAGGTTGTCTCTATAATGCCCGTTCTACCGCCGCCAATCGCGCTAGCGTAGCTTAGAGCTAGCTCTTTAGCCTTTCCGCTTGCGTTTTGTTCTACGGCGATTAGATCAGGGATGCCGCCGCCTCGGACAAATTCGCTTCTTACGGTGTGGCCAGGCGCTTTTGGGGCGATCATGATAACGTCGATGCCTTCAGGAGCTTTGATCTGTCCAAAATGCACGTTAAAGCCGTGTCCAAAAGCTATCGCGTCGCCGTCGTTTAAATTTGGCTTTATATCTCGCTCGAAAATTTCAGCTTGAAGCTCATCCGGAGTCAGTATCATTATGACGTTTGCAACCTTTGCCGCTTCGGCTACGGTTTTTACCTCAAAGCCCTTTGCTTCGGCTTTTGCCCAACTTTTACCGCCCTTTGCTAGACCTACGATCACCTTTACGCCGCTGTCGCGCAAATTTTCAGCGTGCGCGTGTCCTTGCGAGCCAAAACCTATCATCGCTACGGTTTTGCTTCTAATCAAGCTCAAATCGCAATCTTTGTCATAGTAAATACTTACAGCCATATTCTCTCCTCTTAAAAAATTTGTGAGATTATACTATTTAGTCGCTAAAATAAGCTTAACATATGTATTTAAGTTTTTTAAAAAGCCTTTTAGTGTAGAATTGTCACTTACGAAATCTCGATGCAAAGTGTAAAAAATGAATGAATCAATTTATAAACATATAAAGGCTCTTCCGCCGCTTGACGATACGATAATAAAAATTCAAACCGTTTGCTCAGACGACAATAGTTCGCTTAACGACCTATCTCAAATAGTCGAAAAAGACCCGATGTTAACGGCAAATATACTACGCTCGGCAAACTCCCCGCTTTATGGATTTAGCAGAGAGATTACTACGATATCAAGAGCCGTTACGCTGTTTGGTATGGCGACCATACGCGGATTTGCTCTATCGAGCGCGGTTAAAAAAAGCTTTAAGATAAATTTAGATCCATACGGTATCACCAGTCAAGATTTTTTAAATATTTCTATAATGCAAAATGCTCTAATGTATAACTGGTATTCAAAAATCAACGCTAGCGAGCTTACCGTTTTAAGCCCCGCCTCGTTTATGCTAGAAGTGGGTAAAATCGTCATCTCAAACGAGCTAAATGAAACAGGCAAAGCTGACGATTTTAAGGCAAAATTAAAAAATATTTCAAGCCCTTTTGATTTATCTGAGCTAGAAAACGAGATCGTCGGCATCTCTAACGAAACCGTAACGGCTAAAATTTTCGAACAATGGAACCTTGAGCCTGAGCTTGTCGACGCGATTTTGTATTCAAACAACCCGGATGATGCGCCTGAACACATAAAAAACTACTCAAAAGCACTTAAAGTCGTAAAAAATGCTGTCAATATCTTCAACCAACTAAACGACGACAATCTGCAAAATACGTTAATGTGCCTCGACGAATACGGCTTTGCGCAAGATAAATTCCTAGAAGCCGTCGCAAAAGTCAAAGCGAATTTGTGAAAGAATTTTTAACAAAACTACTTAACGGAGTGAGCGAAAAGGAAGTCGCCTCTTCCGATAAAGAAATCCTACGAAATTTACTAAATTTAAACGCCGCAAGCCAGCACAAAGATCGTTACTACCTAAATAACGGTTTTGTCTGTGGCAAACTCGATATAAGCGCAAACGGCACGGGCTTTTTGGCGCCCTACGACAAACGCTTTAAGCAAGATATAATAATAGAAAACAAAAATTTAAACACCTCGCACTACGGCGATATCGTGCTGGCAAAACTCCTGCCACTAAAGAAAAAACGTCAAAGCGCCAAGGTCGTGATGACGCTAAAACTCGCCAACGAAACGAGCGTAGTCTACACCAAACAAATAGGCTCTGTAATCCTTGGCGTAAATGTAAAAACTGCGCTTAGCTCGCCACTAAAAGCCTCGCAAAAATCGCTAAAAATGCTGCCGCCCGGCACTCTACTAAAAATCGGCAACCTAAACAACGAAATAGTCGAGGTTATCGGCAACATAAACGACCCGCTCAGCGACGAAAAAATCTCGCTCGCCGTCTTTAATAAAAACGATGAATTTAGCGAGGAATGCGAAGCTGAAGCGATCGCATGGGGCGACGAGGTCGATCCTGCGATGTACCCACAAAGGGTAGATTTAAGGGAGCTAGCCTTTTGCACGATCGATCCCGTCGATGCTAAGGACTTTGACGACGCGATATATTTTGACGAGAAAAAACGCGAAATTTACGTCGCGATCGCCGATGTGAGCGAATACGTCACCCCCTACTCTCCGATAGACGCCGAGGCTAAAACACGTGGATTTTCTATATATTTTCCGCACAAAGCCGTGCCGATGCTACCGCGAAATTTGAGCGAAAATATCTGTTCGCTAAAGCCAAATACCGCGCGCCTTGCATTTTGTTTCAAAATCACGCTAGGCGAAGAGGGCGAAGTCGCAAAAGAAGAGCTCTTAGAAGCTGTTATCGTCTCAAAAAGACGCTTTAACTACGACGAAGTCGATCAAATTTTACGCGGCGAACGCGAAGACGAGGCCGGCTGGATCAAGCCCCTTTTCGCGCTTACCTCACGCCTGCGGAAAAAACGCCTAAAAAACGCGTTTGACTTTAGGACGCAGGAGCTTCGTATGAGCCTTGACGCAGACGGTGGGCTAGCCTCTACGAGATTTGAGACCGATACCGACTCGCATAGACTCGTCGAGGACTGCATGCTGCTAGCCAACGTCGCGGCGGCAAAACGCATCGGCAAAGGCGTTTTTAGAAATCACGGCTCGCCAGATCTGCGAAAAATACAAATTTTACTCGAAGACCTCGGAGCTCTGGGCTTTGACTTCGTTTATGAGAGCGATATCGCAAATTTGGTTCGCAAAATCCAGACGCAGGCCAACGCCGTAGGCAACCGCGAAGAGATCGACAAACTCATCATAAAATCGCAAAAAAAGGCCGAATACGGCGCGCAAAATTTAGGTCACTTCGGACTGGGATTTGAGCGTTACACGCACTTTACGAGCCCGATCCGCCGCTACTCCGATCTCACGCTACACCGCCTTTTAAAGGCCAAGTTGCGCAACGACGAGAAATTTTTCAACTACTTGCTTTTAAATATCGAAGCGACTTGCTCAAATTTAAGCGAACTCGAGCGCGAAGCCGACAGGGTCGCGTTTGACTTTATGGATAGGAAATTCGCGCGCTGGGCGAAACAGCGCATCGGACAGCGATTTAACGCCTATATCAGCGAAAATCAAAACGTCGCAGTCGCCAGACTAGATGACGAGATAAAGGGCGCTAGGATATTTTTGGGCGCGTACGGCATAAATTTGCTACAAAAAGTCATCGTCGAAATCACGGACGCAAATATCGCGACGGCCGAGATTTTCGGCAAAGTCGTAAAGAAAATAATAGATGTATAGAAAAGAACTAGAAGCCGCGCTAAATTCGGCTAAATTTCCAAATTATTTTTTGCTTTACGGCGCGGACGAATACCAAATCGAGCTTTTTGCAAAGGAAATTTTAGCCAAATTTAAAGATTTCGAAATTTTGAGCCTTTACTACGACGAGTACGATTTTGACGCTGCACGAGCGCATCTTTGCGAGCCTTCGCTTTTTGGCGGCAGTCCGCTTTTGCACGTAAAAAGCGACAAAAAAATCCCCGCAAAAGAGCTAAAAATCCTGATAGAAGGTTGCAAAAACGGCGGCGCATTCGTTTTCGAGCTTTTTGAGCCCGATGCTAAAGCCGTTTTTGATACGCAAAAGGCTTTCGGGGTAAATTTTGCGAGATTTTTTAAAGCCGGCTCGCCCGAAGAAGCCGTAAATTTGCTCGGCAGGCAAGCTGCTAAAATGAGCCTAAACATCACGAAAAACGCGCTTTTTGAACTCTACCGTATACATAATGAAAATCTATATCTGGCTGCAAACGAACTAAACAAACTAGCCTCTCTAAACGAACCCATAAACGAAAATATCGTGAGAAGCTTGGTTTTTTCGCTCTCAAGCGTGAGTTTTGACGATTTTTTCGATAAATTTATCGCGCTAAAAGATATCAGGGCCGATTTTTTCTCCTGCGCAGATGATGGAAATTTTAATGAAATTTTGTTTATTAACTCACTTTACCGCGCGTTTTTTAGACTTTTTAAACTGCATGCAGGTATCAAAATAACGGGCAAATTTGACATCAAAGAAACACTCGGCTATGCACCGCCACCAAACGTCGCAAATGAACTAAAAAGGCAGTGCCTGGCTGTAAATTTAAAAGCGTATAGGGAAATTTTTATCGCATTAAATTTGGCAGAATTTGAACTAAAAACAAACTCCCCGCTCGATAAAAAAACCTTTCTACTCTCCTGCGTGCTCGGCCTACAAAATCTTATCGGCAAAAACAGCAAATATTAAGTAAAAAAAAGATAAAATCAGCTCTTGTCGAAAGACTTCCTTGCCCGTTTGCAACCGTGCAAGCGAGCTTAATACCCACAAGGAGAATCAATGAAGCACTACGAGCTTTTATTCATTTTGAAGCCTACTTTGACGGAAGAAGAAGTAAGCGCAAAAGTTGATTTCGTTAAAGAAATCCTAACCAAAAACGGCGCAAATATCGCGTCTGTTCAGTCTATGGGCACTAGAAAACTAGCCTATACCGTGAAAAAATACGAGCGCGGAACTTATTTCGTCGTGTATTTCGAAGCTCCGACACAAGCTATCGCAGAAGTCGAGCGTATCATAAGAATCACCGAAGAGATCATCAAATTCTTAACGGTCAAATTTGAAAACAAAAAAGAGATCGCCGCTTGGGAAAAGATGAGCAAGGGCATCAAACTAAACAAAAAAGAACCGAAAGTCAAAGCAGAAGAAGCTCCAGCAACGCAAGAATAAGGACGAAAAATGTTTAATAGAGTCGTTTTGGTAGGAAATTTAACACGAGATATCGAGCTTAGATATACGACTGCGGGCGCAGCCATAGGCAACAGCGCCATCGCCGTAACGAGAAAATTTAATGTAAACGGTGAAAAACGCGAAGAAACGTGCTTTATAGACATAACATTTTTCGGAAAACAAGCGGAAATAGCAAACCAATATCTTTCCAAAGGCTCAAAGCTTCTAGTCGAGGGCCGCTTAAAATTCGACCAATGGACAGACAACAACGGACAAAACAGAAGCAAACACACGATCAGCGTGGAAAATATGGAGATGCTAGGCGGACAGCAACAAGGCGGATACAATCAAAATAGTAATCAAGGCTATCAGCAAGGCGGTTACCAAAATAACGGCTACGGCGGCTATCAAGGTGGACAAAATCAGCAAAATAGCTACGCTCAAAGCGGCGCGCAAAGGCAAAATTTTAATAAACCGCAACAACAAAAGCAACAGCCAAAAGAAGAATACTATGGCGATAATGTCCGAGAAATAGATATAGATGCCGACAAATACGATGACGGCGATGAAACGATACCATTTTAATTAAGGAAAAAACAATGGCTGAAAAAAGAAAATATTCACGCAAATACTGCAAATTTACGGAAGCAAAGATAGAATTTATCGACTATAAAGATACTTCACTTTTAAAGTACTGCTTATCAGAGAGATTTAAAATCATGCCAAGACGCCTAACTGGCACTTCTAAAAAATATCAAGAGATGGTAGAGAAGGCTATCAAGCGCGCTCGCCAAGCAGCATTGATACCTTACGTAGTCGATCGCGATAACGTAGTGACCAACCCTTTTGAGGGACTATAATTTTTAAGCCCTTTTTTAGGGCTTATCTTTTCTTTTCAAATTTTACACTACTTCGCTTTTCTCAGACTTAATTATAAGACAAACTTCTTACTTAAAATAAACATAACAGTATTGCCACTGACGAGATTAAATTTTATAAATTAACATCATAAAAACCCGCACACAAAAAACATCATATGCTAAATTTTAGATCGATTGATGGCACTATATTTTATAAATTTACACCAACAATGTTGTTCACAAATTTTAAATATCGAGATCCAAGCTAATTTATATCAATAAATCAGTACTCAAATTTTATGGGCAATCAAAAAATTATACCACCCTAGCATCCAGCCGATTTGCATACGCATTACATAAAAAATAATTTCAAAATATAAAGTTTAATCAAATAAATTTAAAGATACTAAAGTAGAAATTTAGCCCCGATACCGAGGCTAAATTTAATCAAATTTTGTAGTTATTTTGCAACGAACGCATTTTTTAGCACGTCTTCGATGACGTCTACGGGTAAAATTTGCATATCATTTTTGACGTCTTGCGGGATGTCGCCCAGATCGCGTTCATAGTTTTTACGCGGTATCAGAGCTGTTTTGATACCGGCCTTATGCGCGGCGATAAGCTTTTCTTTTAGTCCGCCGATAGGCAGCACGCGGCCGCTTAGCGTGATCTCGCCCGTCATCGCCACGTCGCTTCGCACTTTGGTATCCGTTAGGATCGAGGCGATAGCCGTCACCATCGTGATGCCTGCACTCGGCCCGTCTTTTGGCGTGGCGCCCTCCGGCACGTGTATATGTAAATCATAACGACGATACACTTCGCTAGGGCTCGGCTCTTTTTTCACGCCGTCTTTGACGTCGTCAGGCAGGCTCGGAATGATTTTGGCAGGCACTTTTATCTTTTTAGCATCGATTAGCACTTTAACGAGGCTAAATGCGATATACGCGCTCTCTTTCATCACGTCGCCCAAAGAGCCCGTGATCTGCAGTCCGCCCTTGCCCTGTATACGTATAGCTTCGATCTTTAGCACATCGCCGCCCACACTCGTCCACGCCAGCCCGTTTACCTGGCCGATCTGCGGTTTTTTGTCTGCATGCTCGATCTCAAAGACCTTCTTTTCTAAAAACTCGTTCAAATTTTTAGTCGTCACGTTTATCTTTTGCACTTCGCCCTCGAGTAGTCTTTTTGCCGCTTTTCTAAAGATATCCGCCAGACGGCGGCGCAGATTTCGCACTCCGCTTTCTCGCGTGTAGTCCGAGATGATGAGGCTTAGCACGTCTTTACCTAGAGTCACTTCACTAGGCTTTAGTCCGTGCTTTTTGAGCTCTTGAGGGATTAGATATTTTTTCGCGATCTCAAATTTTTCCTGCGGCGTATATGAGCTAAGCTCGATAAACTCCATCCTATCGCGAAGCGCGGGTGGTATGGCGCTCACATCGTTTGCCGTCGCGACGAAAACGACCTTACTAAGGTCGATATTAAAATTTAAATAATAATCTCTAAATTTGTTATTTTGCTCGGGGTCTAAAATTTCTAGCAGTACCGCAGTCGGATCGCCGCGAAAGCTCCTGCCGACCTTGTCGATCTCGTCTAGCACCACGACGGGGTTCATTTGCTTTGCTTCGATTATGCCCTGTACGATACGGCCCGGCATCGCGCCTATGTAGGTACGGCGGTGTCCGCGCAGCTCGTTTACGTCCTCAAGACCGCCCAGCGCCACGCGCACTAGCTCGCGTTTTAGCGCCTTTGCGATGGAGTTTGCTAGGCTTGTTTTACCGACGCCTGGAGGTCCCGCAAAGCACAATATCGCGCCGTTATTTACCTTTCCCGCGACGCCTCGCAGCTGCAAAAGCTCGCGCAGAGCAAAATACTCCTCTATCCTATCTTTTGGCCTCTCAAGCCCGTAGTGATCGGCATTTAGCTGCTTTGCGACCTCTTGCACGCTTAGTTTTTTGTTCGCCAGATTTTCAAACGGCACCTCCACGACCCAGTCGAGGTAGCTTTGCGTCGTGTTGGCGTCGGCGGAGTCCGGATGCATGCGCGATAGTTTGTCGATTTGCTTTTTTATCTCCTTATATGCGTCCTCACCCATAAATTTTTTCTTAGCTTCCAGCTTCTTGCGGTACTCCTCGATCTCCTCTTCGCGGCTCGTATCGGAGCCGAGCTCTTGCTGGATCTGCTTTAGCTGCTCTTTTAGAAAATACTCCTTATTTACCTTATCGATCCTTGAGTGGACTTTGTTTTTTATCTCGCGCTGAAGCTTGTTCGCCTCGATCTCCTCGATGACGTAGTCGATGAGTTTTAGCAGCTTTTGCTCCAAATTTTCCTCGATAAAAAACTCGTACGCAGTCTTTTTCTTTAGCCTTAGCGAGCTTAAAATCAGATCACAAACGCGGCTGGGCTCGGCGCTCTCCTCTATCGTTTTTAAAAGATCGGGCGGGAAAAAATGACTAAGCGCGGCCAGATCTCGCACTTTTTCGCGAAGTACGGTTAGTAGCGCGTCGCTTTTGGTGTTTTCGGGTCTTTTTTCATGCAGTACGTCTACGACGGCTTGCAGCGGCTTTGAGGAGACTTTTGAGACTATGCGGCCTTTGCTAGTTCCTTGAAATAAAATTTTTACTCTACCGTCCGGTAGCGGCACTCGTCTCATCACGGTGCCTATGACGCCGGCATCGTAGATGGAGTCAAATTCTCGAGCGCCTTCGTTTTGCGCTTTCGTCGGTACGACTAGGATTGGGCTTTGCGACTCGAGAGCCAAATTTAGCGCTTCGATATTTTCCTCGTCGCTCAAAAAAAGCGGCGTGATCATAAATGGATATAAAAACAGCTCGTCCTCTACGATGACGGGTAGCTGCGCCGGGAACATTTTTGATTCGTAAATTTGCATATTTAGCTCCTATTCAAACATTTTTCTATACCAAGGAAGCTGCGGAAGCACGATATTTGCGTCATTTAGCGGCGAGGCTTGCACCTTTTCTTTATAAATTTGCGCCGACTCATCCCTACCTGTGCGCTCGTACAGATCGGCTATCTGCACGTCTAGGTTGTATATCGCGAGCTTAAATTTAACCAGCATAGTTTCGATCAGCGGGCGATACTGGGTGTTTGGATAGATGTAGAGAAATTTTTCTATCTCGGCGATACTATCTTGCATTAGCTTTTGATTGCGATTAGGTTGCGAGAACGAGTCAAAATTCGCTTTTATCTTTAGATACTGTGCAAATTCACTCCTAGGGCCGCCATCGCCGTATCTTTTGAGGTATTCATCGAGGTAAAAATTTGCCATCAGATACTCTTCGTCGTTAGCGTGAGCTTGAGCTAGTATCAGTAAAATTTGCTCCAAAAGCGGGCTAGCTACGTGCTCGCTAGACATCGCCGTATAGTGTTTGTCGGCACTTTCTAGGTCACGATTTTTGATATCGCCGATAATCTCAGAGTACCACTGATCGGGCGTTAGATTATAAAGCTCGGTGTATTTGTCGGCACAACCGCCGATTAAACCAACAAAAAACACCGCAGATAAAAATTTGATCAAATTTTTCATACGTTCCCTTAAATTTTAAATTTTTTAAAACGGACTATTTTACCATTGTTTTTATTGCTTTTCGGTAAATTTGATTTCATTTATGCTTAAAAATAGGAAATTTTGGATACAATTCGCGTAAATAAAGTAAATGTATAATTAAGGAGACGTATATGATTTTCCAAGTCAAAAGTCCGATTTTAGGCTTTGAGCACATCAAAAGTTATGAGTTAAAAGAATTAGATCAGTTTTTCATAAAGCTTCAAAGCATGGACGACGATACGTCTTTCACCGCGATAAATCCGTATGCTTTGAGAAATTACGAATTTGAGATACCGACGTATTATCAGGAGCTGATGGATATAAACGATCAAAGCGAGCTAAGGATTTACAACATCATGGTCGTGAGCACTCCGATCGAGACATCGACGGTAAATTTCATCGCTCCTATCGTTTGCAATATGACAAATATGACGCTCTCGCAAATAGTCCTTGATGCATGGACATATCCGATGTATAAACAGGCTGAAAAAATTTCGGATTTTATTGAGAAGTAAAAATTTTAAGGAAAACCAAGTGAAAAATTCTAATTTTTTTTTAATTGCGATTTTTTTACTAAGCTCAAGTAGCGCCTTTGCTGTAAAAGATAAAAATCAGCTGGAACATAATTTAGTATCTGCATCATCTAGCAGATATCTAGACAATAAAGAAACTGCCAACCTTCAAAAAAGAGTCATAAATGAAGAAGTAATAGACCAATACGGAGTTAAAAGACTAGAAGAACGAAAGATAATATACGGCGATATAGAGACTATCGGGGCCTCCGTATTAAGAACCGTAGGCAATAGCTCTCAAGGATACGGCTATAATTACAGGCCTATTTTAAGTTCCACTACGATACATACGTCCATTACAAATGTTGTATTTGAAAAAGAGGATACAAGCTATAGCTTAAACTCATCAAAAGCGACTTTTGACTTTTCCGATAGGAAAAATACCGACGGAGCAAGCATAGCAAATGATATAGTAGGAAAAAGAATTGTTTATGCTAGACTTTATTGGGCCGGAAGTTTTTCTTTAGGTTGGAGTATTTCAAACGATAACACGGCTAGAGATAAATACTTTGATACGATAAAAAACTTCAATACGATAAGATTCGGAACACCAAAAGGATACTATAATATTACCGCACACGAAAAAGATACGTTTTGGTTTGGGTCGCTCTCAAGTAGGGGCATGAGATTTCAATATCAAACAAGCGCTGATGTTACCGAGCTAGTAAAAGAGTCCCTAGGAAATACCGTAGCAAGCAGAACTTTTAGCGCAGGAAATATAAAAACTCATGATGGAATACCTCCGGGCCTATATTCATACACCGACGGTAAATGGTTTAACAATCTACAATCCCCTAGATACGGAGGATGGGCGCTAGTTATCGTATATGACTTTGGTAGCAAAGACGGTAAAAAAATAAAACCCAAAGGCGTCAATATATTTGACGGCATCAAGCTACTAACGCCGCTAGATTTAAACAAGGGAGCTAGCAGAAGCGCAGACATAACGGTTAGCGGCTTTTATACTCCAGTGAACGGTGCGGTAGTTTCCTCTCTTACCACTCTTTCATTCGGCGCAGCGAGCGAGATCTCGGCTGAAGACATAGAGATTAGAAAAGATAGCTACTCGACGTATAGCTCAATTTTTGATAGTACCCTAAATCAAAAAGGCGACCAGTTTAACTCCACTATATCTAAATTTAATAAGCACTTAAACCCTAGCAAAAAATATAACGCGAGTATGGATTTAGATACATACGATATTACCGGAAAACTTACCAATAAACAAACGTCTGCCGACATACGGCTAACTGCAAAAATAATCAAAAGACCTGATGGTAGCCTACAAGGCGACGAAGCCACCGTGGGTATGCTGGCGTTTTCTACCGATCTGTATGTACCGAAAGTATGTTATATAGAAACTCTATATGTTAGGGACAAAAATAAAACTAGCGAACAAGACTTTGAACCGGTTAGCACCAATGCCAGCAACAAAACTATCGCAAAAAAAGGGGATACGCTAAGAGTTAGGCTTCAAATAGTAAACAACGGAAACGAAGAGGCGCAAAAATTATCGGTAAACACTGCGCTAGATCCAAAAAATTCGACATATATAAATAATACTACGTTTATAAAACCCGACGTCGGAAGAGGATCGACATTTGCGGTAGGAGCCGGAGATAAAAACCCAGATAATACAAATTTGCAAACTTATGCCTCAGGTAAGCTAAAATTCCTAGTCGGTCAAGGTGCTGGCGGAGGTAACGGCGGTACGATAGGAAGCAATAATCAAGCCTTTATACAATTTGATACAGTACTCGGAGAGGCTTTTGCTAGAAATTCATATACCGCAAATTTTGAAAATCCTAGCATAAAGCTAGTGTATAAGGGTGCCATCGAAGAGTGCACCGAAACAAAATATCAACTAAGAGTAGGAAGTATAGCATCAAAAGTTGTAAATAAAAAATTCGGCGCATTGGGTAATTCGGAAAATTTATTCACTCAACTTGTCGCAAGAAAATTTGATGTTAAATTAGTAAATTTATTCATAAGCGAAGAAAACGGCAACGAGGTTAAAAAGCTTGACGATTTTAACTTTGCCAACGACGTTTACGTAGACGTAATAGAAGCAAATAAACCTTGCAACGGCGCACCAAACGTAATCGAAGGCGGCCAAGCGATTCGAGTACCAAAAACAGACCTTGCCAACAAAAGCATAATAGATCTAAAAAATATCTTAATCAAAAAAGCCTATCCAAATTTGATATTTAGACTTTCATATAAAGACGCGAAAAATATAGACCACAAAGTTTGTAGTTCCGATTCGTTTTCTATAAGGCCGAAGGAACTGAGAATTTACAACAGTACCACTAATTCGACAAATTTTGGAAGCATGGTCGGAGGACGAGCGTATAAAAATATATGGGTACAAGCCATAGATAATGAAAACAATACGGCAGCCAACTACTCGACAAATATAAAACCTATTACGCTTAGAAGATCGACTCTAGTTCCGGCAACTTGTACTGACGGTTTTACGTTTTTAAACGGTATAAACCTAGAAGCCGATACTACTAACGGACTAGGTGAAATAAGAATATCACAAGGCGGAGGCACTACTAGCGACTTCGTATATCCAAATATAGGACACGTCGCCATACACGCCAAAGATACGAAGTGGACAAACGTAGATAGAGGCACCGGCGGCAATCCTAGCGACTGCATAACAGATAGTGATACCACGACAGAAGACGCAAACGGCCAGATAGGTTGCGATACCCAAACTAGAGGCGAGCAAAATTTGCTATTCGTACCAAATGATATAGCGGCGCAAAATTTAACCGTAACCAACTTTGCCGGAGGAAGTATGACATATATGTCAAACGTTGCGCCTATGGGAGCAAACGTAACGTTTGGTCTAACGGCTAGACTAGGCGATGCCGCTAGGACGGTTGCTACGCTATACCGTGCCGGTTGCTATTCTAGAAACAATAGCTTTACCTTGGGGATAGATCAAATTTTAGGCGACTTTAGAAACAACGACGGTAGCGTGGCAACGCTTGCAAATATTCAAAATGCAATTATATTTTTTGACAACAATCCGCCTAGTTTCGTAAGAAAAGTAAACGCCGTAGCAAACAATGGCGCATATAGCGTAAACGCCAATGCTTTTAACGGCGGCACGGCACCTGTAACTGTAAGGCTAAATTTTGCAAGAAGCGTAAATATACCTAAAAATCCATTTACTTTAAGCAACCAAAACTTAACGATGGGCAGTATATCAGACGCTGACGCCGTAGCCGGCGCCGCATACGTAAAACCTACCGCCGTCAGTACGACGCAATTTTACTACGGCAGGGTATATGCGCCGACATACACCGGACCGCAGGCTGGATTTAATGAGAACCTATACTACGGCATATATTGTAACGCTTGCAATAACGCCATATATGCTCTAGCCGCAGGCACTCAGCTACCGCAAGCGAGTAATTGGTTTGTAAATGCGGCTCATACAAATTTAGCTCAAGGAACGAGCGGGGCACTAGCAGGCGCTGCTACGACTACGATAGCCCCGGCCACTCCGATTCCGGCAAACGGAATAGGCAACATGGGGCTATCAAGCACCATAGTAGGTACGGACGTGATCAGTATGCCTGCCTCAAGTTGGCTTATATTTGACCCGATAAATGCTTTGGCTGCCGTAAATCGCTTTACCGTTAACTTTACGTCAAATAACGTAAACTGGGGAGGACAAGCGCTAGATGAAAACGGAACGGACGTAGGCGTAGGTAATGTCGTGGGTACGCGAGGCGGCGGCAGGCTAAATAATATCATAAATAAACCAAGCAAGAGAATAGAATGGTAAGAGCAAAAAAGGGCTTTTCTTTAATAGAACTTATACTAGCCATCGTTATTATGGGATTGACGATGGCTGTAGTGCCAAATGTATTTTCTAGAGTATCGGAAAATAACAGCCTAGCCATAATACAAGAAACAGTAATGGACGCAAAAACGAGACTAGCTATCATCTCTACCGCAGCTTGGAGTTGCACCGGACGGGGCGATTTCCAAAGACTTTCGACTCCGATATTTGGAAATTTGGCAAATTTTTATACCCGAAACGGCATACCGCAAGAGGGAAGAAGAATTTTTTCCAATATAGCAAGAACAGGCGTAGCGTGTAGTCCATGGGAAAACAGAACAGGCGTTTTGAACTCATTTAACGGAAGACGTACGCAGATAATTAGCGCCGCAGGATACGATAGAGATAGCATAATAACGGCAAATTTGGTAAGCAACGTAAATCTCTCGCGAAATATGTCCGGCGCAGCAGACAATGACGTACGGGAGATTGCCGTAACGGCAACCACTCAAAACACTAGAGGACAAGGAAACGGCCATCAGATAATCCTGCGAGCATATTCGGCCAATATCGGCGACGCGCCAGCGATTTTAACTAAGGTCTGGTAGATAAAATGAAAAAAGCTTTTACGCTACTTGAACTAATGGTCGTTATAGTGATAATAGGACTATTATCGCATATGGGCATCCAAATGACTCTTAATATATATAGAAGCTATCTCCAGAGTAGAGCCATCAATACCCTAGAAACACAAACCGAATTAGTTCTAGAGCAAATTTCAAAAAGACTTGCCATACGAGTTAGGGGTTCAACGATAGGAAAACAGCCGGGTGGGCGCCCCCCCAATCTAGACGACGGAGCTTTCGTATCTACTAGCGCGGCGGGGCTAAACAACACCTTTTCTATCCTAGAGTGGGTGACGTATAGCTACGAGAGCTTTCAAGATGGGGGATGGAGCGGTTTTGCAGACCTGAGTAGTCCAAATACCGCAATAGCATCCATAGACGAAAACGTAAGAAGCGGAACAGTATCGACTCCCGGAAGCAGATTGTCCATATCCGCGGCTGCGCCTAACTTCTCAGCCGATCAAAATATAAGAGATCTCACCAACAATGTAGCCAGCATAGCCAACGGCAATATAGGCATAGTGTTTAAAAACATGAGTCTTAACTCCGCTACTTCTTTTGGCTATAATAGAACGAATGCAAATTCTGTAGGCACCATAGTAGCCAATGGCCAAAATAACATACTAAGTATAGCAAACTACAGAGATGCTCTTATCTCGGAACAATACTATTTACTTCACACGGCTTATGCAGTAGTCCCTGGTCAAGCTAGCGCCAATGGAGATTTTAGCTTATTTCTTCATTATAATTTTCGTCCATGGGCAAGACAAGAGTATAATAACGGAAACTCAGATCTGCTAGCTACAAACGTAACGAGATTTAACTTTACGGAAGCAAACGGTATTATAGTTTTAAAACTATGCATAAGGGACGCCGGCAGATCGCTAGAGCCTGCAGAGGCCGAGACTACTGTATGCAAAACAAAGGCGATATACTAATGAGAAAAGGTTTTAGTTTAGTTACCGCTATTCTTTTTGTAGTTCTAATAGCTACTTTGGCTATGTTTTCGCTAAATACTTCTGCAACTACGGCAAAACAAACATCGGACGTATTCTTGCGAGAACAAGCCGAACTCTTAGCTCAGGGCGCTACCGAGATAGCTGTTTTCAATCTCCTAAACACAAATTTCACGCAAGTAGCAAACTGCGCATTTTTAAACGCGAATAATCCTACTCCTATTTTACAAACAACTTTTCCAACCAACAATGTCGCCACCTCTTTGTTTACAGTAACAGTAACAGCAAATATGGCACTCGGCACTATAGGAGCTTGCAACGGTGCTGCCGGCAGAGGTTCGGCGGTAGTGCCGATACTAACCCCGGAATCTGCCGGAACGGTTATATTAGACGTAGTCGTTAGGTCAGCAAATGCCAATATTCCGCCGATAAGAATTCACAGACGCACGATTCAAAAACTCTAAAATAATACTTTATATGCTATAATGCTAGCACTTTAACGCAAAGGAGAGATGATGAATCTAAGCATCGTAGGTAAACAATTTGACCTAACAGACCCAATCAAACAACATATAGAAAACGCATTTGATGCGCTTAACAAATACGGACTGGATATTATTTCGGGTCGTTGCGTAGTTTCTGCGGACGAAAAAAACGGCAAAAAAGGTTTTAGCGTAGAATTTGCGCTAAATTTGGCAAAAAAAGACACGATCGTAATCCGCCACAAAGATAAAGATCTATACGCTGCAGTCGATCTTGCACTTGAGCGAGCGTCAAAAGTACTTCGCCGCGAGCACGACAAAAACACCACCGTCAAAAACAAAGACGACGGCAAAGCCGTTAGAGCCTCGATCGCAGACGAGCAGACGACTGACGGCGAGGTAGATGAGATAATCCCTATGGAGCTTGAGCTATATAAACCACTAGAGATCGAGGAAGCTATGCAAAAGCTAAAAGATAGCGATGCACAGTTTTACGTATTTAACGATATGGACGCCAAAATGCGCGTGATCTACAAGCGCTCTGACGGCAAATTCGGACTTTATTAATCAAATTTGGGCGAGATAAACTCTCGCCTTCTTACTCTTTCAAATCCACAAAGCTATCAATCAAATTTCAATCATTTATCACCGACTTCGCGACGCATTGCTTAAATTTTAATGATAAGCAAATTTGTACAACACCGATAGGTAGTTTTAAATACAAGATTGTTTAATTTAGCAAGATCAAATTTAAAAAGCTATTTTTAAATTTGATGATTGTAAGAGAAAATAGCCATTTTATGTGAAATTTTTTTCATCAACCAAAAACTCTATAGGCAACCATACTCAAAACATGCAAATTTAGCCTCGGTGAGCTTTTAAGGCTTTGATTCTTAATTAAATTCAAATTTCATGCCGATTCTCGCCGCGACTTAAAACTACACCAAATTTACACGATGCCCAAAACCGTACTTAACATCGACGGATTTTTATTTTGCAAAGATTGCTGTTTTTCTAGCAAGGAGTTGCTTTGCAAACTAGCTCGTAGCTCCTTTTCGTATTTGGTCAAAAGATCGTCCAGTACGGTTTCAAGCTCATCTCTTAGGCTTTTTTTCATATCGGTATTTAGCCCTAGAGCCTCCATCAACTCCTCTTTTTTGACCCTTAGCTTTTCCTGGATTTTTTGTTCGTTCATCTGCGATAAAAATCCTGCCGCGCCAAGCTGCGTAAGAGTCTTTTTAAAACCTTCCACATCAGGCTCTTTAGCGGTTTTTATCGGCTCAACGGCTTTTTTGAGCTCTTTTTCAAAGTCGGCGCCTTTTACCGCCTTTGCAGTCTTTTCTATGGCTTTTTGCGCAAGCTCGGCCAAAATCTTTTGGATAAATTTTTGCTCTTCGATCGTCATTTTGCATCCTTTATAAAAGATACATTATCGCAAGCAAATTTTATTCCTTAGCTCTATCTGCTATAAATTTAGCAAATTTTTCACTATCGTTTGGACAGCCTACGACGTCGTAAAAATCAAAATTTAACTCACTGGCGATATGACGAAATTCCTTTGACAGCTCAAAAACGGTTTCAGAGTTATCGATACAAAACGAGATCGGATAGATGAGCGCTTTTTTATCTTTTAGCTCGGCTAAGACCTGATTTAGCGATGGTTCGAGCCATTTTACGGGACCGAGTCTTGATTGATATGCCAGCATCGTTTGCTTAAATTTAACCCCTCGCTTCTCCAAAATTTCGGTTAAAATTTGAACGTGACGCTTGACATGCTCCTCATATATATCGCCCGCATCAACCATCTTTTGCGGCAAAGAGTGAGCCGAAAATACCAGCGTTATCTCGCCTGGGTTTAGATTACTCGCAGCTTTTTCGATGTCGTCCGCGACGATCTCGTTATATCTCTCATCTTCAAAAAACGGCTCGACGATTTTTACTTTCGCCTTTAAATTTAGCTCGGCTCGCGCCTTTTCAAAGTCGCTTATGCTAGATGTTACGGTCGTAAACGAGTGGTGCGGGTAGAGAGGAAAAACAACGATCTCCGAAGCCTCCGTAAACTCGGCCAAAACATCCTTCGCAAAAGGCGGCGTGTAGTTCATAGCAAAGGCTACCTCCGTATCATCGTCTAAAAAATGCGAAATTTTACCGCATAGTCTCGCCGTAAGCTCACAGATAGGCGATTTGCCGCCGATTTGACGGTAGTTATTTTGCGCGGCTTTTAGGCGAGATTTGGTTATCATAAACGCTACAAATTTGCGCAAAAGCGGGCTTTTTATCCCCAAGATATATGGATCGTTAAACATATTTTTTAAAAATACCTCAACCTCGCTAAGGTCGTTTGGTCCGCCCATATTTAGCAGTAAAATTAGCCTCATTCGCAAATCTCCTGAGCCTTTAGCGCGTCTTCGAGCGTACTTAGATCGCTTTTTGTGCCGCAACATGCCTGATAAAACTCGTTAAGTAACGCTTTAATCGGCGAAACGTCGCCATAAACCTTTAAATTTTGCTGCCCCTCAAGCGTGTATTTGTTTAGCTTAAGGCCCAGCATATCACCAAAATACACGCCCCCGTTCGCGGCAAATTCGATCGTAAATCGTTCTGCTTTAATGCGCTTTGAGTTGTGGATACTAGCTAGCGTCTGGTTTTTAAATTTAAGCTGAAAAAGCGAGTCCGTTTCGCTTCTTTTGTCGTCGTTTTGGATTGAAACTTTATTGCTAAAGATTATCTCGCTACCGGTTATAAACCTTGCGGCATCGATATTTTGTAAAATTTCAAGCTGCAAATTTACGCCCCTGCTAAAGCCGCGAGCGATATTTATCGAAAAAATATCTTTTTCTTTGGCAAGTTCTTTTTTTATAGAGGCGATAACGGGATTAAATCTATCTATAAAAGCCACGTAAGCGCCTATATTTTGGGATTTAAAGCAGTATTTTAACTCTCTTATCTCGCCTGATTTGCAAAGCCAAGGATCAAGCATGATAAATTTTATAAAATTTAGGCATTTAGGTATCAAATTTAGATATTTGTGCGTATCAGTGACGATAAGAGCGTCGATACGCACGGAGTCCAAAAGGTCGTTTATATTATCGTAAAAAGGAATCCGTCCGCAAATTTCGCTATTTTTAACGCCGTCAAAAATCGCCGCCAGCTCGAAGCGTTCGGAGCGACGAAGCTCGTTATAGTAGTGCTTCGCGTCGTTTCCAAATCCTATTATCGCAACTCTTTTTTTCATAATCTTTTTTCCAAATTTTAATGTTTTTTGGGCAATTATAGTCAAAAATAGTAATTAAACGGATAATGCGAGCTATTTTTAAATTTTACCGACGCCTTTTTATAGCGGGTCTCAAACAAGTTTTATTAAATTTATGCTAAAATCAGCTCTATTTTAAAACTTTAATCAGGAAAAAACGATGGATATTAGAGAGGCTTATTTAAATTTTTTTGCAAGCAAAGGTCACGAGATCATTCCGTCCGCGCCGCTAGTGCCAAACGACGCTACGCTGCTTTTTACAAACGCTGGCATGGTGCCGTTTAAGAGCATTTTTACCGGCGAAGTACCGCGCCCTACCCCACCGATCCGCACGAGCTGTCAGACCTGCATCCGCGCAGGCGGCAAGCACAACGACCTAGACAACGTCGGCTACACCGCGCGCCACCACACGTTTTTTGAAATGCTGGGCAACTTTAGCTTCGGCGAGTACTTCAAAAAAGACGCGATCGCATATGCGTGGGAGTTCGTCACGCAGGTGCTAAAACTACCCAAAGACCGCCTCTACGTCACCGTTCACGAGAGCGACGATGAGGCGTTTGCGCTATGGGAGCAGCATATAGCAAAGGAGCGCATTTATAGATTCGGAGATCACGATAACTTCTGGCAGATGGGCGATACGGGACCGTGCGGACCGTGCTCGGAGATATTCTACGACCAAGGCGGCGAGCATTTTAACACGCCTGAAGACTACATGGGCGGCGACGGCGATAGATTTCTTGAAATTTGGAACCTAGTCTTCATGCAGTACGAACGCAGCAGCGACGGCAAGCTAACCCCGCTACCAAAGCCTAGCATCGACACTGGCATGGGTCTTGAGCGCGTCACGGCGATAATGGAAGGCAAATTTAGCAACTACGACAGCTCGCTTTTTATGCCTCTTATAGACGAAGTAGCCGCACTTTGCGGTAAGCCGTACGCTTATGAGAGCGGCGCTAGCTATCGCGTCATCAGCGATCACATCCGCTCGGTGACTTTCCTGCTAGCTCAAGGTACGACGTTTGACAAAGAAGGCCGCGGCTATGTGCTTCGCCGTATCCTTCGCCGCGCGATCAGACACGGATATCTGCTAGGTATAAAAGAGCCCTTTATGTACCGTCTCGTCGATAAAGTCTGCGAGCTAATGGGCGGCCACTACGCCTACCTAAACGAGAAAAAAGGGGCAGTAAAAGAGCAAATCAGACTAGAAGAGGAGAGATTTTTAGCCACGATAGCAAGCGGACTCGAGCTTTTTGAGAGCGAACTAGCGCGCACGAAAGATATTTTTAGCGGCGAGGCTGCGTTTAAGCTTTACGATACGTTCGGCTTCCCGCTAGACCTCACGGCCGATATGCTACGCGAAAAAGGACTCAAAGTCGACGAAGCAAAATTTGACGAGCTAATGAGCGAGCAAAAAGCGCGCGCTAAGGCTGCTTGGAAAGGTAGCGGCGACAAGAGCGCAAAGGGCGATTTTAAGGCACTTTTAGAGAAATTTGGCGAAAATAAATTTAGCGGCTACGAGGAGCTTGAGCGCACGAGCAAGGTTTTGGCACTACTTGACGAGGATTTTAAAGAAACTCAAATTTTAAAAGCGGGCGAGCAAGGCTGGGCGATGTTTGACGTGACGCCTTTTTACGCGCAAAGCGGCGGCCAGGCAGGCGACAGCGGCGAGATCGTAGGTACAGCCGACGTACTAGATACGCAGAAGTTTTTCGGGTTAAATTTGTCAAACGTCGCGGTTAAAAAAGAGCTTAAAGTCGGCGACGCCGTGAAGCTAAAAGTAAGCGAGCAAAGAGCCGAGATCGCACGCCATCACAGCGCCACGCATTTGCTTCACGCTGCGCTTAGAAGCGTGCTGGGAACGCATATCGCGCAGGCCGGATCTAGCGTCGAAGTAAACAGACTTAGATTTGACTTCTCGCATCCAAAGGCAGTGACGGCGGAGGAGCTAACGAAGATCGAAAATTTCGTCAATGCCGCGATTAGCGAAAATATAGAGGCAAAGACGGAGATAATGGATATCGAGGATGCCAAAAATAGCGGCGCTATCGCGCTATTTGGCGAAAAATACGCCGACAAGGTGCGCGTGCTAAGCTTCGGCGAGGTTAGCAAGGAGCTTTGCGGCGGTACGCATGTGGCAAATTTAAGCCAAATCGGCGCGTTTTTCATCACCAAAGAAGGCGGCGTGAGCGCGGGCGTGCGCAGGATCGAGGCCGTGTGCTCTAAGGCCGCGCTAAATCTAGCAAAAGCCTGGCGCGGCGAGATCGAGGAGCTAAAAACCGAGCTAAAAAGCGCCGAGCCGATGAATGCGGTAAAAAAACTAAAAGCCGAAATAAAAAGCCTAAAAGATAAAACCAAGCAGGCAAAAGACGCGCACGCGCTAGCGGTAGTAAACGTAAACGAGACCAAGCTTTGCGTTGCGGTGCTTGACGGCGGCGACATAAAGGCCACGATAGACGAGTTTAAAAACGAGAACGAAAAGGCCGCGATCCTGCTCGTGCAAGTAAATGAAGAGGGCAAAATCGCTCTGGCTGCCGGCGTGAAAAACGCGGCACTGAAAGCCGGCGAATGGGTCAAATTTACGGCTCAAATTTTAGGCGGAAACGGCGGGGGCAAGGATGATTTCGCAACCGCAGGCGGTAAAAACGTACTTGCGATCGAGGATGCAGTTAGGCAGGCGTTAGAGTTTGCTAAAATCAAGTTAGAAAAATAAGCTTGCGTCGGTCAAATTTAAGAAAATCGCTTAAATTTGACCGTGGCTTTTGCGGAGTAAAATTTGAGCAAATTTTTGCAAAACCAAATTTAAGGCCACAAAGCAAATCCAAAATTTGCATTTTGTGAGCCGAGATAAAATTTAAAGGAAAATATAAGTTTATGAGTTTATTTTATTCGCGCATTTTGGCGTCAAATTTTACCGCCGTCAAATTTACTTTAGCGCGAGAAAATTTTAGATCAAAGGGGACAAATGCCCGAATTTAACATAGCTTTTGCAAAGATTAGCAACGCCCTGCCCTTTATCCACATCCTCTCCGTGATCGTTTTTATCGGATTTCAAGCAAATTTTTTACTCATCGCTAAATTTTTTATGAAAAATATCGAAGGAGACACGCAAAAATATCAAACGATAATCTCCATGCTAAAGCGCCTCGGCTACGCTATCTACGGCTCGATCGCCATCATGGGCGTAACCGGCGCGATACTAGCCAAGCAAAACGTGATCAAAAACGCCGATCCGATGCTAAACACGATTTTAACGACGAAATGGGCGATCTGGGGGTTTTTATTTTTAAACGTTATTTACGTCACGTACCGCCTAAACAAAGCCTCAAAATCCCTGCAAAATAGCGAATACATCGAGCTTCACGAGAACCTCATAGTTACGATTTATTATTTCATCCCGCTAAACGTGGCGTTTGCGCTGCTGGCGGCATATCTTGGCGTATCTTATAGGGAGTTTTGATGATTATTTTGGCTTCGAGCTCGGTTACGAGAGCTAAGGTTTTGCGAGATCACGGCGTTAAATTTGAGCAGGTTTTCTTCGACTATGACGAGAGCGGCGTAGATAAAAATTTACCGCCGAACGTTTACGTCCAAAAGATCGTCGCGGCAAAAAAAGAGCAATTTTTAAAGGCGAATGAAAACGTAAAAAACGTCGTTTTCGCCGATAGCGTCGTCGTATGTGGCGGTAAAATTTTAGGCAAAGCAAAAGACGAAAAGGAAGCTCTAAAAATGCTGCAAATGCAAAGCGGCAACGTCGCTAGGATCGTAACCGCGATGATATTTTTGGGCGAAAAATTCGAGCTTTTTAACGTAAGCTTTGCGGAGTATAAATTTGCTAAATTTGACGAAGCCGACCTACAAAACTACCTATCGGGCGATCTTTGGCAGGGCAAAGCAGGAGCCATGACGATAGAGAATTTCAACAAAAAATACATCCTGAGCCAAAACGGCGAAACTAGCACCGCAATGGGGCTAAACGTGAAAATTTTAAAGGCCTTTTTATGAGAATTTTAGCTTCGATTTTGTTTATTATCTTTGTTTCGCTGAGCGCGGCGTTTGTTTATCTTTATTCGCAAGTCACCTTTGACGCGTCAAATATCATCGACTTTAAGCCAAAGCTCACGACTCAAATTTACGATAGAAACGGCGAGCTCATCGCAAATATCTTTGACGAAAACAGGATCTACGTTAAGTATGAGGATATCCCGCCGCGCGTCATCGAGGCGCTGGTAGCTATCGAGGATACGAGTTTTTTTGAACACGGCGGCGTAAATCCCGAGGCTATCACGCGAGCTATCGTTAAGGACATAAAGGCAGGCAAACTAGTCGAGGGCGCAAGCACGCTCACGCAGCAGTTAGTTAAAAACATGGTATTAACCAGAGAAAAAAAGCTAACCCGTAAGCTAAAAGAGATGATCATCTCGATGAAGCTTGAAAACGAGCTAACCAAAGAGCAAATTTTAGAGCGCTATCTAAATCACGTCTATCTAGGACACGGCTATCACGGCATAAAGACCGCAGCAAAGGGATACTTTAGAAAGGAGCTTGACGAGCTCACGCTAAAAGAGATTGCTATCCTAGTGGGCTTACCAAAAGCACCCAGCACTTACGACCCGACTCGCCACCTAGATCTATCGCTTAGCCGCGCAAACAACGTTATATCAAGGATGAACGCACTAGGCTGGATCAGCGACGCTGAGTACAAGGCCGCACTAGTCGAGCAGCCCGTAGTCTTTGACGATACGCTCACGCAAAACAAAGCCCCGTACATCGTGGACGAGGTGCTAAAAGAGGCCTCAAAGCGCTTTGAAGATATCAAAACCGGCGGCTACGTCATCGAAACCAGCGTCGATTTAAAGGTACAAGATATGGCGTCCGAGGCGCTAAAATACGGCTACAACGAGATACTAAAACGTAACAAGGACGCAAACGCCAGTATCCTAAACGGCGCTATCGTCGTTACGCTACCCAAAACGGGCGAGATCCTCGCGCTAGTAGGCGGCGTAGACTACGCCAAAAGCAGCTACAACCGCGCCACGCAGAGTATGCGCCAGCCGGGATCCAGCTTCAAGCCTTTTATCTACCAGATCGCCCTAGATATGGGCTACTCGCCGATGAGCAAGGCGGCCGATATATCAAGGGTATTTAACGAAGGCAGCCAGTACGAGTGGCGTCCGAAAAACTATAGCGGCGGTTTCCAGGGTTATATCACGCTGCGAGAGGCTCTGCGTCAGTCGCGCAACCTCGCCACGATAAATTTACTCGACGAGATCGGGCTTGATACGGCGTATAAAAAACTAACCGAAATGGGCTTTAAAAACATCCCCAAAAACCTATCCATCGCGCTTGGTAGCTTCGGCATCTCGCCATTGGAGTTTGCTAAATTTTACTCGATGTTTCCAAACGGCGGCGAGATCGTGGAGCCAAGCCTGATAAAACGCATCATAAACTATCAAAATTTAGAAGCGGTTTTTGAGCCAGAGCGGACGTTCGTCACCGAGCCCGAGCAGGCATACCTGATGACTGATATGATGAAAACGGTCGTGGAGCGCGGCACGGGACAAAGCGCGAGGCTAAACGGCGTGCAGGTTGCGGGCAAGACCGGCACGACAAATAATAACATCGACGCGTGGTTTTGCGGATTTACACCTGAAGTAGAGGTGGTCGTGTGGTACGGCAACGACGACAACACGCCGATGCGAAAGGTCGAGGGCGGTGGACGCACGGCGGCTCCGGTGTTTAAGAAATTTATGGAAAGCTATATGAAGGAGTACCCGCTAAAACAAAAAACCTTCATCGAGCCAGAGGGCGTCTTTCACACTGCGTATGAGGGCCTGATCGAGGTCTATACGAAGATCTCGCCGGTACCGAAACAAGACGCGCAAGATACGCTAATAAAACAAGACGACGAGGGACTGATTTTTTAAATTTCGTAAATAAAGTCGGCTAAATTTGAGCGATTTGCTATGCAAATTTAGCCGCTGATTCGTTAAATTTAGCCCCGCTTGCTAATCCGCATTTTACTCTTGCTTAAAATTTATGCTCGGACTTTACGGTCAAATTTGATCTCGCACGGTTAAAATCCAATTTTAAAAGCACTTATAAATTTGCTTGTTGATTCTACTCTCGTCAAATTTAAGCTTGCCCGCAAACCCAAAACCAAAGACACGGTAAAATTTGAAGCCAAATTTAAACGGTCTAAATTTTACAAAACTTATCAAATTTATCTTGCACGGCAAATTTAACCAAGCCTCAAAAACAAGCCGTGTCCATACCATTTAATTTACCGCCGTGCCGAGCACAAAAACCATATCAAACGTCGCTCAAATTTAAAAAATTACGCTTCGTCTTTTGGGATATACGTACTTCGGTTAAACAGATAGCATGCCGCAAAGACAACCAGACAAGCCGATAATACGTTTGAGCCGCCCAAAAGCAGGCTCATCGTCTTTTCGTCATTTCTAGCGATCAGAGCCGCTATCATGAGCACAATCGGGTACAAGATCAAAGCAATGCTAGCTAAATTTTCAACCGCAAAAATCGCCAAGCAAAGTCGCTGATTTTTTATGAAAAATTTGCTGTATTTTTTCGTATGGTAGCTTTTTAGGTAAATTTTCGTGAAAATATACGGCAAAATCAGCACCACTGCAATGTAAGCAACACCCAAGACGTTTCCTATAAAGCTCGCAAACCACGAAACCATAAGCACAAACCCGATAAACGCCATACTAGCGCGCCTGATAAGCCTATGCACGTCGTAACGGTTTTTTAGATCCCAAGGTATTTGATCAAATTCTGTGTCCAGGTCGTTTAGCTCGCCGAGTCTTTCCTCTACTGATTTTGCGCTTTGAGCTAGACCGGACTCCCTGCGAAGATCTGCACCCTCGGGTGCGGGCTCATATGAGCTTTTATTGCGAGAGTAGCATATCGCAAAAACAAGCAAGCAAATCGGAGCTACGACAAAGCCGTACAAAAATCCATAAGCCGCATATCCGCCGCCGCTATCCTTCACAAAAAACGACCCGATAATAAGCAAAATCGGATATAAAATCAAGACTATGCTGGCAAAATTTTCTATCCTAAAAGCCAGGAAGCTATCCCGCTGATCCCTCACAAAAAGATAGCTGTATCGCTTGGTTTTATCTCGCCTTAAAACATAAATCGTCCAGAAAATAGGCGCAACTATCTTCACGGCGCCCCGAATATAGCTAAAAATTTCAGGCGGCAATTCTATGCCGTTGTTTACAAAAAATGATTTCAAATACGGCACCAACATCGCAAAAAGATAAAAAAAGACAAACGTCGACGACCAGTACGTCATAGTCGCTCGCCTGATAAACCTATGCCTATCATACCGCCTTTTATCATCCTCGGGGATAGCGGCAAATTTCTCGTCCAGCTCTTTCATCTCGGCTTGAAATTTTACGTTCACAGCCAGCTCCTTTTACAAGCGCTTATTTTAGAAATTATATCAAATTTGACGTAGTAAAGCGCCTAAATTTGGGGATTAAATTTGATAGCAAAAACGTAGCTACGTTTTGAAAATTTTACGTTTTGCCGCCGCTTGGCAAATTTAATCAGACATAAAGTCAAATTTAATGTCAAAACACTTTAAATTTGACCCGTTTGCCGTAAAATATCTGCGGATAAAAAGATAGCGACGCGTCCGCACAAGCTAAGGCTTAGCGCAATGGTTAAAAGCGTACCGCCTATTTACGGCGATCAGACTCAAATTTAGCCCAAGCTTTCGGGCTAAATTTGAGCGGGTTTAAAAGTAAAATAAGGATAAATTTACTCCACGAGCTTCATCTGCTCGGCGCAGATGGCCTTCCACGAGCTTTGCAAATTTGAGCTGACGCACTCCTGCAGATACGGCTTTGCTTCGCTTTCGCGTTTTAGTTTGATGTAGATTTCCGAGATCTGAGCTAGCGCGCGTAGTCTATTTTCGGGATCTAGGCGCGTATCTACAAGCTCCTGCGCGGCTTGCAAAGCCTCGCCTAGTCTATCTAGCTTACTTAGCGAGCCGATGTACTCAAAGTCGATTTTCGGGCTAAATGTGGCGATATGTAGGCGCTTTTGCAGATCGATCGCCTTTTTGGCGTAAACCGACGCGTTTAAAAAGTCGTTCGCACCATACGTCGCCTCGGCCATGCGGTCGTAGAGCTCGATGACCTTAAAGTCGTTTTTGCGCAGCGTCTCGACGGCCGTTATCGTCGCGGCGGCGTCAGTGAGCCTGCCTAGCCCCATCAGTGCCTCAAATCTATAAAAAAGCACGGGCGAGACGTCGGCGTACTCCTGCCTAGACGCGATAGCCAGCGCCTCGTCGGCCACGCGCAAGGCGTCGTTATACTTCTGCGTCTTTATCAAAACAGAGGCTAGTTTGATGAGCCACTCCACGCGGTCGAGCATGTCGGGTGTCGAGATATTTTTCGAGGCGAGATCGTACGCGGCGGCAAAACGAGAGAGGCGCATATAGCAGTCAAAGAGCTTAAATTTAGCCCCGATTTTCTCACCTACGCCGTAGTTTTCGGTCAAATTTACCGCCGTAGCGCAGTCGTTTTGACGGATGGCTTCACTCGCTAAATTTAGCGCCGCCTGATCTAAAACGGCGCTTGCGTCCGTATCGTTTAGATCGCGCACGGCCTGAGTATAGCGCAGGACGGAGTCAAATTTACGCTCTTTTAGATAGAGCGCAACCTGCTCTTTTAGCGCCTTGGCACCGACATCCGTTTTGCCGTATTTACCCATAAGCGCGTCGTAGTGCTCGTGTAGTTTAGTCGCATTACTCTCGTCGTTTCTGGCGAAAAATAGCTTATCGAGCGCATTTTGCACGATGGCGGCATACTGCCCGTCCGCAAACTCGCTTTGGTATCTTTTTAGGTATTCGTATGCTTTTTGCGTGTCTGGCGTGCCTGTTAGCGCGATGCCTAGATTTTTCAGTACGGTTTCGTACTCATCGTCGTTTTTGTTTAGACGAGCGAGTAAAATTTCATAAATTCTCGCGGCGATATCGTCCATATTTTTCTCGTGAAATACCCCGGCCAGCGTCGTTAGCTTGGACGCGTCGTTTAGCAGGTACTCTTGATTTCTGTTTAAAATTTTGAGCATAAAGTCCTTGGCGCGGTCAAATTTGGCCTTGTCGATGCTGCCCTGCACGAGGCTCAGAGCCGCGCGGCTAGCGACGTCTAGCGTCTGCGCCGAGTATAGCACGTCCTCGTACATCTTTACCGCCTCGTCCTGCCTGCCCGTGACGTAGAGCCTGTCGGCAAACTCAAGGACGGCTAGCTTGGTAAAATTTGAGTTTGGATGCTCGTTCATGAGGATATCTAGCGTGTAGTTCGCGTCACTAACGAGCTCCTGCCTGAGGTAGGCTTTGGTCACTAGATATAGCACCTCTGGGTAGTTTTCGTCCGACACGAACCGCCTCATCCACGCGCGCCCTTCGCTCGCGACGTCCGCCGCGCCGAGCCCCTCGAAGCTATTTTGCGAGTCTAAAATTTTATCCAAAGCGCGCAGCCTATATAGCAAAAACTCGCTGGCAAAAATGCTGTTTGGATAGCGCCTTAGCGCCGTTTGGATCGTGGCTATAGTATCGTCGTAGCGCTTGTCGTCGTAGCTTTTTTTCACATCTAGGTACATGTTTATATCGTTGCTATCGCCGCTTTCTATCGGGGCTTTGTTTAGATCGAGCGGTCCGACGCTAGGCGCGGTCATCTGCTCAAATATCGGGGCGAAATTTATCCCCGCGTTTGTTTGTTTTTTAAATTCGCTTAAATTTTGATCTATCACGATGGCGTGGCGTTTGGCTGCGCCGCCGTTTTTGCTAAACGGCACTGCGGATGCGCCGTAAAGAGGCTCGCTAGACGAGATCAGGCGAGAGCTCGCGCGCGGTACGACATAGATCCGCATACCGCCCTTTTCTTCGCGAAATCTCACTTCAGCCAGGGCCAAAATTTTATCATCTACCTTCGGTAGTGCGCCGGCGGCGACGTCGCAAAAATAAAGCTTGCGGTCGTAGGCGAGGATCTCCTCTTTGCAGACGAATTCCTTCTCGTCGCTGATGTTTATCACGGTGTATGGCCTGCCGTCCTCTGCGCCCGAATTTACGCTCAGGCTAAAAGAAAACGCCAAAATCGGTAAAAAAAGTAAAAAATATTTTTTCATGCGACCATTATACCCTTTTTCGTTTAAAAAGCGATATAAAAGCGAATATTACGCGCTTTTGAGGCGATTTTTTTACTAAATTTCGCGCATTAGGATAAAATTTTATTTAGCCTAAATTTAACTTTGCTATAGCAAGAAATTTTGATTTTAAAGCGGCGCGACTGTGGGTAAATTTGCCCGCCTCACGTCAAAAAGCTCCGCCCGCTACGTCAAATTTGACGTAGCAAGCCCGGCTTTTGGGTTTAAATTTATAAAATTTGCCGCCTCTACGGATAAATTTATACGCCACATTTAACCGCTTGCCGCTACGCCTCTTTTGAGATATTAACGAGCTTAAACGCGTATCCGCTAAATTTCGCCCTGCAAAGCGCGACCGTGCCCTTCATCTGCGGCTCTAGCTTAAATTTAGCCATCATTTCTACGCCCTTAGCCTGCACGCTCACCATATCGCCGTCTTTTACCTTTGCGGCTGCGGCAAACGACGCCGAGCCGATTAGCTCCTTTACCTCGCCGCTCAAATTTGACCCGTCCGCCTCATCCATAAAAAACACGACGCTACCGTCAAAGCTCTCAGGCTCTTTTAGCGGAGCTAGCTCGCCGTCCGTTTTAAACTCGCCCTGCTTGCCGTCAGCCAAAACGACGTTTTTGCCGAGCATTTGCAAAAACTCGAATATATTTTTCGCATCCGCGTGCGCCAAAAAGGAGTTATCGATCACGATATTTTCGCACTCCTCTAAAAACTCCGCGATCTGCTCGAACTCCTCTTCGCCGACGTTGCACTCGCCGCTTAGGTACCCTTCGTCAAGCCCCTCAAAATATTCGCGCGTTTGCTCGTCAAATTTAGCCGCGTCGAGCGAGTATTTACAAAGCAAAGCCAGCACGTAGCTAGCCGATCCGATCTCGCAGCGAACGAGATTTTCAGTGCCTAAAATTTTATCCTCAAAGCAAGAAATATATAAAAACTCATTTTGCTTTATCAGCTCCGCTAGCTGCAGGTTTTGCTCGCAAAGCAGGCTTGCTAGACTCAAAGTTTTTGCATTTTTAAATTCGCCAAATTTCATCGTTTATCCTTTAAATTTAGCTTGGATTTTATAAAAATTTGTTTTAAGAGGGGGTAAATTTGCGCCGTTTAGACGCAAATTTGGTTATTTTTCTAGGCCGAATTTGACGGCTGCTTTAGCAAGCTCGAGGGTAGCGTCTACAAATTTATCTTTTTTCGTTACGTACGGTAAAAACAGCGGTATCTCCGTGCAAGCAGCGATATATGCGTCAGCCTCGATAGCCGCGATCGTCTCGTTAAAGAGACCCACGTACTCTTTTAGCTTGTTTGCTTTTGCGCCCTTGTAAATGCAGTCCATGATGCTTGTCATCAAATTTTCGGGGATTTTTACGCACTCTAGGCCTGCGGCGATCAGCTCGTTTTCGTAAATTTTAGCCGCAGTCGTGCCGGTAGTGGCGATGACGGCGATCTTTTTAGCGTGCGAGAAATTCGACTTTATCGACGCGGTCGCGATTTTGGCGATGTGCAGGATATTTACGCCGCACTCCTCCGTTAGGTGCTTGGCAAAATAGTGAGCCGTATTGCAAGCTATACAGATAGCCTCACAGCCCGCGTTTTTTAGCCTGGTTGCAGACTCTTTCATAAAAGGAAACGGATCCTCGCCTCCGTGCAGGATATACGCCGTGCGGTCCGGGATCTGAGGATGGTTATCGATCACGATAGGGATGTTATCCTGGTCTTTTGCGGCGTTTGTGAGTTCTACGATCTTGGCGTACAGATCTATCGTAGCTAGCGGCCCCATGCCGCCTAAAATTCCGATTCGTTTCATGAAAAAGTCCTTAAATTTAAAAAAGCCGAGAGCGAAGTCTCGGCTAAATTTGGCTCAAAATTCTTAGAGAAGAACAGGAGCGATGAGGAATGCTAACGCAACCGAAAGAGCAACCATGATGGTGCCAGGTACGAAGAATGAGTGGTTAAATACAAATTTACCGACTCTAGTCGTACCGGTATCGTCCATAGCGATAGCGCCCAAAGTCGTAGGATACGTAGGAAGTACGAATAGTCCTGAAACAGCGGCAAATGAAGCTACTAGGATCCAAATTTGACCTGAGTTTTCAGGCGTAGTCATACCTAGCGCAGCAGCGACCGCAGGCATCATAACGCGAGTGGTTGCGGCTTGAGAGTATAGTAAGCAGCTTAGGAAATACAGCGCGACGGCTAGTATAAACGGATACTGCGTAACGACGTTTTTAGCTACCTCTTTGATGCTATCGATGTGGCCGTTAACGAAAGTAGTGCCTAGCCATGCGATACCGATGACGCATATGCACGCATTCATACCGCTTTGGAAAGTGCTGGTTGAAAGCAATTTACTAGTGTCGATCTTACAAAGCGTAGCGATAAGGAAGCCGATAGTAAGCATAAAGCTGATAATAGCAGCGTCTCTAGAAAGGATAGGTTTTGCCACGATACCAAGGCTCTTTGAAATAACGAGCGCATAGCAAACGACGACTAAAACGCCGACGGCAAATATCGCAACCGATCTTTTCGCATAAGGTTTTAGAGCTTGATACTCTACCTCTTTTATCTCAGCAACCGCGCCTCTAGCAAGTCTGTCTTGATAGATAGGGTCTTTTGAGAGGTCAAGATCATAAAATTTATTTACGATGAAGGCTGTAATAATCATAGCTACGAAAGTAGTAGATATGCAGATGAAAAGTAGCATCGGATAGCTAACGCCAAGAGGCTCGCAAACGCCCGTCATCGCAACGAAAGCCGCAGATATAGGGCTAGCGGTGATCGCTACTTGAGACGAAACGACTGAAAGCGCAAGGGGCGCGCTAGGTTTGATGTTTTGCGTTTTAGCAACCTCTACGATAACCGGAATCATAGAAAACGCAGTGTGACCCGTACCGGCTAGTATCGTAAGTAGATAGGTAACGATAGGCGCTAGGTAGTTGATTTGCTTTGGGTTCTTGCGCAAAATTTTAGATGCGACCTGAACCAAATAATCAAGTCCGCCCGCGACTTGCATCGCAGTGATGGCCGAAATAACAGACGCGATGATTAAAATAACGTCCATCGGGATATCTTTCATATCCACTTTCATACCGAGCATCGCCAAAATAACGACGCCAAGACCACCGGCGTAACCTACGCCCATACCACCTAGCCTAACGCCTAGATAGATACCTCCGAGTAGGACTATAATCTGTAAAATCAGCATTATATCCATAGGAAAACTCCTTGTATTAGATTTTTTTACTTACTAAATTTAAAAGGCGCCGAATTTGACTTCGGCGCTTTAAGACTTTATTCTAAATTATTTGCCCATGTGAGGGTTTAGCATATTTTTAGGCTCTAGGATCTTGTCTATCTCCTCTTTTTTCAAATATCCTCTCTCTAGGCATATATCGCCTACGGCTTTGCCTGTTTGCAACGCTTCTTTAGCGATGCTTGCAGATTTTTCGTAGCCGATGTATGGGTTAAACGCGGTTACAATACCGACTGAGCCAAGTACTGATTTTAAGCACGCCTCAGGATTTGCAGTTAGTTTTCTGATAGCTTTTTCGGCTAGAGTTTTCATCGCGTTTTCAAGGATAAAGATAGAGTTAAATAGCGCGTAAGCGATACCCGGCTCAAATGCGTTTAGCTCAAATTCGCCTCTCTCGCTGCAAAGCATGATAGTTACGTCGTTGCCGATTACCTCGTAGCATGCCTCGCCTACGACCTCTGCGATGACAGGGTTTACTTTACCAGGCATGATAGAGCTACCAGGCTGCATCTGAGGTAAATTTATCTCGCCAAGACCGCATCTTGGACCTGAGTTCATTAGTCTTAAGTCGTTTGCGATCTTGCTTAGGCGAACGGCAGCAGTTTTTAGCGCGCCGCTAACGTGAACAAAATCAGCGGTGTCTTGAGTAGCTGCGATGAAATCATCGGCAGGCTTAAAGTTTACGCCTGTAATTTGGCTTAAAATTTTATGAACGGCCGCTTTATAATCAGGATGGCAGTTGATGCCTGTTCCGATCGCGGTTGCGCCCATGTTTAGCACAGCCATAGACTCTCTTGCTGCAGTGATTTTTTCGATATCGCTTTTGATGTAGCTTGCAAATGCGTTAAATGTGTTGCCAAGAGTCGTAGGAACGGCGTCCTCTAGCTCGGTTCTACCCATTTTGATGATATCTTTAAAGTCTCTTGCTTTAGCTTCTAGCTCGCTTTTTAGTAGCTCCATGGCCTTTAAAAGATCGGTTAGTTTAGCGTATGTAGCGACTTTGATCGAGCTTGGATAAGTGTCGTTGGTGCTTTGGCCGAGGTTTGTGTGGTCATTTGGATGTAGATACTGATACTCGCCTTTTTTGTGTCCAAGGCTTTCAAGCGCGACGTTTGTTATAACTTCGTTTGCGTTCATATTGGTGCTAGTTCCCGCACCCCCTTGGATCATATCTACTACGAATTGATCTAAATATTTACCCGCGATCAGCTCGTCGCACGCTTTTGCGATGGCGTCGGCTTTTTGCGCGTCTAGAACTCCGACTTCTTTGTTGGCTAAGGCCGCAGCCTTTTTGATTTGAGCAAATGCCTTAACGAAATACGGATAATCTTTAAGCGGTCGTCCGCTCATGTGGAAATTCTCAAGCGCCCTGAATGTTTGCACGCCGTAATATACATCATCAGCTATCTCTAGCTCACCTATGAAGTCGTGTTCTCTTCTGGTTCCCATAATGGTACTCCTTGTGATGAAATTGAATAGTGAAACTATAGCGCAATTAAACTGATATTTAAATTAAAAGTTTAATTTTCTATTTATTTTTTAATAATTCCAGCATTTCTCAAATATTCTCTAGCAACATCTTCCGCTTTCTCACCTTTTACAGAAACACGGTAATTCATTGTTGACATTTCTTCATCTGAAATTTTTCCACTCAATTTTTCCAAAATCTTTTTCAATTCAGGATATTTTTTCAAAGTTTCCTCTATAAGTAATTTTACATATTTTTTGGTTTCTTCCATATTTCCTTCTTTTTTTTCCAGTTCTCTTACTATATTTCGTAAGGCACCCTTGAAGGCTGAACCATGTATAATAGGTCTTCCGTTTTCATCTATAGTTGTAGACTGATCTACTCCACCGACAGAAAAACTCTCAGTTTGGTTGCCAATTAAACAACAAGATTCAGTAGTTAATTTTATCTTTATTTCGAACATAATTACTCCTCTTATATTAGCTTGATTTACATAAAACCATACCACAAACTACTTTTTCTGATATTTTAAATATTTTTACCATTTTATTTTCCTTAAATATTTTTCTCTGCTGTTTTTAGAATAATCCTTTGTTCATTGTATTTATATATAAGAATAAGCCTA
>NZ_CALIAV010000047.1 GCF_938045625.1 uncultured Campylobacter sp.
AGATTTGCCTATGCCGTTTGGACCCAAAATCGCAAGCGTTTCGCCGCTTTTTAGGCTAAGGCTCAAATTTTGCAAAATTTGCTTGTGCTCGTATGAAAAGCTTAAATTTTCTACGCTTAAGACCATCTTTTGCCCTTTTTAACGATGATGACGCCGATCATCGGAGCGCCTATAAGCGCGGTTAGGATACTTAGCGGGATTTCAGCCGAGCTCACGCTTCTAGCCGCGACGTCGGTTAGCATCAAAAATATCCCGCCTAAAATCGCAGAAATCGGAACTAGCTGCGAGTTATCGGAGCCATAAATCAGCCTCGTAATATGCGGTATCAAAAGCCCGACCCAACCGATGATACCCGCTATTGCTACGCTTGCGGCCGTTATCAGCGTGGCAAGTACGATAAAGATAAAGCCTAAAAATTTACTCTCGCCCAAAATGCTTGCGTGTTCGCCACCTAAGGATAAAATGTTTAGCTTCCAGCCCATTAGGCTCAAAAGCACAAGCCCGCTAACGCAAACGGGAGCCAGCGCCGCTACGTCGCTCCAAGATATGGCGCTTAGGCTTCCCATCAGCCAATATACGATGCTAGGCAGCTTTTCTTGCGTGTCGGCAACGTATTTGATGACGGAGATCAGCGCCTCGAATATCGCGCCCGTGATGATACCGGCAAGCACCAGCATGAGCTTTGAGTTTTTGTTTGCCAAAACGCCCAGGGCGTAAGCTATCATGACGGCTAGAAAGCCGAAAACGAAAGCGCCTATTTGCGTGGCTACGGGACTACCGAAAGCTAAAATGCAAACCACCGCACCAAATCCAGCCCCACTGCCAACGCCCAGGATATTTGGGCTTACCAAAGGATTTGCAAACATCGCCTGAAATATCACGCCCGCCGCGCTAAGGCTAGCGCCTATCAAAAATGCCGCTATCAGCCTAGGCAAGCGTAGGTCAAGTATCAAAGCGTAAAGAGTCTCTTTATCGTTTTGATAATAATCAATTAGCCCGTCAATAGAAATCCTACCCGCAAGCAGCGAAAGAATAACTGCAAAGACTAGCAAAAGCGATAAAAACAGAT
>NZ_CALIAV010000048.1 GCF_938045625.1 uncultured Campylobacter sp.
CTCTAAAAGCGGGCGATGAAGTAACTGCTATCATCAAAGCTAGCCACATCATCATCGGTGCTTAATTCTTTTAAATAGCGAGCGGTTTATGACGCTCGCTGAATTTTAAATTTGATCCGAATTCACCTTCGCTTTTTATTCAAATTTCACTTAAAATACCAAATCTATCCGCTCAAATTTAACCCCTGTTTTTTCTTATTTAGTGCTTGTTTGTTCTTTATTTTTTCTTAAATATTTTGATATATAATTCGCCTAATCATTATCAATATTAAGGAGAAAATTTTGAACGCTCAATGCAAATTTATAGGCTTATCTATGTGTCTTGCTTGCTCGCTTTACGCAGTCGATGCAAACCTCGGCGAGGTCACCGCATACGGTAAAGCCGATCTGTCGACAACCGAGGGTACGGGCTCGTATACGACGGGAAATATGAGCACCGCCACGGGTCTAAATCTCAGTATCCGCGAGACTCCGCAATCAGTCTCTGTCGTCTCAAATCAACTCATCAAAGACCTAAATTTAAAAGACGTCGATACGGCGATGAACTACGCGAGCGGCATCACGCTTTATCGCGACAGCGGGCGCGACCGCATCGTCTCTAGAGGATTTAACATCGACAACATCCAAGAAGACGGCGTCGCATCCTCGGTATCTATCACGGCTCAAGGTACGCTTGGATTTTCAAAAGAATTTACGGATCTTGAGTTTTACGACCGCGTCAAGGTACTACGCGGCGTAGCGGGACTTACGCAGAGTAACGGCGAGCCCGGCGGCACGGTAAATCTAGTCCGCAAGCGCCCCGGCGACGAGCTTGGCATAAATCTAGGGCTAAGTATGGGCAGCTGGAACAACTACAGAGGCTCGTTTGACGTAACCGACGCGCTAAACAAAGACGGCACGATTCGCGGCAGGCTAATTGGCATCCTAAATAAAACCGGCTCCTTTAAAAACCACAAAAACGGTCACCGAGAGGCGCTGGGCAGTACGTTTGAGTTTGATCTCACTGATAAAACGATGCTAACTACAGGCCTCATCTGGCAAAGAACGATCGGCGTCTACGATATCTACGGCGTACCGGCTAGCGACGCCGGCGGCAATCTTTTAAATTTGAGCCGCAAAAGCTATTTCGGTTCGAGCTGGGATAAAAGCGAATACGAGAAATTTAACGCCTTTACCGAGCTTTCGCATCAACTTAGCGACGATGCGAAAATCTACGCCAAACTAAACTACACTAAAAGCTAAGGTATGTTTAAATTTGGCGCGATGGGCGGCACAAACCCATATAACGTCGCGATCGCAAGACCGACGCACAACGTGAGATTTAGAAAATACGACAACGAATCGGACGAGGTAAATTTGCAAATCGGCGCGGACGGCAAATACGAGCTTTTCGGGCGTAAGCACGAGTTTTTCGTAAACGGCTCGCTCTCTCGCGAGAAATTTACCCGCCACGACAAATGGGCTCCAGACGCTAGCCTAAGCTCGCTTGGTATCGGGCTATATAACTGGAACGGCGGCGCAATAGCCGAGCCCAACTGGGACGGTAGCACGATAACGAATAACGACCTATACACGACTAAAATTTACCAGCGAGCATTTGGTATCGGCACGAGATATAACTTCACGGATGATTGGCACTTGCTAGTAGGCGGCAGATTTACCAGCGTAAAATACGACAAAAAATGGGACGACCTCAAAAACCACACGAGCAAAAAGACGCTAGATCTCACCAAAAATCATTTCGCGCCTTATGCGGGTCTTACTTGGGATTTTGCTAAAAATCACAGCTTGTATGTTAGCTACGCAGAGATATTTAAACCTCAAAGTGCGACGGACGCGAACAAAAACATCCTAAAACCGATCGTAGGCTACAACGTAGAAACGGGCGTAAAATCAGAGTACTTTGACGGCGCGCTAAACACCGCGGTCGCGCTATTTCAGGTAGTGCAAGAAAACAGAGCCATTCAAGATCCGCTAAATACCGCCAACAGCATCGCCGAGGGCAAGGTGCGAAGTCGCGGCCTAGATCTTGAAATTTCAGGCGCGCTAACGGATAGGTGGAGCCTCTTTGCTGGCTATACGTTTAACAAAAGCGTCTATATGAAAAGCGAGAAAAAGACCTCTACAAACGTAAACTACGACAAGGGCGCGAACGCAAAATCCTACGTACCTAAGCACTTGTTTAAAATTTACACCAGCTACGAGATACCTTTTTCAAGCAGTCAAAAGCTAAGCTTTGGTACCGGAGTTAGATGGCAGAGCGCGACTTCGGGCTTTTATCAAAACGTAGCCTACGTAGCGCCGGTGCAAAAAGCCTATGCGCTTTGGGACGCGAACGTAAACTACTTTTTCAACAAAAATTTCAGCCTCGGACTCGCAGTCAAAAACATAACCGACAAAAAGTATTTTATGAATACGCAAAACAGAACCGCCGGCATGAACAACTTCTACGGCGATCCGCGAAATTTCACGCTGACGTTTAACTATACGTATTAAAGAACTTTTGCGGGATCAAATTTGCGTAAATTTCGGCTTTTTCGAAGCGGTAAATAAACATACCGCTTCACGCTTTAAATTTGAACAAAGCAGGCCAAATTTGGGCTAAAATTTGCACCACATAAAAATCTCTGAACGTAAATTTATCGCTCGTAGCAGAGCATAAAACCAAACAAAAAAGGCTAAATTTGCAAATTTTAAAGAAATTTTTCATCATCGCGGGTTGGTTTTGGACGGGCAAGCGCTCGCTAGCGGCGTGGGTGATGCTGGCCGTGACGCTGGGGGCTAGCCTAGCCATCGTCAAGGTCGCGACGCTAATGAATGCCTGGGATAAAAAATTTTACGACGCGATCGAGAAATTTGAAAAAGATCTCATGCTCCCGCTTGTGGGCGAATTTCTCGTCTATACCGTCGTTATCGTGCTTTTTATCGTGATCGGAAACTGGTTTAAAAAGCTACTCGTGATCTCGTGGCGCGAGAGCCTAAGCGAAGAGATGGAAAATCTATGGCTAAAAAATGCAAATTTCTACCGCTTATCCACAGCCGAGGGCTTTGATAACCCGGACCAGCGTATCGCAGAGGACAGCCTCCTGCTCGCCGATAAAAGCGTAAATCTCGTAAAATCCATAGTTTACAACCTCTCCAAGCTTTTTGCCTTCACCTTTATCCTCTGGGAGGCGTCAAAGGTCTTGCATTTTAGTGCGTTTGGACGCGAGTTCTCGATAGAAGGCTTTTTGGTCTACGTCGCGCTCGTCTATACGCTCGCTAGCTCGCTTATTACGCACTTCATCGGCCGCAGCTTAAAGCGCCTAAACTACGAAAAGCAGCAGGTCGAAGCCGACTACCGCGCAAATCTACTAATCACTCGCGAAAACGCTGAAGCCGTCGCGCTAATGAATGGTGCCGGCGCTGAAAAATTGCGCTTTCGAGCGAGCTTTAGCGAGGTAGTGCGCAACTGGCGCGTCATCATGAACACCGAGTTTCGCCTAGAGTGCTTTTCGGCTAGCTACTTAAAAATCACGAATCTAATCCCGATTTTTGCTTGTTTGCCGCTTTATTTTGCGCGGGCGATGAGCTTTGGCGACATGATGCGGGCGCGCTCGGCGTTTTATAGCGTGCAGGACGGTTTTGCGTGGTTTATGGACTACTATAAGCAGATCATGGAGTGGGCTGCGAGCGTGGAGCGCGTGTATAAATTTGTCGAGATCGCGCAGGCAGCAGACTCCAAGGTCAAATTGGGCGCTAAATTTGACGGACAAAACAGCAACCTTGACGGAGTGAGCGAATCCGCCCAGGTAACGGCGGCAAATTTGGCGCAGGATAAATTTAAGAGCGTTAAATTTGACGAGAGTGGCGAACAAAACGAGCTAAAATGCTCAAATTTGCAAATTTTTACTCCAAGCGGCGAAAAGCTGGTTTGCGGGCTAAATTTGAGCATAAAAAGTGGCGAATGGACACTACTACGCGGAGCTAGCGGGACTGGCAAAAGCAGTGTATTTAGGTATATCGCGGGCATCTGGGATCACGGCTCGGGCGAGGTTTGCTTGCCGTGCGGGACGATGGTCGTACCGCAAAAGCCGTTTTTAGCGCGTATGAGCCTAAGGCGGCTTATCGCGTATCCTAGCGATTTGCAAGGCGCCAATGCCGATTTGACCGATATTTTAAGGCGAGTACGGCTAGAGAAATTTACCCCCGAGCTAGACGAAATCAAAGACTGGGGCAAGATTTTAAGCGGAGGCGAGGCGCAAAGGCTTGCATTTGCGAGGATTTATTTTACGCAGCCTGCGTTTTTGCTGCTTGACGAGGCGACTTCGGCGCTTGATAGCGCGCTGGCAAAAGAGCTTTTAACCGCCCTGAAGTACGACTTTCCGAGTCTTGGCGTACTAGCTATCACGCACCAAGAGGAGCTTAAATTTATCTTTGACAAGGTTATCGATATCGGTTCTGTCAAGCAAATGCAACCATCTACAGTTCAAATGAAGCAAGCTTGACTTTACAAAAAAAAAAAAAAACGATAAAATTTTATACAAATTTATTAACAGGAGAAAAAATGAAAAAGATTTTATTTTCATTGGTTTTGGGTGCATTCGTGCTGGTCGGTTGCGTAAGCGACGAGGCAAAAACGCCTGAGGAATTAGGTGAAAAAGTTGTAAAAACTATCAAAAATAACCCAGTCGATATCGCGTTTTTAGTTAAAACCGATAGCAAAGATGAGCAAGACAAAATAGTAAAAAAGATAGAAAAGGAGCTAGAAAATAATAAATCAGACAAGATACTCGATGCCTCCGTTTATAGAATAGACGTGCTGGGCCCTAGGCATGCTCAGCTTGCGATTAAAGTACAACTTTCAAGCGGAGAGAGAATTCGTAGATTTAATATTGAAAAATTCGACGAGATTTGGTATTTAAAAAATCCGTTTTAAAAATTAATTCGGGAGCCAAATCGCTCCCAAAAATTATTTTAAAGCAACCTTTGCTTTTTAAGTCGTGCGATAAAGCATGAATAGCTAATGTTGTTTAGGCAGTATGCAACATTTATGGGCACTATCTGCAAGTGCGGCGGAAGTCGCTTTTATTGCAGCGAGTTGACGTCGGCTGAGCTTGCTAGGATTGCGCCAAATATAGTCCAAATAATCCCGCCAAAAAGTAAAACGTTAAAAGTTATGATTAAAATTGCGGTTATTTTTAAAATTTGAGCTCTTTCAAAAATATAAATTTAGCCGCCGCGAGATAAATTGGGAAATTTGAGGTTTCAAATTTCGCTCTTTAAATTTGCTCCGAGTTTTCTCGAGCCGCAAATTTAAGCGAAAAAATACGAAATGTGCGTGCGGCGGCTAAATTTTCTGTATGACGAAAATGGCAACGCAAAACGCCGCACGAATCACAAATTTGAGCGCGCAAGATAAGCAAAACGCGGCCGGGCGAGCAAAATTTACTTTGCAAACGGCAAACTTACCCGCCCGCCGTAGCAAAATAGAGCAGGGCGCGCCTAAACCCCGCTCCGCACCTAAATTTAAACTAAGGCTTTTTGATGATAAATCTAAGCGTCGGACCGTCTTGCTCGATTTTAAGCACTTCAAAGCCCCTGTTTCTCGCGTCGTAAGGGATCGAGTTTATCGCCTGCGGGCAGTCACAAAGTACTTCTAGCACCTCGCCACTTTTCATTTTCGGTAGGATTTCTAGCGTCGCGACGGCGGGCATAGGGCAAGCCTCGCCTAGGATATCGAGCGTATAGCTTATTTCAAAATCGTCTTCATGCATCTTAGTAGCCTCCTTTGGCGAAGAAATTTCGTTTGTAGATAAACACCAGCAGCAGCGCCGAAACGAATAAACATAAATTTACCGCTAAGCCGCCCAGCGGACCGAATACCTCTAAAAGCTGGATTTTCGGGCCGTCTTTGATCCATGCCGGGATGAGATCGTAGCTAAGGGCTAGCACCATAGTTCCTACGACGTTTGCGACGCCCACGATCATAAAGTGCAGCTGCCCCTCGGTGGCTCTATACGTCCAGCCGCACTCGCAGCCGCCCGCAAATACGATACCAAAGCCGAATAAAAACGCTCCGATCGCAACCGCCGGCGAGAAATTCGTAACCTTGCCGACGTAGCCGTTTAGCATCAGCACGAAAACGATGAGCGTGGCGATTATCATACCGTAAAACGCGCCCTTCGTCGCGACGTCCCTGCCGAATAAAAACAGGTCGCGAAAGCACGAAGTAAAGCAAATTTGACCCTTTGAGATGATAAAGCCGAAAATCAGCCCGAAAAGCAGTCCAAGCGGCAAGATGCTAGCTTTAACTTTTAGATCGAGCGCCGGCGCCTGCATCAAAAGATACGCAAACCAGATAATCGCTAAAATCGCGATAATCACGCCGATGGCAAAATTTCGGTCGGCGCGGCCTTTGTCGTGCGTCGTGCCTTTGCCTTTTGGGCCGAAGTTTTTAAGTTCGGTTTTAGGCATAAAGATAGGCAGCTTGCCGACCTTGACGGCGACGTAGATGCCAAGCACCATAAATACGGCAAAAAGCCACGTATGTAGCGAAAAATACGGCAGTCCGGTGAAAAAATCAAGCAAGTTGCAGCCAAAGGCTAGACGCGCGCCAAATCCCGAAAGCAAGCCGCCGACGATAGCTTGAAAAACGCGAATTTTGCTTGCGGGTAGGCGAAATTTGACTTTGTTTGCCATAAAGGCCGCGATCGTAGCGCCCACGAACATGCCTATTAGCATAAGCCCCTCAAAGCGCGTGAGCGGGTTACCGTCAAGGTTCGTGATCTTGTAGTAGGAGTAGCCGCTAAGATCCATCCCAAAAAGCTCCAAAAACTCGCCGCCCCAGCGCGTCATCTCGCCGGTCACCGCCCATCCGCCGCCAAAAATCCCAAAATACACGGTCGCAACGATGGCTAGGATAATCATCGCCTGCCCGACGTTCCAGAAATTCGTTAGATATTTTGTTCTAAATTCTTTAAACATAAATTTTCTTTGTATTAATTTCCTCGCTCCGCGAGACTGAAATTTGAGATCAAACGCGTATCTATGAGGTAGTCATCTAGGTATCCTAAAACGTGGTCGTCAAACTTGACGCTAAAAAAACAAGAATTGTAGCTAAGATATTATTAAATAAAATTAAAATTTAGCTAGATTAATTTGCGATATTTTTTATAAGACCGGGTTAAATTTTAACGGATTTTTCCTATAGATTTTAGCACCGCCGCAGCGCAACATACGATCAGATCGATTTTTTCTCACGTTATCCCCTTAAAAATTAAATTTTTATTTTATACTTTATAAAATATATTTTCTAGCGTTTAATATTACTGAAATATAAAGATATAATTTTTTTACGAATAGTTCAATTCTACTTAAATATTTAAGGAAGCTAAAATGAAATTTAGATTTCTACTTTGTATCGACGATATGGGCGAGCTGCGGCGGCGAGAGGAGCTGCTACGACTGCGCGTTTAGGCACCGCAGCGCGCAGAGCTTTATTTGCGGCTTTGGGCAAATATCGGTCCGTATTTACGGCGTGCGGTAGTTTGATTTTATGCCGCTTTTCTAAATTTCTCGCTGCCTTTAAATTTTAGTTCGCCGCAAAATCTCTTGCCAAATTTTGCCTCGACGATGAGAACTAGCACGAAAAATATCTTTTCATCGTTTAAAAAAGCGATTTGGCGAAGGGTTTGATTGGCACCATTAAATTTGACGCCGTTTTCGCGTAAAGTGCGGCAAAACTCGGCCTCATCAAAGCCTAGTTTTTGCGAGATTTCGGCTATCGTATATGGTTCTAGCGAGGCGATGATGCGGTCCATGTTGCACATGCTAGGATTTTTACGGCGAGTGATGACGTCGATGAATTCGTTTGCGAGCTTGATGAGCTTTTTCTTGCGATTTATCACGTGCAAAACAGCCGCGAGCGCAACCAAAAAGCCCGCAAATTTATGCGCGCTAATCCAAAATTCGCCGTACTCTCCGAGCACAAAATTTACCCCCGAAAACGCGAGCAGGCAAAGCCCCAAAATCAGTATGCAAATGAGGCAAAATTTATAAACGATCTCAAATTTAAACATAAAATCTCCTAAAATATATTTTTGAAATTATACATTTTTTAATATAAGGCATATTTTAAGGACAAATTTGGTCCTTTTATTGATATACATCATTTTTGCGCAAATTTATTTTGGATAAACTTTATCCGAATTTTTCAAAAGGAGACAAAGTATGCGTGAATACAAGAAGTATTGGTGGGTGCTGGTAGCAGTCGTTACTATCGCCTTCGGGATACTGGGTTACTACGGCGTAGAGGTTTACCGCGAAGCGCCGCCGGTGGTGAGTTTTGCCGATAAAAACGGCAAAATCATAGTTGAGCAAGAGCAAATTTACAAAGGCCAAGAAGCCTGGCAAAGCATCGGTGGTATGCAGGTCGGCTCGGTGTGGGGACACGGAGCGTATCAGGCGCCCGACTGGACGGCTGATTGGCTGCATAAAGAGCTAGTCGCGTTTATGGATATAAAGGCAAATCAGCTTTACGGAGCCAAATTTGACGCTCTAAGCGCCGAGCAACAAGCCAACATCAAGGCTCTAACAAAGAGCGAATATCGCACGAATACGCTAAAAAACGGCGTTATAACGATCAGCGACGAGAGGATCGCGGCGGCAAAAGTAGTGCGTGATGAGTATAATGGGCTTTTTGGCAACGATCCGAAATACCAAAAACTACGCGAAAACTACGCGATGAAAAACAACACGTTAGCCAAAGAGGAAAACCGCGAGCAGTTAAACGATTTCTTCTTCTGGGCGACCTGGGCTACGGCGACGAATCGCCCAAATAGCGAAGCTACGTACACGAACAACTGGCCGCACGAGCCGCTAATCGACAACGTTCCGACGCAAGAAAACGTATTTTGGACGATTATTAGCGTTACGATTTTGGTTGCGGGCGTGGGCTTATTAGTTTGGTTTTCAAATTTCTACGGCGAAAAAGATCACGAAAGGCTCGCTCCTATCGACGCAGATCCGCTCTCAAGGCTAAATTTGACTCCTTCTCAAAAGGCGCTTGGTAAATACCTTTTCGTAGCGCTCGCACTATTTGTTTTCCAGATCATGATAGGCGGCTTCGTGGCGCACTACACGGTCGAGGGACAGGAGTTTTACGGCATAAATTTATCCCAGTACATCCCGTACTCTTTGGCACGCACTTGGCACATCCAGGCGAGCATTTTCTGGATCGCGACGGGCTTTTTGGCGGCCGGACTTTTCCTAGCGCCTATCATCAACGGCGGCAAGGATCCTAAATTTCAAAAACTAGGCGTTGATCTGCTTTTTTACGCGCTACTTTTCCTAGTCGTGGGCAGCTTTGTCGGCGAATACATGGCGATAGCTGGCAAGATGGATACTAGCCTGAGCTTTTGGCTGGGACACCAAGGATACGAGTATATCGAGCTTGGCAGGGTTTGGCAGCTTATTTTGTTTGTCGGTCTTGTTATCTGGATGGCTCTCGTACTTCGCGGCTTTGTCGGCGGATTTAAGGCTGATGGCGATAAAAACCTACTAGCCATCTTTACGGCTTCTGCTATCGCGGTGGGACTCTTCTACGGCGCGGGGCTATTTTACGGACAAAGAAGCCCGCTACCGGTGATGGAATACTGGCGCTGGTGGGTTGTTCACCTTTGGGTTGAGGGCTTTTTCGAGGTGTTTGCGACCGCTTCGCTTGCGTTCGTGTTTGCATCTTTGGGCTTAGTCGGCAAAAAATTTGCGACCTATTCGACCTTGGCAAGTGCTAGCTTATTTCTTATCGGCGGCATCCCTGGCACTTTCCACCACCTTTATTTTGCCGGAACGACCACTCCGATCATGGCCGTGGGCGCTAGCTTTTCTGCGCTTGAGGTCGTGCCTTTGGTGCTTCTTGGAGCCGAGGCCTTTCATCAGTATTCGCTTCAGTTCGCGCAAAGCTGGGCGAAAAATCTCAAATGGCCGCTTTACTGCTTTATCGCGGTGGCATTTTGGAATATGCTGGGTGCGGGCGTGTTTGGTTTCCTTATCAACCCGCCGCTATTTTTGTTCTACATCCAGGGCCTAAACACCACTTCGGTGCACGGACACGCGGCGCTGTTTGGAGTTTACGGATTTTTGGCTCTTGGTTTTGTTTGGCTCGTGGCGCTTTATCTTTTCAAAGGGCAAGAATTTAACGACAAGCTGATGAAAGTGGGCTTTTGGTCGCTAAATGCGGGACTAATGCTGATGATTTTAGCATCGCTGCTTCCGATCGGTCTTTATCAGGCGGTCGCCGCGATAGATGTCGGTATGTGGTACGCTAGAAGTGCGGAGTTCTTGCAAATGGATCACTTGCAAAATTTACGCTGGCTAAGGATGATCGGTGATACGATCTTCATCATCGGCGGCGTTTGCTTCTTTATCCAGATTCTTAAATTTATCGCGGGAAGCTGCGGCTGCAAGGCCAAAGCCTAATCCTTCTAAGCCCCTATTTAGGGGCTTAGCTTCTTCTAAACTTCTATCTTGTAAAATTCGTCCAAAGGACGAAAATGCAAAAATTTAAAAAATATCTTCAAATTTTCATTATTACCTTTCTGTTTGCTCTGCACGCCTTGGTGTTTGCGGCGATAAACTACGCTTTCCCGCACTACGACGAGGCGATCATCACGGGCGGCGAGGTTAGGCGCATGGACAAAGACGATTTTTCTGACAACCGAAATCAATCTGATGATTTGACGCGAAATACGTATTTTATCTACACGCGCGAGATTAACGGAACGAAGGTGATGCCGTATCGAAACGAGGACACGGGCTGGGGCTTGCCGCTTTATTTTAAATTTGACTCCGCCGATGTCCAAGCTGCCGCCCAGAGCCTAGTGGGCGAAGGCAGGGCGCAGATCAAATACTACGGCTGGCGTATCGCGATGCTAGATATGTTTAGAAACGCCGTTTCGGTTAAAAAGCTAAAAGAGGGAGAGACTCGCGCAAATCCTATTTTTAGCTATATATTTTACGCTTTGACGGCGGTTTCGTTTGTGGTTTGCGCCGTTTTTGTTAGAAGGAAATTTAAAGACGAGCCAAGCTCAAATTTATAATCCAAGCTAAATTTGAGCGGCTTTTTGGCGGTTCACTCAAATTTGACGCCAAAGGATATACGTGAGCGAGCTATATATTTTTATTTCCGAGCTTTGCGCTCTGATAAACGAAAATTTAAAAAAGAATTTCTATTTTCAGGCGGGTTTATTTTTCGCTATCGTTTTACTTGGATTTTTGGCGGTTTGGATGCAGGAGTAGTCAAATTTGAGCGGGTAAATTTGACCAAGATGAGCTAAAGTTAGCGGCTCAAAGCCGCGTCCGCTTACTCCTCGATATTGCTCGGCGATGTCGGCTTGCCTAGCAAAAACCCTTGCGCGTATTTGATGCCAAATTTCTTGATTTCGGCGAGGATCTCCTCTGAGCTTACAAACTCAGCCACGACGTTATAGCCTTGTCTTCCGGCAAAATCGATGATGGTTTGCAGCAGATACCTAGCGTTTTTGTCGTACGGCAGCTTTTTGATGATCGAGCCGTCGATCTTGATCGTGTCGATATCAAGCTCCAAGATACGGTAGTAGTTCGAGTAGCCGCTACCAAAATCATCGATCGAAATTTTGCAGTCGTAGGCGCGGATCTTGTTGATGAAGTCATTTACGATCTTATAATCATCCACGCCCTCGCTCTCTAATATCTCAAAATACACGTGCTCGGGCCTTGAGCAGACGCGTAGCTTTTTCTCTATGAGCTCTCTTATGCTCTCATTTGCGATATCACTACTGGAAAGATTCATCGAAAAGCTCGTGTTCGTAAACTTCTCGACGAGCCTAAATACGTGCTCGATGACCTTTTTCGTGATATCATTATAAAGCGAAATTTTCTTTGCTATGTCCAAAAACTCGCCCGGATAGCGGATCTTGCCGTTTTCGTCGATGAGGCGCACGAGCACTTCGTAGTATTTGACCCGCACCTTTTCGCCAGATACGTCGTAGATCGGCTGACACTCGACGATCACGGTATCGTTATATAGCGCGTTTTCGATGGTGCGCGACATGATTTGGTTGTGGTAGTACTGCTGCTCGATGTGGCTGTTTTCGGTGTAAAACTGCACAGTTTCGCCGTTTTGCTTAGCTTCGTGGTGAGCTAGCATGGCTTGAGTTAGGCGGTTTGTTTGCGGAGTGTCTTGAGGCAGGCTAACGCCGATGGTTATTTTGATATTAGGGATAAACTCGCGTGCCCCCTCAACCGTGATATAGAGATTATTTGCCTTAAAATAATCGATAAATTTACGTACGACCCGCTCTGCATCGTCACCACCGTACCAGATACAAAACTCATCAAACTGCACTCTATAAATGTTCGCATCAATCTTATAGGTGTCGATACAAAGCTGAAGTGTCGTCGCAAATGAAGCAATGATGGCGTCCACGGTCTTTGTTTTGTAAAAAAACCGAAAATCCATAAAGTTGTTAATGTTTATATAGATGATCATGCCGCCCGAGCCCTGCTCCATCCTTTGTGTCAGAGCAAAATAACTACCAAGCCCCGTTAGCTTGTCTTTTAGCGCCTCGTTTTGCAACTCTTTGTTTTTATTTTCGAGCTCTTTGGTCATCGCTAGCTCTTTGGTTTTGTCGTATTTGATCGACATATAGCCGTCTTTATCGCCGCTTTCGTTAAAAAGCGGAGAGAAAATAACCTGCTCGTGGATGAGAGCACCGCTTTTTGTTCTGCTTATTAGCTCGTCGGCTCGCCAAATTTGATCCGATTCTATCGTTTTTAGCATATCTTGATAAAATTCGTTTGAGTGCTGATGGGACTTTATGATGTTTATATTTTGATCTTTTAGCTCCTCAAATTTATATCCGAAATTTTGCTCGAAAATTTTATTTACGTATTTGACCTTTCTATCTAGGTCGGTAAACGTTATGGCGTTAAAGCTATTATCGACGGCTTGCTCGAAACGGTTTAGTAGCCTGATGTTGTTTCTAGCTCTAGCATAAGAAATATAAACAAATATCGACGCAAGCCCAAACAACACAAACACTAGCGCCATCGTCCTACGTAAATTCGATAAGACGTTTTGTATGTAGCGCTCGCTACTTTCTTTGAGGTCGGATAGTTTATTGTAAATTCCGAGCAAAATTATATCGCGGTAAAGCTTTTGCGCCTGCTCGTAGTGGCCGATCAGTTTTTGTGCGCTCGATAAAAATCCTACGTCGTTTTTAGTTAGTTTTGGGTTCTTTAAATACTCGTTTAAAAGCTTTTTGGGTGCCGCTAGATCAGTGTTTAAGTCGTATCTAAACATCAAAATTTGCGGCATCAGCTCGTTAAAATACAGCCCGTCTAAAGCCTCAAATTTTAAGATTATTTCGTTATAGACGAGCTTTGCCATTATCGTAACGGAGTTAAGTTTATCCGTTAGCTCGACTCTTTTTTCAACCGCTTCCTCTAGCTCGCTAAAAGTTTTTTCGTTTAACGCTAGCTTTTCAAAGGAGATTAGATTGCTTGAATCAAGCTTTTTTAGAGCCTTTTGAAACTCCGCCGTATGGCGCATGATCGCGTCGTAGTCGGCCTCTAGAAGGCTTTTTTCGAGCAAGAAATTCGCCTCGTCGTTAGCTTCCATTGCGCTTTCTATCGTGCCTTTCCACTCATAGGCGGTTACTAGGTCCTTGGTGGCCTTATAGGTCATCACGGTTCCAAAAAATACGATACAAACGATAGTAAAAAATAAAATTTTATGAAAGATTATCTTGTGTTTCATTTTAAAATTTCCGGTTTTTCGCCGCTTAAAGTCAGCAAGAATTTATAAAGCGTGTGCGTCTGCTCGTCGCTTAGATCGTAGTTTATGCGCATTTTAGCGATTATTTTTAGCGCCTCTTTTAGATCGGCTAGCTCGCCACTATAAAGATACGGCGCGGTTTTTTCAATATTTCGAAGGCTGGGTACTTTGTAGCGGCCGGTTTTGTTGCCGTCTGCGTCAAATTTTAGCTCGTAGTAGAGATTTGCGCCCATATTTGCGCCGCTATGGCAGTTTATGCAACCGATTGTTTTAAACAACTCAAATCCGCGCTTTTCTTCTTCGTCAAAAACGCTCTCGTCGCCGCTGATAAATTTATCAAATTTGGCATTTGGCGTAACGAGGGCTTTTTCAAAATTTACCAGCGCATCGACGATACCCTCAAAGCTTACTCCATCCTCATAAAGCTCTTCAAATTTATTCCTATAAACGGAGTTTTGATTTACCTTTTGGACTAGAAATTTCGGCTCGCTAGCAAGCTGATTTTTACCGGTCAAACTCTGTTTTACCTGCTCGGCTATATCCTTAACTTCGCCGTTTTTAAAAAAGATAAAATTTAGCGCCGAGTTTAGCGCAGTTGGCGGGCTAATCTCCTCGTCGGCGGAGATTTTTACGTTTTTTTTACTCGTACCGCTTAAGTCCCAGTAAAGGTTGTGGCATTTCTCGCAAGATAGCGTTCCGCTCGGGCTTAGCGAGGCGTCGAAAAACAGCTCCTTGCCTAGTCTGGCTTTTTGTTCGTCAAATTTCGGCTGAGCGACCGGAGATAAAACGTGCGAAGCGGCGAAAGTTTGAATGCAAAAGAAGCATAAAACGCACGAAAATATCTGCAAAAACGCTCGCGACAACTAAAATCCTTTTTAAATTTTAAATAAATAAAGCGATTATATCTTAAAAAACTAAAAGCTTCATTGAGGAGACGATTTTTTCCGTCACGTAGCCATCCTGCGCGATGCTTTCTAGCCGCGATCTGACCGCGTTTTCATCGTACGTAAAATTTGCGATTTGTAAATGCCAAAGCGCGTTTTGCGTCATCTCTTCAAGCGTGCGTTTTTGCTCGCGAAACTCTTCAAGCACACAGGAGTTAAAAGCGATATTTTCGCGGCGCAAGTACTCTTCAAAAAAGTTTGCCTTTTCTTTAAAACATCGCTTTTCGGAGCCCTCGTAAAAAAGCTCCAAAACGCTTGAATACCGCGGTTTGTTCCACCAAAGATAGACCCTTTTTTTGCCCAAATTTATAAATTTGACAAAATCTTCCTCATCAGCTATCGCGGGACTCATCGTGCTAAAAGCCACGTCGTAAACGCGGTTTGGGTTAAAGTTTTTAAAATCGCTTTGAACGGCGGTTAAATTTGAAATATTAAATTTGGCCGCGTCTTCAACCATGACTTTTAGCATTTCGCCTGAGATATCCATACCCGTTATCTCGCGGCAAATTTGCGCCAAAAACAGCGTATGCACGCCCGTGCCACAGCCTATATCCACGACGCTTTTGCCCTCAAATTTGACGCCAAACTCGGCGATCTTAGCGTAAAGCCCTCTATGAAAAACGCTAGGCTCGCCCGTAAATCGCGGATAGTTCGCCGCCTTTTTGTCCCACATCTCTTTCATTTTGTTTGCCTTTAAATTTTTGCTACAATTTTAGCGTTTTTAGGAGCGAAAATGAAAATTTTTTACTACGAATTTACCGTGGGCGAGGATGCCATCGACGTGAACCATCACGCAAACAACGCCCATTACGTGATTTGGATGCAAGAAGTGGCCAACGCGCACTCAAACGCCGTTGGCGACCTCATCGAGACAAATCTCGCGCAAAACCGCACGTGGATGGTGCGCAGGCACGAGATAGACTATCTGGGGCAGCTGTTTTTGGGCGATAAAGTGAGTGTGAAAACATGGACGCAGCCCGAAAAAAGAAGCTGCTCTAAGCGTTTTTACGAGTTTAGCAAGGACGGCGTACCTGTCGCTAGCGCGGTGACGACTTACGTGTTTTTCGACCTTGCGCGCGGTCGTCCGATCGCGATACCGCCGGAGATCGCAAAGCTTTACGAGGATTAGTTTTAAATCACCCGCGTCAAATTTGAGTTTTTAAATTTGACGCAACGGCTGCTTTAAATTTAGTAGATCGTATTTTTATAAAATTTGCGACAAAATTTGCTCGGCAAGCAAATTTAAGCTGCAAATTTACCGTCAAATTTGAGCGTAAATTTTAAAAACACTCGTCGCAAACGCCCTTAACCACGACGCTTTTGACGTGATTTTGTTTTAGGTGCGGCATATCGATATTTGTCATCTTGTGGCAGACGTCGCAGACGAAATACGCCTTTGCTCCGCTTTCAAGCTCGTAGAAATTCTTGCGGTTATTTTCGCTTTTTAGCACGATGCTCTTAGCTTCAAAAAGGTCCATACAGCGGTAAAATGTGGTTTTGTTTGCATCGATTTGGGCTAAAATTTCATCATAGCTAAGCGGCGCGGCGGCGGCGTGTAAAATGTGTAAAATCTCTAGTCTAAGCGGAGTGATTTTGATATCATTTTTCGTTAAAAGCTCCTCAAAACCGGCTTTTTCTTCCAAATTTTCGCTCATATTTTTCCCCCGCGTTAAGAATTTTAGGGTATTATACCTTGAGAAAAATTAATTTGCAACTAAGTTGCTTTTGATATAATTTCGCCCAAATTTTAACACGGAAAGGATAAAAATGAGAAAAATTTTCGCGTTTTTATGTTTGGGCTTAGTCGCGCTATACGCCAAAGGGCAAGTTAGTGTCAGTATTTTGCCGCAGGAGTATTTCGTCAAGCAAATCGCGGGCGACGCGGTCGAGGTAAACGTGATGGCGGGCAAAGGAGCCGATCCGCACACGTACGAACCAAAACCAAAGCAAATGACCGCGCTTGAAAAAAGCGACCTTTATTTTGCTATCGGGATCGAGTTTGAGGATGCTTGGTTGCCGAAATTTCAAAAATCCTATCCAAATCTCAAAATCGTAAAAACCGACGCGGGCGTGGAAAAGATCAAATTTGAAGGTCATCACGAGCACGAGGATCACGATCATCACCATGACGCCAAGCACGAGCACGCTCACCACGAGCATAAACACGATCACCACGATCACGAGCATCACCACGGCGAATTTGACCCGCACATCTGGCTAGATCCCGTTTTGGTAAAAGTCCAAGCTAAAAATATCGCCGCCGCGCTAAGCGAAAAATATCCTGAGAACAAGGCGCTTTTCGAGGCGAATTTGGCTAAATTTGAAGCTAAGCTTGACGAGCTTGACGGCTTTATCAAAAGCACTCTAGCAAACGTCAAAAACCGCGAATTTATCGTATATCACCCGTCTTGGGGCTACTTTGCTAAGCGCTACGATCTAGAGCAAATCGCGATCGAAGTGGATGGCAAAGAACCAAAACCGGCCGAGCTAAAAGAGCTTATCGAAGAGGCCAAAGAGCACGGCGTGAAGGTCATTTTCGTCGCTCCGCAGTTTTCTAAAAAAGCCGCTCAAACCATCGCTAAAGAAAGCGGCGCTAGCGTCGTAGAGATCGATCAGCTGCCGCTTGATTGGGACGCCGAGCTACGCAAAACGGCGCAAATTTTCGCAAAGAGCCTGTAAATGAAATTTGGACGCATACTCGCTATTTTCGCGCTTTTTGCGTCCTTTTTTAGCTTCGCGCACGCCTGCGCTCTGTGCTCGCTTTACACCCCGACCGCACACGCCGCGGTCAAATTTGACGTCCAGGGCGAGATGATCAAAACAGCCGCCGTAACCTGGACGTTTTCTGAAAATTTCACCGAACTAACGTTACAAAGCTACGACGAAAACGCCGATAAAGCGCTCAGTAAAAACGAAGCGTGGAAGGTGCAAAAATCCCTGCTCGACTACATCGTGCCGCGCGGATATCTAACGAGTGTGGGCTACTACGACGGCGCGGGCGAGACGGTGAATCTGCACACCAAAACGCTCTCGCAGCGGGTTTATCTGGATGAGGGCAGGCTAAATTTCGAGTATATTTTAGAGCTAAATTTAGCGGTCAAGGACGGCCGCGTCGTAACGGTCGAGGTTTTTGACCACGAGGGATTTTTTAACTTTAAAATAAGCTCGCCCCAGCCCTACGCACTCACCGATAAAATTTATCTAGTTCCAAACGTAAATTTGAGCACGGCGTTTTTTGAAATGACCTCAAAAACGCCCAAAATAGAGCCCGCAAAGCCTGAGCTTAGCTCGCTAGTTAAGGCGCAAAATAAGCAAAATTTAGAGCAAATCGACGCCGAGGACAAGGCGAAATTTGACTCCGTTTCAGGCATGAGCCTTCAGTTTTTAGAGCGCTTAAAAGAGCTCATCAAGATAAACAGCACCGAGCTAAACGCGCTAAATTTCGCCCTGCTGGCTGCGGTTAGCTTTTTTTATGGATTTTTGCACGCCGCTGGCCCTGGTCATGCTAAGATGCTAACGGCTAGCTACTTTGTCGCAAACGGCGGCAGCTACTCGCGCGCGCTGGTTTTTGCGATGAAGGTCGGGTTCGCGCACGTGGCGGGGGCGTTTTTACTCGTGCTTTTTAGCTACGTTTTTTTAAACGCGTTTTTGACGGACAAGGTCAGCGACATAGCGGGCGCGATGACGAAAATCTCGGCCGTAGCGATCGTTTGCGTGAGCCTTTATATGATCTACGCTAAGCTTAAAAAAACGGCGCTAAAGCCAAAATTTAGCTTTGCTAGCGCGTCTGTTTCGGACAAAAAAGGCGCAAATGGAGCGAGTAAAGTTTTTGGCTCAAATTTAAACTCCGCGTCAAATTTAGGCTTAAATTCCGTCAAATTTAACCCCGCTGCTCACGAGAGCGAGTGCGGCTGCGCGGCCTGTAAGGCCTCTAGCGAGGCGCCAAAAACGGCTAGCGAGTGGCTCGTGGTGCTAGCTGGCTCTCTCGTACCGTGTCCGGGTACGCTGCTAGTTTTCGTGCTGGCTTTTAGCCTAAACAGCTACGCGGCCGGGCTTGCTAGCGGCCTGTTTATGGGGCTTGGCATGGGCGCGGTGATATTTCTCGCGGCCGTTTGCGGCTTTAAGCTAAAGGGCGCGGCGAGATTTCGCGCGCTGCGGACTTGCTGCGAGTTTGCCGCGCTTTTTGTGATGCTGGGGCTTGGCGTTTTTATGTTTTATATTTCGGGTAAGGTGAGCGTTTTATGAGCGACATTTCTGTGCGAAATTTGAGCTTTGGCTACGATGAAAACCTCGTATTTGACGGCATAAATTTAGAATACGATTGCAAGGATTTTCTAGCCGTCATAGGTCCAAACGGCGGGGGCAAAAGCACGCTTTTAAAGCTAATGCTAGGTCTAAACAAGCCAAGCGGCGGGACGATCGAGGTGTTTGGCCAGGATCCCGCTAGCGTGAGCAAGGCCGTGGGCTACGTCCCGCAAAATATCCCGATAAATCAAAGCTTCCCGATGCGCGTACTCGAGGTGGTTTTGATGGGGCGGATAGATAAAAAGCTGTTTGGATTTTACGGCAAGGACGACAAGATAGAAGCCGAGGCGGCGCTGGAGCGCGTCGGGATGGGAGAATTTACGCGGCGAAAGATCGCCGATCTAAGCGGCGGACAGCGCCAACGCGTCTACATCGCTCGCGCGCTTTGCGCAAAGGCTAAAATTTTGATGCTAGACGAACCGACCGCCAGCATCGATACGAAGGGCCAGGCCGACGTCTATAAGCTGCTAAAGCAGATCAACGCTGAAGGTACGGGCGTCGTGCTCATCAGCCACGACGTAAATTTGACGCTAAATTTCGCCACCAAGGTCGCCTACGTCAATCACGATCTTTTCATGCACGAGATCTCGCACGGCTCAAAGCAGGATTTTATCGAGCATTTGGCGAGAGATCATAGGCATTTTTGCGATGTGGAGGTGGCGTTGAAAGAATGCGGCTGTGGACATCGTTAGGCGATTTGCGGCTCGTCTTTTGAGTGCTTTTTGCGGAGCTTGATAAAATTTAGCTCGGCAGACTACATGTCTAGCCTACGCTAAATTTTATCTGCACAACCCCAAAAATCATCTCACGATA
>NZ_CALIAV010000049.1 GCF_938045625.1 uncultured Campylobacter sp.
ATTTTATGAAAGGAAAATGCGATATAAAATCGTAGAAAACCCGTATTTTAGAGCTATTTGGTGTCACGGGGGAGACTTGAACTCCCGACCTCCGGCTTATGAGGAATTTTAAATTTGCCTCTTAAAAGCCCGAAACTACGGCACTTTAAGTGATTTTTATTTCACACGTATATAAAACTGTTCCACTTTTGTCCACCGGTGACAGATATGGCACATCACTTAAGAGAGCGAAACGGTATATATTACTACAGAGCCGTACTTACTCCTAGCATTAGAAAGTTTTTTAACGAAAAACGGGAAATTTGCTTTTCTACATCCACGAATCTCTTGGAAAAAGCTAAAAAAACGGCTAAGATTCTAGATAATAATCTTTACCTTATAAAAAGGGCGGTTCATATGAATCTCAATGATAGCATAGTTCAGTCTTTCGTAAATTCGTTTATGAGAATAAAACTTAGCAAGAGTATTAAAGAGCATTCGCTCCTTAATAAAAAGCTTGACGTAGATTTCTTAAATGCTCTAAACGCTTATTTTAAACAAAATTTGATCGACGGCGAGTTCCCCAAGATGCTCGTTAAAGACGTAAATAATATAGCCCGCGTAGCCGGCATCTTGGATGATAAAGATAAACAAGCTACCGGACAAACCCTTTTAGAGAAAAATATATTAACTCTTAACTACCTTATTTCTAAGCTTGAAAAAAGCAGTCTGCTGTTTGACGATAAGCAGGAGCAAAAATTCCTCGACGATGAAGACCGAGGTGATCTTAACGGTAGTCTAGATAAACCCGATACGGTCTTTGTAAACAAGCAAGCCGTAGCCTCCGCATTTGACGCAAAGAATATCGATTCATTTCAGGATAATATAAAAGAGCTGGAAGATGCAGGATGCTTGCCGATGACTGACGGCCAGTTTGAAGCTATGGCGCAAAGATTAAGCGATACTGTATGCGCTATATTAGATAAAAAATACGGCTCTACCTCGAATTTGGAATTAGTTAAAGTAAACGACGGCAATAGAAGTATAGAAGATATCGTAAAAAATCCTTATCCTCGTAAAAGTATAAAGGTAAAAATAGACGATAAAAATAGTTTTGGTATGATTGATCCGGGAGCTGAAATTACAGAAGAGTACGAGATTAGACAAGTGCTTCAAGCTCCTTCTTTAAGCGGCTTTAATCAGACCTTAGTCGCAAATTTGGAAAATCAAAAAACTTTAAAAGAGGCGTTTGAAATCTTTGAGGCTAATACCTCAAAGCTGGATAAATGGTCGCAAGATACCGGGAGGCTGGTAGCTGGCGTAAGAAAACTTCTGTTTTTATACTTTAGCGAGCAAACCCCGGTAGCTAATATTACTAGGGATAATTTACTGGAATTTAAGGAGCTACTATATAAAGTTCCCGCCAAGCTAGCCCAAAAGAGTAAGTACAAAGATAAAAATTTATCTCAGATACTTAAAATAGGTGAAAAAGACGATAAGCTCTCCGAAGTTACTATCCAAAAATACATGATAAGGGTTATTCAGTTTTTTAACTACTGCTTTGATAGTGGATACATAAATAGAAGCATAACCGCAAAAACAAACATCAAGCTAGATATTGACCCTAGCGATAGAGCCGTGCTACCGTACGACGCAACCGACGCTAAAAAGATATTTGACATAGTATCTAATATTAAGCAAAGCGGTAAATCTCCTAGCTCTAGGATAGAAGCTGATGAGCTTTACTATATTACTATGATAGCCGCTTATAGCGGCATGAGAATAAAAGAGATCACTCAGCTTCATAAAAAAGATATGGTTTTAGAAGACGGAGTTTATTGTTTTAGTATCAACACCGATGACGGAAAAACTACTAAAACCAAAAATAGTATTAGGTTTGTGCCTATTCATAGTAAATTAATAGAATTAGGACTACTTGATTATGTTAATGGCAAAAGGAGTGGAAATGTCTTTAAAGTTACGAACAAGGATTTCTCTGAAATTTTTAGAAATCAAATTCAAAGAAAACTAATAACCAAAGATCCTAAAAAGACGTTTTATTCGTTTAGGCACTATTTTATAAATTACTTGGTACAAAAAGAGGTAGCAAACGATACCATCGCCCAAATAGTAGGTCACGAAAAACAGTATAAAATTTTGCTAAACACTTACGCTACGCCGATTAACGTTAATGCGCTAAAAGCAAAGGTCGAGATGGTTAAATATGAGGAGGGCGGGATGCCCGAGGATTAATTTAAAGTCGTCTCAGCATAAATGATCAATTTAGGTAGTATTCCGGTTATTTACAAGATAGACATTGCAAGGACGCTTTTTATTCTATTTTACTATTTTAGGTATAAAATAAATGATAAAATACAAACTATAGAGGTAAATTTTACCGCCAGCATAAGCTAGCTGAAAAAATCTCCGGCTCAAATTTTAAAACAAGCGGGAGATAACGTCGTGGCGATATTAAATCACAACGTACCCAGCGCCTATCTAGTGCCAAGCGCGGTGTATGAGAAAATGATGGAAATAATAGACGACTATCATCTAATTAAAGCCGTGGATGCCGCGCTGGCAAGCGATGAAACGCCAGTAAAAGTAAATATTGATGAGCTATGAATTAGAGTTTTTGCCAAGCGCGTTAAAAGAGTGGTAAAAGCTGGATAATAGCGTAAAGGCGCAGTTTAAAAAGAAGTTGGTCGAACGCCTAGAAACCCCCAATGTAGCCAAAGACAAACTGCGCGGCTATGAAAATATCTACAAAATCAAACTAAAAACGCGGGCTACCGATTAGTCGTTGGTAAAAGAGCGAATGACGAAGTATATAATCTGCTAAAAGATAGGGTTTAACCCTGCTATTCTTTTATTTAAGGTTTTAATATACTCTGCTTTTATAAAACAAATTTTTAAAAATAGTAAAAGCAAAACTTGTATACTAGGTTGGTCTCGCCTTGATCTAAAGAAACTAAAAATTCGGCATATTTCTTTTAAATATAGATAGAATTTTTATAGTTTGATTTTTCTCGTCGATTCTAAACGGTATTACGTAGCCTTTAAAGATTAAATCTCGGACGCTCTCGTCGTGTAGTATTAAATTCTTGCGAAAACTGTACGGCATATAGCCAACCTTTTGTATTTCCGCCATCAGGTCGTTATAAAATCCTAAAGCCCTCTCTACACTATCAAGAGCTATAAAATTAATGATGTTATCGACATCTTTACTAAATTTAGGCGCGTATTTGATTTTCATTAGCGCCTAGTTTTATAAAGAGTTCTTTTGTTCTTTGTTTAAATTCGCTCTCGCTTAAATATTCTATCTCGCCTCGGTCGTCTTTGGCTACAAGCTCTCTTAGCGTATCGGCATCGGCCTTGCTAATATATTCTTTATCGTAGTCTACATACTCGACCCTAACTTGCGGACTTAGCTTTCTTATCTCTCGTATCGCGTTTTGTAAGATTTGAGCTATTTGAGGCGTTTCTTCAGTAATGATTGTAGTTCCTATCATTTTTACTCCTTGCCGAGTTTTACTCATTGTAGCATATTTATTTTAATTAGGCGTTAAAATCTCAAGCTAGCTCACGGATTGCTGTATAACTATTTGCGGTATATCAAGGCTTTAGGCAATCCGTTCTTATGATGCTTGGCCAAGTTTTTGAGCAAGACGCGAAAGTATACTTCACGCCTCCACGACTCTAATCTTCGGCTCTTTCAAATTCTTATCACAACCAGGATTATAAATCGTAGTATGCTTTAGCCTACATATATTTTTTATAGGATTATGAATATGCCCGCAAAGAAGGATTTTTGGAGTTATGACTTGTTTGCCGATAGCGTTATAAAGCTTTTCGCTACCGTAATCATCGCCGCTGTATCCAACGGAAGCTTTCGTGTAAGCAGGCGGAACATGCGAAAGTAAAACGTCGCACTGGGCAAATTTCGCGTAATCGGGCTTGAGATAAGGAGCGCAGCCGAATTTTACTCCGTTTATTTCTTTTACGGCGTTATCGGCATAAATATTTGGGACATCGTTTAACCATTCTTGCTCGTAGGCCAGCCCTACGTCGTGATTGCCGCTACAAACAAATACAGGTTTATTAAAACTTGCAAGCCATTCACTAACGTAAGCGATCTGAGGAGCTATTCCAGTCTGGTCAAAGGCGTCGATAAAATCTCCTGTTATGCAAACGATGTCAAAATTTGATTCAAGATTCTTGATAAATTTGAACCACGATTTATTGTAATGTAAATCTGTTGCATGGAGGATTTTCATTTGAAAGCCTTGCCGATTTTTATAAAAATCTTAATATTATATAGATTCATAACCATTTTCCTAAATATATCCAACTAAAACCATAAAACGCCATATCAAATTTTGCCGATGCGTCGGTAGCTCTTTTATGTATTTTTAGCGATTAACGCGTCCTTGCCAAGCTAAGCTCTTTTTGTCTTTTAAGCTCTACTAGTTTTTGGCGTTCGGGTTTTTTTAGTTCTCGTTCAATTTCAGATCCACAAGCGCTAGAAGCTCTTTTAGTTTCGCTCTCCAAGCACTCTCTAAATGCTGCGCCATATCGCTCGTTAGCTTGTCGTATATTGTGTTTAATTCTATTTTCATATCCTCCAAACTCTCTTTCAATATCGTCTTTATGGCCGTTAATTCGTTTTCTAACGATTCGTAGTTTGTTTGCAAGCTCTCGTATTTGCTTAATAATTCCCAGTATTCCGTCGCCGAGTAGTCGCTTTCTCCACTCGTCAAGAGCTGATTTAATTTGCTCTTGATAGCTTCTATTTGCGTCTGTTCGCTCTCTAAGCTTTCTAATTTGTTCTCGCTTAGGCTTAATTCGCTCTTGTGCGCCGATAAGATATTCTCTAACTCTTGTGCGAATTTGTTCGCTAAGTCCTCGTAATAAAGCGCTGCTTTTGCTTTCTGCAGTTTTTCGTATTTCTGTGCCAACTCGTCGTTCTCGCTCTGCAATCTCAGAATTTCTTCTTGCAATCTCTCTACTTCGTCTAACAATACGGTCTGCAGTTTCGTCATCTATAATCTCCCGTTGTAAATTTGATAAAGTTTCGTCCCGTCCGTTAGATTGTGCGTCGATTTGGGTAAAATCATGTAGCGAGAGTCTCGGTTTGTTTTGCTGTCTGTTTCCTCGTATTTTAAATTCTCCGGAATCTGCCACTTCTGCAACTCTTGATTGCTCGCTAGTAGCTTCGAGTTTTGCGTTTGGTAGTCCGTTATGCGTTTGTCGTAGATAAAAAAGTTGATTAAATATCCTGCTATCAACCCTATAACCAAGATTATTGCCGTCATACCACTTAATAATCTTTGTATTATAGCGGGCCTCATCTCGTTTAATATCGTTTCTTTGGTCTGCTTCATTTCGGAGACGATCTCCAAGAGTTGCTTCTTTGTATCGTTTTTTATTTCGCTGATCTCTTCTTCGTATATTTTCGCTAATTCGCTCTCTATTGTATCGACACTCTTCTTGTGTATCTCGATCAACGTATTTTCTAATTCTTTTTGACTCGCTTTCGCCGAGTTCGCTAAGTTTGTCAATGTCTGTGAACCGTCCGTCATAAATTCCTCCTCTCATTCTATTGGGTCTTTTTTGATTGGGTAATACTATGCTTATTCCGCTTTCGTTTTGCCTAGTAACCTTATAGTCGCTAGCCCCTAAAAGTTCTATCATATGGGCACGACTTTTGATGGCTCCTTGTGCCACTAGCTCTTTTAGAGTTTTATCTAGCTGTGCGACCGTATCGTAGTGAGCCAAGTCTTTTTTATCGATACGGATGTTTTGCTGCTTTGTCGGGTTGTTTGGACTGGTAAAGCCGTATTCGTCGTTTATGGTTCGTTTCCAAAGATCGATATTAAATTGATCGCGCTTGGCAAAGTATGGATTAAAGCTCTTGCCGGTTATTAAATCGATCTTGGGGATTAAGAAGTTAAGTTCGAGTCGTCCGTGCTTATCGCTATGTTCTACCCACAGCACGGCGACACGGTCTTTCATATAATCTCCAAGCAAAGCCCTTTCTAGGTCTTTTATAATATCTTGCTTTATTTCGTCGCTGATAGAATTTGCCTGCTCGCTAAACGACAAGACTCCAAAGCAAGTTTTTTGCTTATAGGGCATTTGAGCTATAAGAGCTCTGACCTGAGCTTCGCTACCTTTTAGGACGCGCGCAGTACCTTGTTCTTGACGCTCGTTTAGTAAATAGTTTACACTACCTAGCCCGCCGCCGTTTTTTGTTGGTAGAAATTTAACTATCATCGCTGCTCTTTGTCTTGTTTGCTTAAGAGATCAAAAATAGCGTTTAAGCGTTCCAGCGACTCGTTGATTATGGCAAGCGCTATTCTATCTAGGGGCTTTCCTTGGTTTAAGTTGCGAGATATCTGGTTTAGATTATTCCCCTGTTTTGAGAGCTCTAAAACCAGTTCTCTTGTGATCGGAGTCTTTGTAAGAGGGCGAGAGAGCATAGAGCTCATTGCATACTTTGTAAAGGTAATACCGCCTAATTCGCTAATTTTAGCTAAAATTTTATCATGCTCGCTAGGTGTCATCCTGAGAATCTTTGTAATCGTTTTTCCCTCTTTTTTCATTGCTTACCTCTGCTGGGTTTTAACTTCATTTTTTATTTTTAATAGTAGTATTGATTAAAAATAAAAAATGAAGCGTCATAGGGGTATGGGGAGTGCGATCGCCGTCCCCATATTTGAAAAAATGCCGCTAAAAAATCGTTAGATTTTCCTAGCCGCCTTTGGCTAGATGCGGCAATTTTTCAAGGGGGTTAAGGGGGCGTAGCCCTCCTTACGAGCACCCCAGATATATTCAAATCTATTAGAATTTGTATATATCTGGGGTATGCTCGCCCATATTTCTATTCTAAACTTTTTAGTCTAGCCATTATAGCATAAAATCTGGCTATGCAGACTCATTTTCACGCTGGATAATTTTGTAAAAATAGGGGGAAGGTACCGGAATAAATTCGCTCGCGACTCATAATTATGCTTTTAGGAAAATTAACGGAACTAGAGACCGATAATACTTGAATTATATTAATCTTCTATTTAATATATAAAGAATATAGACACCGCAATTATTTTCTATCTGACATTTTTTCTATTTTAGGCCTATAAAACTCAACATCTACAAAATCGCCTTGCTCTCTTATCTTTGGCTGATTTAGTCCTGCTTTCTTGCAGGCTAGCATTATCCTATTTATGCCGCTCCCCCACTGTTCTATCAAGCCAAGCTCTTTAAAGACGTTTGCTATTACTTTGTTTCTTATCTCGCTCCTGCCTCTTAGTATGTCTTCTATGGTTACTATGTTTGGCAGGGCTCCCGGGGAGACAATGTTTACTATATCGTCGTATACGCCTACTTTAATATCTCTTCCGAAATTTGCATAGTCTCTATGGATAAGAGCATTTATTAAAGCTTCTCTTAGAGCGACTATAGGTATCTCGTAGCTATCGGTTCTATATAGTCCTTCTATCTTGGCGCTTAAATTTATGTGATTTAGGATAAAGTTTTGAGTGTTTTCAATTACGCTAAATATATTTCCCCTGTATTCTTTTTTGTCTATGAAGGTTTCCATCGTTACGCCTTTAAACCTAGCGCACTTTACCGCACAATGAGAAAATTTACCAAGAAGCACCAAAAGGGCGTTTGTGGGGTAAGTGATGCCCCTGTCGGTTTTTATGAGTTTTAAATTTCTTAGCTTTTCATCGTTTAGCGTTTTACCGGTTTTAGCAAATCTTGTTTTTAGGGGTATCATATCTGGTTCTCTGACGGTTATATCGTAGTTTATCTCCTCGTCAAAGCTTACATATCTTTTATGTCTTTGAAGCTCTTCTATGATTTGAGGGCTTGCTTTTCTATTTGTGGCGCCGACTCTTATGTAGACGCCATCACTCTTTCCTTCGCTTTTTAGGAAATAGGGCATTAGGTTGCCGCGGAAAATCTCTATTACCAATAGAAGCTTACCATTAACGTTTATCGTATAAATTTCAGGCAAGATGTCCGGCAAGCAGCTGTCAAATATTACGGAGGCGATCTTGTCTTTTAGCGCATAGACGCTATTTGCGTCTACTCCGGTTATTTTTAGTTTGTCGTTTATGCCTACTATTATCTTGCCACCGCCGGTATTTGCAAAGGCGATCACCGTTTTTGTTATTGATTTATTATCGGGTAGTTTTTCTTTTAGTTCAAGAGTTTTGCTTTCACCGTTTTTTATTTCGTCTAATATTTTCATCTTTGACTCCATGCTTTAAATTTAAACCAAATCATATCAAAAAAGAGCTTATTGTTGGGGCACAAGGCGCTAAAATCAGAGTCAAAATAAGTATTAGAGGAGGCAATGATTATATTAGTTATGGTTTAATATTAATGATATGAAGGTTGTATAAAAGATGAGTTAAATTTATGTTGGCGACGTAAAGGTAGCTGGGAAGGCGATAATGCAAAAATTAAAGTAAATGTTATAGTGCGGTAGAGGTCAAATTTGATCTCTACCGCACTTATTTCTTGGCTGCCCAATGCCTCTTCTGTAGTGCTTACATACTATTCTTTAAGAATTCCACCCACTCATTACCAGGTCCATCATATCTTGATTATTTCTTATGGTGTCGTGACTGATGCCGGTTATTCCATGATCTTTAGCATAAGCATTGATGTCTTGGATAATCTTGTTGATTTGGGAGTTGGTAATGAAATTTCCATTGCCTAACTCTATTTTATCGATCTGATATGCGGTGTTGCTTGCATAACTATTAACTGTTATGGTGTCACCGGTTCCGTATTTGATGGATAGGTTGCTGCCGCTATACATAAATGTTATATCGCTTTTATCTATTCCCTCTTTAAATTTAATTATGTCGTTTCTGTTTTTGGAACCGTCACTATTATTTATCGTATCTACTCCGTCTCCTCTACCAAAGACGTAGGTATCGTTACCTTTACCGCCATAAAGGGTATCGTTGCCATCTCCGCCGATTAAGGTATCATTACCTTCTTCTCCATATAATTCATCGTTTCCTTCGTTTCCATAAAGGGTATCGTTTCCCTGGCCGCCCCTGAGATAGTCGTTGCCCACTTCGCCGTACAACACATCGTCTCCGTCATTGCCAATCAGGAAATCTCTGCCGTTTCCTCCATAAATAGTATCGTTTCCGGCTCTACCGTCTATATAGTCGTCTCCATCTTTTCCTGTAATAGTATCGTCTTGTCCAAATCCTTCTATGTTATCATTGGCGTCGCTACCTGCTAGAACCATCTTTCTTATATCATCCAGCTCCAGAACCGTACCATCGCTAAATTTTATCCTGGATATGCTATTTTTACCATATCTTGAATCTGTTTCTCGAAAGAACATATTACTTATCTTGACTTTATCGTCAGTACCTTTGATAGTTATTTCTAGCCAATATTCGCTATTTCCGTATCCGGTTGCCGCAATTCTTTTTACGCTAATGTCGTCTTTGGTGATTCCTTCTTTAAATAAAAGAGTATTCGTCTCTCCTTCTACACTAGGATAGTCGCTTATCGTATCTACTCCGTCTCCTCTACCAAAGACGTAGGTATCGTTACCTTTACCGCCATAAAGGGTATCGTTGCCATCTCCGCCGATTATCAAATCATTTCCGCCGCTTCCTTGCAGAGTATCGTTTGATTTCGTACCATATAAAGGAATTGAGGAGCTGATAGTTATAAAATATTTATCGCCGCTAGCCAGTTTTGTCAAATTTGCGTTAAAACTATCCAGTAGATTAGGCTTATAGCTACCCGCCTTTCTAACTAGATCAGACAGGATAGCTACTTCTTCGTATTTTCCGTCTTTGTAGAGTTGTAAAAGCTTTTTATTTATTTTATTAAAATCGTATCCTAGCCTTTTTTCGTCGTAGTTAAAGTATTGATATCTAGTGTCTAGCAAACCGTTATATTTGGTCTGAAGCTCAATACTTGCATATAGATATTCCTTAAACTGCTTAACTCTATTTTTGATGGTTATCGCGGCATTCGCCCAAGGATTTGGATTATTGCCAAACTGCAAGAAAGGCTTTCCCGTTATTTTTTCGTACGCGCCCAGGACTCTTGCATCTATATTGCCGCCCCTGCTAGTTTTATCTATATTTTCCGTTTCCGTCCATCTAAATAAGATATTATCCAGTTTTTCTTGCTTGGCCTCAAAGTCCAGGTTCATATACTCTTTTATCATACCGGCGAGCTTGCTATCTTTGCTCATAGCGCTTCTTAGGTTGTATAAATTTCCAAACCCATGCACCTCAGGAAGTGCTTTTATGTCGTTTGGTATGGCGACATCGGGCTGAATAGTATCTTTTAAATCCACGCTAAACCATATATCGTCAGCCGTAGTTGTAGTTCCGTCGTTAAACATTACTTTGGACGTTTGTCTTATAAAGTTGCCGTTGTTGGTAGAGTTTATATTTTTATAGTTAAGATCGATTGATTTTATATTATGTTCTCTTAGGGTTTTTAGCTCTCCTTTATCGGTTACGGCATTAGAGTTTTTATCTTGCCAGAGTAAGAGTTTGTCAAATTTCTCGTCCTTTTCGTCTATTATATTATCGTTATTAGAGTCAAACGCCTTTAACGCCTCAAAACCGTTTGCTGCCGTTTTGCTAGTGTAACCAAAAGTAGTATTCGTAACTGTCTTGTCTCCAAACAGCTCCGTTCCGTCGTCTATGATGCCATTTTCATTTCTATCGTAGGCTAAAAACGCATCTTCCGGGCTTATCCATCCGGTAGCCTCTTTAAATCCGTTTCCGTCTATATCGAAATTTAAAGCCCCGTTTAGCTTTAGAGTATGAGTTCCGTCTCTGTTTAGATCTATGGCTAAAGGATCGCGAGGTGGTGGGTTTTCCGGATCGTTATCGTCCGGGTCTTTATCATCGTCTATTATGGTTCCGGTTCCAGACTCGGTTTTTACATTTAGTCCAGGAGAGTGATCTAGTATAGAAGGAGTTAGCTTAAATTTGGAGTCTTCTTCCGGTATCTCGTCATCCAGGCCCTTCCAAGTGTATTTGCATTCGTGGTTGGTCGAGCTACCCTCATAGAAATGAACGGTCTGTCCGTAGATAGAAGCTACGACATATTCTCCTTCTTTAAGCGGTCTGCTTATAGATACGAAAAACGTCATTTCTTCCGCTGCCTCGGGAGCCGATGCGCTAGTGGTATATACGGTTACTTCTCCTCCGTCATCGTCCTCTATGGTTCCTACGCCTTTTTTAAAGAATTCTACATCCAAACCCGGGGATTTTGAGGCAACGGAAGCCAAAACGTCTATTTTTTCATCCGCCTCTACCTTTTTATCGTCCTTCCACGTATATTCGTATTTTTTAGTTTGCTCGTTCGCCCCAAATTCTATCACTTCTCCATTGACTACCAATTTTACAAATTCGCCTTTATTTAACGCCCTACTTAAAGATACGTCAAAGCTCATTTTTTGTTCGGACTCTTGGGCCGAAGCATCGCTTATGGATACGTATATCTTGCTTCCGTCATCGTCTTTTATGGTTCCTACGCCATGTTTTTGCACCCTTACTTTGAGCCCCTTAGATACGTCGCCTACGGTAGCTACAGCGTCGATAGTCCTGTCTCCTTGCTTATCCTTATCGTCTTTCCATGTTTTGATATATTCTTTAGTTTGTTCTCCAGTTAGGAATTCTAAATTTTCCCCATTTACCGATACATTTACGTATTCGCCGTCTTTAAGGGCTCTGCTCAAAGATACTTTAAACGTCATTTTACCGGCGGCTTCCAGCTCTTCTTCGTCGCTCACAGTAACCGTTATCTCGTCTCCGTCATCATCCTTGATGGTTCCTGTGCCTTGCTTTTTGACTTCGGCTTTTAGTTTTTTAGACTTATCTATTACCGAGGCGCTGACGCTTATCTTTTCGTCTTCTTCTTTTTCCTCGTCATCGTTCCAAAAGTATTCAAAGGTCTTAACCTTGTCGTCTTCTTTAAATCTTATCTTCTTTTCTATCTCTTTAGAGCCTTGCCTATCGCTTTTTGCTTTTACTAGCACATCGATATATTCGCCTTTTCCAAGAGTTCTGTTTAGAGAAACGTCAAAGCTCATTATCCCTTTCATCTCTTGAGCGCTTGCGTCGCTTACGGTTATCTCTATATCTTCATCTTCTTGAGATAGATATATGCCAAGATGAGGATCTTTTTTGGAGTTTGTAAAATTATTGATGGTTAGAGACTTACCGCCTTTGCTTACCGTTAGCTTATCGCCGCTTAGTTTATACTCTATGCTTTTATCATCACTCACATATACTTTTTTCTCTTTATCGTATGTGCCGCCCTTTAGCTTAGTCTTATCAAAATACACCTCTCCTTTACCGTCGCTATCGGTTATGATATCTTTATCTCCGGCGTAGTATTTATCAAAACCGTCTCCGCCTTTTAGGATATCTTTTTTGTTACCGCCCACTAGAGTATCGTCTCCTCCGTTTGCGTCTATTAGTATATTTTCGGCGTTTCTATCACCTGTTAGGACGTGATCTATCTCGTTTAGTTCCAGTATGTTTGATTCTACCAAAACTTTGTTTTGCAAAAAAGATACTCTGCCTTCATCTACCAGCCAAGTGTTTAGCTTTAGTAGCTCTTTAGTAACCATACCGTTTCTTTGAGCTATGGTAGAAAGAGTGTCTCCGCTTTTTACTTTGTATATTCCCTTGCTTCCCAGATCCAGCTCTTCGCCGGTTCTTATTAATATGTCGGAAAGCAGGAATGATACGGGAGGTATCTTATCGATTGCATTTCTTATCTCTAAATTTGAAAGGTTTCTTATGTTGTAGGTGTGGGAGTTGAGAGTTATGGATTTTATAAAGTCATATTTTATAATCTCGGAAATTGCCTCTTTTTGTATTTGCTCTTTCTTTGAGGAATTTATTTTTATATTTATATTATTCGGTTTTTTTGCGACGAAGTCCATCTCAAAATCTACTGTTCCATAAGCTGGCGGTGGAGAAAATAACTTTTTATATCCCTTTACAATATCTAGAGGAGATACATTACCATCACCGTCAGGATCAAATAAATTTGAAAAATTCTTCATCCAGTTTGTTTTTAGACCATCTAATGTTTTATTGAAAAAATCCTTATTGGTCAAAATTTCTTCATAAAATCTATCCGCATATGCTACATAAGTATTAAATGCTTTCGCCCCGGCATCGCCCAAACTAGCACCTATAAACAGTTCTGCATGTGCTATACCTTCATATAATCCAGCAGACCCAAGAGCCTTTCCTCTTACGGAAAGCCCTCTAAACGGTTTGGATTCTTGAATCATAATGGTACCAATTATCCCGAGTGCATCACCGACAAATCTACCTATGCCCTCATAGTGATTTTCTCCTTGGTGCGTACTGAGATCTTTAACTATGTCTATTCCGCCAAACCAAACATTTACCGCTCTTGCAGTATTTCCGCTCAGCGAAGAGGTCATGGCACTCATGTTAGCCATTGTTGCATTATATATTTCTTCTAGGGATTTTTCTGCTTTTTTTACTTCCGGTTTCTCGCTTTCGGTGATACAGTTTCCCTCAAGATCACATTTTACTTCTATTGCCCCTAGTTCAACTTTACCTGGGCTACCTTCATTTTTTTGCATTTTTTACTCCTGATTCAGAATTATTATTGTTTTTACCAAACACTACTCCAAACTAAAAAACCGCCTCATCTTACGTCTCCAGTCGTCTTTTGGTATTTCCGTGTCGTTTGGATCGTCGCTCCAAACCTCGTGTTTGTCCTCGAAAAATATCGCGGTCCTTTGAGCTTGCGGCATAAATTTCGTCTTGTCCTCCACGGGGATTTTATTTGCTCGAAAATACCGCAACAACTCAAAATAATCATCTCTGCTATAGCAATTTACCAAAAAATAATTTCTATTTTTCATCCTTATGACGAAATTTTTACGCAGTAGCCACAGCGGTTCGCCGGATTTTTTGAGTTTATATATTTTAAACGGTAGCGCAAATATCAAATAAACCAAAAGATATCTTATAAAGTCCTTCGTTTTATTAAAATGCACGCCGATAGAGGACTTTTTATAGAGCTGATACGGGGTAAAAAAGTGGAACCTGCCGTATCTGCTATCAAGTTCGCTAATAACGCAAAAATAGACCTTTTCGACGTCTTTTACGAGGGCGATTTTCTCCTCGCTCTCTACTTTGTTTACGTAGACATACTCTATATGATAAATTTGCTCGCTAGAAAATCTAAAAAAGCTCGGTTTTTGTTTAAAAACACGCGGCGAGAAAACGTATGTATTGTATAGGCAGAATAATAAAAAAGATGCAGGCAAAGCAATAAGATAAATACGATATAAAAGCCCATAGTCGCTAAAAGCAAATACAAAAACGATAATCGAGTAAAGAATAATATAATATCCCATCAAAAACAGCGCGCCGTAGTCGTTTATGATTATCGGATTTTCGTCGTAGTTTCTCAAATTTACCTCCGCCAAAATTCAAATTTCTGCATTTTACCCACAATCCTCTTAAACTGCATTTAAGTTATAATCGGTATTTATTTTTAAAATATTATTGATTGTTAGGTATTTTTAATGCCTTATTAAGAGTCATTGTGATTAAATTTGGGCCTAAATTTCAGAGCAGTTAGGAAAGTAGAGTTTGCGAAGGATATCTTTTTTGTTTTTTATCATTTACTTATTTGGTGTGTCCTTATTCGCCAAATCCGTATCCTTCTCCTCCCTTGCTAAATCCCTAGAATCTACCAACCCATCCATCCTATCTTCTAAGCTTCAAACTATGTTAGCAAACGAAGAGATAAATGCGGCTAAATCAAGTTTGTACCCCAGGCTAAGCCTAAGTGCAAATAGCGAATACTCTAAGAAGTATGCAAATACAAGAAACAACTACATAAACGATGAAAGCCTGGTAAGCTCGACCGGCTTTGCAAGCTCGGTCTCTTTAAAACTAAACTACGAGCTATATAAATTTGGAGCAAATACCTTAAATATAGATGCGGCCGCTTATAAAAAACAAAGTCTAAGCTATAAAGAGTGCGTAACGCTAAACGAAGCCAAGCTAAGATTGCTTGAGCTATATTATAATCTGCTAGATAGCAAAGGTAAACTAAACTCCTACAACAACCTAAAACAAATCAATAAAGAAATCTATGAAACCTCCAAGCGCCTCTATGAAAATGGCGATCATACAAAAACGGCAATGACCTCTAGCGCCATAAGACTGGTAGAGATAGAAGATAACATAGCAAGCCTAAACAAGCAGATAAAAAACCTACTTAGCGAGATATCGAATTTAAGCGGAGAGGATATCTATATAGACGATGAGATAATGCCTTTTAACAGCGAGGATGCGGGAGGTAAATTTGATCAAGCTTTTGTTTCCTCAAATTTAACTCTTAGCGCCTTAAATTCATTCCCTCTGCCTGCATTTGAGCAAACCTCAAAGGGCAAAGAACTAAACGCTCTAATCCTCTCTAAACAAAGCGCTCTTGAATCAAAAAAGAAAGAGTATTATCCTGCCTTTTATCTATACGCCAAGTATGACTTTTATGGAGACGATAAAGATAGCTTTCGTCGCTCTTGGGGCGATACGCAGCGAAACGGTTACAGGATAGGGCTTAGTATGGTTTATAATCTCTTTGACGGCTTTAATAGAGAAGCTAGCATAGAAAGCGCCTTTATTGAACTACTTTTAGCCAAAGAGCAGTTTAACGAAGCAAAAAGGCAGTACGAAAAGGAGGCTAGAAATATAAATGATGATTTGCACTCAAATTTAGAAAAGCTAAAAACTACTTCCGAGCTAACCTCTTACTCCAAAGAGCTTTTAGGTATGCAAGAAAGGCTAAATTTAAACTCGCAGTCGGACAAACTAAGTGTGCTTGAAAGCAAAGTTAAATTTAACGAAAATCTCATCAAAAACGAAGAGGCGTTACTACAAGCAAATATGCTTGCGGTAAAACGCTTTTTAATAAACGAAAAGAGCTTAGATTGCAAAGCGCTTTAAGAAGCTTAGAGATAGTAGGGGCTCTAAATAACGTCAGGATAGATAGCAGGGCTATCATAAGGGACTACGCCCTAAATGCTACCCCAAGCTTTGAAGAGCTAATAAGAATAGCAAAAGACAAGGGCTTTAAGGCTAAGATTAAACCTTTAACTATTAAAAATTTAGCTTCCTATCCGCTACCTTGCATAGCTAGAGATAAAAACGGAGTTTATTTTAATATCCTAAAAGTCGACGCCTCTAAAAACGAGGTCTTGATCTTTAAAGATAAAAACGAGCCTTACGCTATTAAATTTGAAGAGCTATTAAACTCGCTAAATTTAGAGCCAAAGATGATAGTCTTAAAGCATAAGCTCTTAAACGATAGGATCAAATTCGGCTTTGGCTGGTTTTACGCTAGGATGCTAAGCTATAAAAAGATAGTAGGGGAAATTTTAATAGCATCTTTCGTTATCCAACTATTTGGGTTAGTTACTCCTCTTTTTACCCAGGTGGTGCTTGATAAGGTTTTAGTTCATCACTCGCTTAGCACTCTTAACGTCATAGCAGTAGCATTTGGGGCGGTAATTATATTTGAAATGCTTTTGGGTCTTAGCAGAAACTATATATTTGCCCACACTACTTCAAAGATAGACGCCAGGCTTGGAGCTATGCTATTTGATCACCTGATAAAACTACCCATGATCTACTTTGAAAACAGAAAAGTAGGAAACATAGTAGCTAGAGTTAGAGAGCTAGATAGCATAAGAGAGTTTATAGCTAATAAATCAGTTACCGTACTGCTTGATATGCTTTTTAGCGTGGTGTTTATAATAATGATGCTACTTTATAGCGTTAAGCTTACCTTGGTAGCCTTGGGCTTTGTCGCTATTATAGCTACTCTTTATTTCTTTGCTACCCCAAGGCTTAGAGCAAGACTTGAAGATAAATTTCAAATGGGAGCTAGATCAAACTCCTATCTGGTCGAATCAATCACCGGCATATCTACCGTTAAATCCTTGGCGATCGAGGGCAGTATGCAGCGCCTTTGGGAGGATTTTTTAGCTAAATACGTAAAATCAAGCTTCGAGCTTTCAAATTTATCAAATATACTTTCAGGCATCGCAAACGCTCTTTCAAAACTAATGACGCTAGCTATACTCTATCTAGGAGTCGGCCTAGTTATAGAAAACAAACTAAGCGTAGGTCAGCTAATAGCCTTTCAGATGTTTGCAGGACAGTTTAGCGCTCCTATAATGAGGCTGGTCGGGCTTTGGAACGAATTTCAACAAGCGCTTCTTAGCGTAGATAGACTAGGAGACATACTAAATACCCCAAAAGAACAAGAAAACGATAACGCTATAACCCTTAGCGAGATAAAAGGCGGAGTGAAATTTGATAACGTTAGCTTTAAATACTCTCCAAACTCTCCTACTGTACTTCAAAACTTTAGCTTAGAGGTAAAACCAAATACCAGTATAGGCATAGTAGGTAGAAGCGGCAGCGGAAAGAGCACTCTAACTAGGCTTCTTCAAAGACTATACTACGCAAACGAGGGAGCTATCTATATAGACGGAGTCGATATCAGACATATGAATCCTTCCTGGCTTAGGCAAAACATAGGAGTAGTGCTGCAAGATAGTTACCTCTTTAGCGGCTCCGTTAAAGAAAACATAGCTTATGCTTATCCAAGCGCCTCCATGGATCTTATCTTGCAAGCTTCAAAGATAGCAGGAGCCGACGAGTTTATAAGCGCGTTACCCGAGGGCTACGATACCTTAGTGGGAGAAAGGGGCTCGTCACTTTCGGGCGGTCAAAAACAACGTATCGCGATAGCAAGAGCCATACTAACCAATCCAAGAATTTTAATATTCGACGAAGCGACCTCCGCGCTTGATTACGAAAGCGAAAAGATAATATCAAATAACCTCTCTGCCATCAAGAAAAACAGAACCGTATTTATCGTAGCCCATAGACTAAGTACCGTAAAAGATTGTAACGAGATAATAGTGCTGGATAAAGGAAGGCTAATAGAAAGAGGAGACCACGAAAGTCTGATGAGGCAAAGGGGTTATTATTACTTTTTAAATAACCAGCAAGAAACCGGCAATACGAATCAAGCTTAAATTTAAAATGATATAATGCAAACGCAATTTAAGGCAACATAAATTAATTTGGTAAAGGAGTAACTATGCAAAGCGAACCTACTGCAAATTTAATCCTAAAGGGTATCCCCGCAAGCAAGCTTCAAACTCTTAAAATAATCCTTGAAAGTCTAAATGTCGGTTTGAAGCTAGGGGTGAAAGAGATCGTTTCTGCCGACGTAAAGGAAAATTTGAGCGCAAATAGCATAAATAAAGATAGAATAAGAAGATTTAACCAAATAGCCGGTAAGATAGTATTAGATAAAATACCCACCGATGAAGACAAAAAGCAAGCAAGAAGCAGGATACATGAATAGGATATTTTTAGATACTAATATCTTAATCGATATTCTTATCGATGAAAATAACTCCAAAGAATACGATAAAATAAGAGGAAGCGCAGACAATATAAAAAACAGTAGAGCCGTTATTGAAGAATACTTAGAGCAAGGGTATACTCTTGTAGTAAACACTACGTCTATTACAAATACAACATACTTTCTCCAGGACAGTCAAAAGATCGCTACCGATATAGTTATCGATAAAATTTCAATGATAGAAGAGGATGAGGATCTGTTTTTGGTTGTTTTAGAAACAAAGCAGATCAGACAAAAAGCAAGAGAGTACGCCAGAGAAAATGATGCGGATTATGAAGACGCCTTACAGTATTTTTGTGCAAAAGAAAGCGGCTGCGATACGATAATAACAAATGATAAAAATTTTCCCAAACTTGATATAAGATTGACTAGAACTAATAAAAATCTAGAAAATTATTACCCGAACACAATAAAATAGGACCTCATTTGAAAAACCATCCAAACGACCTCCACGAATTTAAACCCCTACTAATAGAAATAGAAGATAAACCTCTTAATCCTTTGGGTAGAATCATTCTTTATTTAGTCTTAGCTACTATGGTATTTGGTACCGCTTGGCTGATACTAGCTAAAGTGGACGTAGTAGTAAGCGCGCAGGGTAAAGTTATACCAAGCGGAGAGATAAAGATACTAAAACCTCTTGAAAGCGGAGTGGTCTCAAAGATATTCGTTAAAGAATCGGACAGAGTAAAAAAGGGAGACATCCTGATACAAATAGACCCCACTGTAACCGATGCCTCGCTATCTAGCAAACAAGACGATCTAGCGGTGATTAATTCGGACATTGCCTTACTGTATGCTCTCATTAATGAATCAAATTTAAGTAAAGACGAGATAAATAAGCTAAATTCATCTCAGTTAAATTTATACAACAGCCAAAGGCAAATTTTAGCTAGCACTTATGAAAGCAACAAAGCCAAACTAAACTCAGCTAAGCTTGATATCAAAGCTAACGAAAGCGAAGTAAATAGACTTAGCCTTCTTCTAAACAAAGAAGAGGAAGCTAAAGTAAGACTACAAAAAGTACTTGATCTAATAGCCAAAAAAGAGTACGAAGAGGTAAGTAAAAATATCATAAATTTAAAAGAGCAAAGAGATATCGCCTTATATAGACTAAAAGAATCAAATAAAAAACTCGAAGAAATCATAGAAGAAAATGAAAAAGCGATAAAAACCATAAAATCAAGCTGGATAGAAACGTCTCTAAACAAAGAAAAAGAAAAAAGAGAGCTAAGCGCTCAGATAAACGCAATCCTTTTTTCAAACAAGACCCAACAAATAAAATCTCCCGTAGACGGATTTGTGGGAAAACTACTTATCCACACCGAAGGAGGCGTAGTAAGCCCAAACGATAATCTAATATCCATAGTTCCCTCAGACGCTCCGCTCATCATAAAAGCAAACGTTCTAAATAAAGACATAGGCTTTTTAAAACTAGGCCAAGAAGTAGCCGTAAAGATAGATACCTTTAGCTTTCAAAAGTACGGACTCCTATACGGCAATATAATAGAAATCTCAAAAGACGCCATAGAGGATGAAAAACTGGGGCTAATATACGAAATCAAGATAAAACCAAAGAGTCTAGATATAAAAGTAGATGGAGAAATAAAGCGGCTTGAAATCGGTATGAGCGTAATAGCCGAAGTAAAGACCGGCAAAAGAAGAGTCATAGAGCTATTTATATATCCGATAATCAAATACATGGATGAGGGACTTAGCGTGAGGTAATGGGCAAATAAGAAGCCTTGAATCTACACGCAAAATACTAAACTTATCTATACCACTAAGGCCGCAATATAATCTATCGACCAATCTACAAGCTTTACTTTTCTTGGTATTTATGCGATTATAAGCTTTTATTGTGCAGTCTATCTTTAGAAAATTTAAGCAGATGGTTTGCGTTTAGTATTTAGCAACGTCCAAGAAAATATCAATGTATGAAAGTATTTGTGTTGTTTGTTTTTGATTTATAAAGCTACCTCAATACCTCAATACCTCAATACCTCAATACCTCAATACCTCAATACCTCTCCCATACTAAATGTACCACTAAAAATGCAACAAAGAAAAACAAAAGCAATTTTATATGAATGTTTTTGTAAAATAGCAGGTTTTAAAAAATTGTACCACTTTTTATCAAAAGTGTACCATAGTTTAAGAAAAAATTCAAAGAAAGGGAAACTGCAAAAGAGGCGGTTTAAATACCGATGAATAGGGTATTTATGGTGTCACGGGGGAGACTTGAACTCCCGACCTCCGGCTTATGAGGGATTATTGAAATTTGCACCAAATTGCCTAAAAAACGGTATACAGCCAGTATTTCTTTAAATATCTGCTACAGTTTGCTACAATTTTTATCGTATAACGACGATAATGCAATATCTCGTAAAACGAAACGGCATATATCATTTTAGGATAGCCATTCCGCTATATTTAAAGCCGTATTTTGGCAATAAAACCGAATATACAAACTCTATCCGCACAAAACACTTCACTTTAGCGATGAATCATGCTAAGATTTACTCTAGAATTTTTAATATGATTAAAAAGGCGGCTAAGATGAATTTGGGTAGCGAATTTATAGAGCATTTAGTGTTTACGCTTTTGGAAACCAAGGAAGCTAAAAGTATCAAAGAGCATGATTTGCTCGGCAGATATATAAGCATAGACGGACTATTGTCGCTTAATTTATATCTAAAACAAAGCCTTAAGGAAAACAGCTTGCCGGACACGATATCAAGAGAGGTTGACGAGATATGCAAGAAGCTATCTTGCGCCGATATGTCAACCAAGAAAGCTCTAGGTAAAAGACTACTAGAAGCTACTATCGACAACATAAATCATATATCTTATAAAATGTCTAAAAACCAAAAACTGCTAAACGAGAAACAACAAGCCTTTGTGCCGCTGGGCAAAAGACGCCAAGATATAAATTTAAGCAACGATACTAAAAATGAAATAGACCCAGTTGTTAAGAACATGGACGTAAATACTTATCAAGACGATATAGATCTTTTAAAAGATAGCGATCTGGTGCTTCCTTTTACTAAAAAATCATTAAAAAACAGCGTTTCGGAACTAACCGACTCGATAAATGCCCTGGCTAGGCAAAAAGGAGCATTGACGACAAATGATATCTTTAGGTTATTCGGACATAAATTGCTGCCGGATGGGGACGATAGGCTAAGCGGAGATTTAAAATTCGGATACGGCAATCTAGGCGACTCTACTTTAGGAGGTAGCGTTAAGGTGTATAAGGCGAGCTATTATGAAGATAGGGGCATAATTTTAAACGACTCGGAAGAGGGCGACTCGGATGCGGCGCCAGAGCTTGCCGATGCCGATGAGACCGAAGATATTAACGACATTACGTTAAATCAGGCCATTAAATTATCCCAAAGTATTATCGCAGATAGAGCCAAAGCGCTGAGCGAACGGCTAAAATCTAGTAAAACCATAGCCGCCGTAGCAAACGAGCATGAAGCCGGAACGGACGTAATTACTCTTAAAACAGCTTTTAATAATTACGTATCTAACACTAGCGTATCTAGTAGCTGGAGCGACAGCACCCTAGGGCTAGTTAATCACGTAGGAAAGCTTATGTTTATGTACTTTGGCGGCGACTTAGATATTAAAAGCATAAAAAGAGACGATTTGCTCAAATTTAGAAATACCTTGCTCATACTACCGACCAAACTCTCTCAAAACAATCTTTATAAAGGCAAAAACTTAGACGAGATCATAGCTATAGCAAAGGATAAGCCGAAAATCTCTAAATCCACTATCAAAAAATATATAGTTAGAATCTGCGAATTTTTTAAATATTGCTACGACAGCGATTACTTCGCTAAAAATCCCGCCACGGATATTCAAATAACCTTAACCGCCGATGACGTTATAAACAAAAAGCCATACCCAGATAGCGACGTAAACGCTCTTTTAGCCATTGTCGGCGATATCAGGGAAAACGGCGATACGAAAAGTCAAAGGGTAAATAAAGACGAACTGTTTTTCGTAACCCACATCGCGGCGTATTCGGGAATGAGGCTAAACGAAATAATCCAGCTAAATACCGACGATATAATAATCAAAGACGGCGTAGTTTGTTTTAGCTTAAATATGGAGATTGACGTAAATACCGATAGAAGCAAAACTTTAAAAACCAAAAACTCTATAAGAAACGTACCTATTCACCCTAAATTAAAAGATATTGGACTTTTTGAACTAATAGATGATAAAAAGAAATCTGGCGCTAAAAACGGTAAGCCCGTAAGACTATTTAATTGCGACAATAAAGACTTTTCGGAATATTTTAGAAGAAAGATCAACGTAAGGGTAATAAAAGACGATAAAACAAGGACGTTTCATTCTCTTAGGCATACTTTTATAAACAAGCTAATTCAAGGCGGCGAGAGGATAGAGCATGTCGCAGCCCTAGTAGGACATGAACAACAATATAAGATCACCATGGATACTTACGCAGAGCCCGTCAATATGAAAATTTTAAAAAGCTTAGTCGAAAAGATAAATTTTACAGAAGTTAATGAGGAATGGGAACAAAACGAGTAATGCCCTTAAAGTCGAAGGACACAACCTAGTTCTTTGCGTAAGAAGCGAATTTTTTGTTTTTAAAAGCTATGGCAAGCACAAGCATAATCGTTTTATAAATTAAGACGTGCCACGCTTTTACTCCCTTGCCCCTCGTTGCTTTGCTTGCGCGCTTGCGTACCGCAGGCGACTTCTTTTTAGGGGATATGGTATAATGCTTTAAATTAAATTTGAGGAGATAAGATGACCTCTATTAACATACGAACTGATAATAGCAACCTAATAGAGGCTATAAGGGCTATTTTACAGTTAGATCCAAAAGCTAAAATAACCTATGACGACGACCTTGGAGGACTAAGTCTTGCGGATGCGAAGCATTTGCAAGAAATTTCCGACGCAGACGATAGGGGCGAGATAAAATACTATAGCTTTGATGAAATTAGAGAGCGCTCTAAAGAGCATTTACGAAAGCTCGGCGCGTCTTTATAAAAATAGTCCTTTCGGATAAATTCGGTAACGAACTGGAGAGGATACTAAATTTTATCGCTCAAGATAGTCTTAGCAGAGCGACCGAATTTAACGATGTCTTGTATGAAAAAATTCTAGAAATTCCAAGCAGGCCTTATAGTTTTCGTAAGAATAAGCTACTTAAACGAGAGGATACGAGAGACTTAATTTTTAAAGGCTACGCGATAGTTTTTCGTATTAAACCGGGTCAAATTAAAATTCTGTCCATATATAAGCATAATTTGCCGGATTATTAACCGACTGGCATAGGTGTAGCGCATACTCTTAATCATCGCCTCTTAGATAGGGTTTTTGCAAGAGCGGTGAGTCAACGTCGGACTTTTATAAAGAAATAGGTTAAATTACCAGAGTCCGGTTTGGGTTTTTCTACGTGTATATCGGAAATAATTTGGTTTAAGTATAGCTTACCGTCATTTGTTGCTTTAAAATCCTTAAGTAGATTAATGCCCGTTTCTTGAAGTATCATAGTGTAATGGTTATAAATTTCTTTGTAAAGCGCGCAATCTTTAAGCTCAACCGATTTTTCCGAAATTTCATCGGAGTATTTTTTAAAATTTAAAAAAATCTCCTTTTGGGCATGGTTTACATTATCCATATATTTATTAATTTTGGAGTTAATGAAAAAGAGATTGTAAAAAAGTCCAAGAATCGAACAAATAGCAAAGCCTATGCCGACCATCGTTATATCGCGCTTAATAGATAACGTTTTCATTGACTCGGCTGTTTTTTGTAAATTAGGTACGACTTGACTTAAAGATTGGTTTAGTTTTTCAAATTTAGAAATGGGCGAGGAGGCTTTTTCAATAAGATTATCTATCGTCGTTTTTAAATTCGTTAAGCTAGCTTCCAAATCGGCTAAATATTGTTTGGCTTGCGAATCCGAAAATTTCTCGCTAAGTAAATTCGATACGTTAACTTCTATTTGCGAAACAGCGCTTTTAATTTTATCACCAGCATCTATTAAGCTTTGAGATTTTTTATTGAAAGATTGAGATAGTTGGTCGTCAAGCTCTTTGAGTTTTTGCGGTAGGTCTAGGATTTTATGAATCTCTTTGAGGCTTGCAGCCAATGAAATAAGATTGTTTGACGATAAAGCTTGTTTAAGATCGTCCGTAATTGATTTAATTTCGGTAGCTAAGGATTGTAGCTCGGTACAAATTAGCTCCATGCTTTGATATTCTACTTGTTCTTGCATATTATGCTCCTTGCGTCGTCATAGATTTATTTTAATTTTCAGTACTATTTGCGCTAGTTTGTTCGTTACCACAGGTATCCTGCCCCTGAATATTTTTAACTACCTTGAGTCTTTTATTACTACTTTTTCTGCGGGGCTCTTCAATTTTACCGCCGCATTCTACCCATGCGGCGTTAAAGTATCTACGCGGAAATATATAGTTAAATGTCGCATTTATATATTTATATGCCCTTGTCGGATCGGCCCCTTTTTGAATTAGTTTGGTAAGAATTTTCTTAACTCGCTCAAGCTTAAAAAAAGCTTTGGGTGTAAACTTCTCATCCGGAATAAAATTATCAAAAGACTCGTCTAGATTTTTTTCTATTTTAGACAAAGTAGAAAAGGTATCTTTAAGCATCTTTAGTTCGGACTGTTTATTTTCTTTCATTTAAGTCTCCTTGTTTTAGCTTTTAGTATATGTATTATAGCATTTACGAATAATATTTGCAAATTATAATAAAAAGTGATATAATAAGTCGTAGATAAGCATAAAAATATATTGTTTTAGGCACGTCAGCCAAATATCCGACAAATCTTTGCTTCGCAAAGGTCGTATTTGGCGCGTGCCTAGGGGATAGCCCCTAGAACCCCTTATTAAAAACAAAAAGCTATTTTTTGTTTTTAATAATACTAACTATTTAAACTATGCACTATCGTTTATACTTTTAATAGCTAGTATTTTTCGTCGGTTTATATAGTAGTAAAGGAGCTATATAATGTCTAAAAGTAATCAGAATAAACGATACCATCTTGATATTATTCTTGATGATATTTTATTAGAAATAGTATCTGAACGAGCAATGAAGCTTGGAATATCTAAGAGTATGTATGCTAGACGATGTATAGAATTAGAAATACAATCTAGCTTCGGTATAGATAATGATGTAAAAGAACGTCAAAGAAAGCATCTAATGCTCTTAAATAATATTGCAAATAACGTAAATCAAATAGCTAGAGCTAGTAATAAGATCGCCAAAGAATTTTCCGGTAATAGTATTAAAGCCGAATCGTTATTAAAGCACATCCATTATCAACTAAGCGCTATTTTAAAGCTAACAATCAAAGAATGAGTCGTGATTATACGTATAACTAGCGATGCTAAATACGGTATTTCAAACTACCTTAGATACGGTCTAAAGAATGGTTCAGCGATGACTAGAATACAGAAAGATACTGTAATACCTCTCGAAGGAAATCTTGACGTTTTTGAACGGATTGAAAATTTTATGCATACTCATAAAGACTATAAGAGTGGAAACTATTACCACTTAACTCTATCTTTTTCGCAGCAAGATATGGAAAAAATAGATGATATACCAGACGAGTTTCGCCGAGATTTTATGCGTAAACTCGTTCAAGAGACTTTAGATTTTTATTGTAGCGGATATGACCTTAATGAGATAGTATGCTATGCGGAAGCTCATATTGCTAAGATTAAAACAAATGAAAAAGGCGAAAAAAGATTAGATCATATTCACCTTGCGGTAGCTAAATATTCTCCCATGCTGGATAAGGCTATCAGGTTTAGACCGTTTAACTTAGGTATAGATAGCGCATTTCAAACATATCTTTGCCAAAAATGCGATCTAGATTTACCGCAAAACAGTCCAAGATCTAACCGCATAAAACCGTTTAAAACAAAAACGGCTATAACTAGAAAGAATCTAGAAATACTATTTCAAGACGTTAAAAACGAAAAAGAAGTAGTAGATTTATGCTGTCGGCTGGGTTTAGAATATACTAAAGTAAACGGTAAAAACGGTGCGTATTATAAGATTAAAGCAGACGATATGAAAAAGCATATAAGGCTTTACGGCAAAGGGTTTGAGTCCTGTTTTGCGGCCGTAAACCCAAACCATATACCAAAACCTAAGCCAAGTAACAATCTTGAAGTCCTTATTCAAAGACTTAAGGATACTATGGCTAAGGACGTAATAGCGCGCAAAGGTAAAAGGTATATCAAAGACGAAAAAGAAATCACTATGAATCAAGTCGAGATTCAAGCTCCGGCCGAGAATATGAAAATAGCTCAAATACTATCAGATGCCGGCGAATCTAAGCGGCCTGTCAATGAGATAGATGAACAAAAAGATGGCGCAAAATCCGAACTTTTTACTAAAATTTCGGCTATTTCTCCGCTAGAGGCGCTGGAATTTGCGCGTAAAAAAGATTGGCTACCGGCTAATTGCGTCTATAAAGAGAATCTTGAAAATCCTAGTAGATTAGCTAAATATAACGAAAGAACCAAAAGAACTTCGGCTCCAAGTTTGTACGATTTTTTCGTAAGGGATTGCAAGCTAAGTTTGCCTGAGTTAAACGACGTAGTTAATTATCTTTTTGATGAAAAATTTAAACCGCAAACCGTGGACTTGCAAGATAAACTTCCCGTTTTTGAAATAGGAGTTCAAAAGCTACCGCTCGGAGACTTTGATTTAGCGTCAGGCTTTGTTAGCGAAAAAATCGAGTCCATGGACGAGCTTGCAGGCGTAATGAAAAACGAGGTATATTCAAACGCGACGTTTCGCCCTTTAATGCAGACGGATATCAAGAATAAGTATGAGCGGCAGCAGCGAGAGGCGAAGAACGGATATAGGAAGCAAATATCAAAGTATCTAGTAAATAGCGCGTCTCATCTTAAAAAATACGGTTACCGCGGCACGGAGTTTGCAAGTAGCTTTTCTAGCGCTATGTTTTTTGATATAGGGGGCGGTTTAAACGGTGAAATTTGCGGCGTTCCTACCTTAACGCTAGCTCGTCTTACAAAAAAGATCAAAAGCTTGCCTTATAAATCGATGATTGTAGCGACGCAAAGCCGTCAAAGCGATACGGTAACGGATGCAGAAAGCATCAAACAAAAAACTCTTGAAACATCGGCACGAGACGAGTTATCGCCTACCTATGAAAAGAAAAACAGGCGATTAAAAGAAGGGGGCGAAACCGATAAGATACGTCTAGTCGTTTTTGGGGATACGAATTTTAAATTCGGCGTAAAATACAAAGATATCTCTCGCCAAAAGCAGTACGTAAAAAAATGCTATCTTGCCGTCCGCAATAAAATAGCCGAGCTTTTTGATATATCCGAGTACGTAGATAAATATACGAAAGGAGACGTCGCAAGGCTTTATTATCCTTTGGCGCGAGAGGCTTTGGTTTTTAAATATAACGAACCAGGACGCGCCCTTGCTCCGTATCTTAAATTTTTCCAAGAAGTAGAACCTGCGATCAAATCTCAAATAGATACGGACATCTCGCTACAAACCCGAAAGCTAGCCAAAAGGCAAACCCAAAACCTACAAATGCAAAAGATTAAAATAGATACTTCCTCGTCTCGTGAGATTGCCGCCTTGTGCGCTAAATTTAATATCGATGAAGTCGAATTTGCTCCGCTGGCACAAGAAACTAAAGCGCCATACGCAAAAGTCGTCGATTTTACGGCGGTTAATAGCGTAGATTAAAACCGCACTAGAAGCTTATGGACTTAATCCCGAGTTTAACGCCTCAAAGCAAATTTGCCTAACAAACCGCGATAATCTTTATTTAATCATACCCGCAAATAACGGACGAGAGTTAATATACGACTATAAAGAGATGAGCGGTCAAGCGATCGACGTCGCCAGGTTCGTCGAAGAAAACGATCCCGCTTCTAATTTTTTCGATAAATTTAAGAGCTTTGCAATAAAGATAGGACGAGCGACCGACTTTTTTATCAAAAAGAACATCTCTATGGTAGCTAACGCAATAAATGAGGCGCTAGATCAAGGTATCGTAAAGCAGGAGGCGTTAGAATCTAAGGTGTAAAATCATATTTTACTACAGGCAATTTCACTCCTAAAGTACATATGAATTATGGCGCCATATCCGTTGACGGCGAGAGTTTCGAATACGACAGGGATTTAAAATTCGACGACGAAAAAATAGAAAAACTAAATGGTATTCTTTTTGCACAAGATAGTAAAAATGAACGAGACTGATGATTTGCTCGATCACGATCCGAGCACTCCAAGCCGCTACGGTCCGGATTTTTGAAAAACCGATTTAGAAATTTTGGGTTTTACTACTAAAAGCCGTTGTTTTTAGAGTATTTTATCTTTAATCTGCAATTTAAATACCTGGCAATACAACCAATATAAAAATACTGCATCGATAAATATCAAAAATCGGATTTGGAATGTTAATGTCGGCTTCTTAAATTTTGTATAAATTTAAGTAATGACTTTGTATTAAATTTAATAATAATTTAAAATACGTAAGAGTAGAATGCTACTATTCGGAAAAGTTCTTTAGGCTATATAAATTTGCATATGTATTTTTTAAAAAGGATTAAATATGCACGACGCCGCAGCACTTCTAATCGCACTCATTTTTCTAATCGTAAGCTTCTTTGTCGCTTTAATCGCCCCCATGGGCAAACGCAAACTTCTTTGGCTTTTTGCTTGGTTTTTGGTTTTTTTCGGGGATTTGGCGGTTTTTAATTTGGTTAATAAATACTATGTTTTCAAATATGCTGGTATTGAAATTTACAAAAAGCCATTACAACGTGGTTATTATGCCGGCGAAATAGCCAGTAACGTAAATAATTTTTATGCTGGAGAAAAAGTTCTTTTATCTATTGTAAATAATTTTGTAGATTTTGTAGATTTTAAAGAAAAGAATATAGATATAAAAGATGATAAATTTTATAGAGTATATCTTGATGACAATATATCAAAAGATTGCTTTTTGTCAAAAGACAATCTAAATATATATCCTAATACATATTTTTTAAATTTTATATATTCAAAACTTACGAGTAAATGTATAGCAAAAAAAGAAATACTAGAAAATGAAGTTGTAGATATTTCTTTTGTAGATTGTAACAATACTGAATGCCAAAAGCTAGAACAACCCAAAATAGGATTTTTTGGTTCTATAATAGGTATAAAATTTGGTTACGAGGCAATGTTAAAAAATGCTAGTGAAATTGTAGCTGTTAGTAAAAATAGCTACTGTATATATAAAGACAGTAGATTAAATAGTTGGCTACTCAAGATATTATCTTTCGAATTTCATGCATATGATGGTAGTTTATTTGCAAAATACTGTCAGTCAGCAAATATAGACATTGAGAGTATGGGGTATTCTTGTGATATTGAACTTATAAAAAGATATTTTGAAAAATAGTGATTATTTTTAAGGAGAATAAAATGGGAATTAACTTTAAGGAGCTAAAAGCATATTCTGCTTTATCGTGGATTAGTTATGATGACGTAGGAGATTTAAAAAATAAAATACTTAATGGCTACATAGAGAAAGATAATGAGCTATTTAAGAAAAATTATGATAGTAGTGGTTTTCAGGTTACAGCATTTGAAAAAGGAGATGAAATAGTTATTGCTATACGTGGTACTGAAGTTTCGAATGAATTTCTGGATAATCTACTTATTGCTGATGGTAGTTTAGCTTTCAATTCTATTTCTAGTTCTCAAACAAATAGCATGATGGATTATATAAATAGTATAGCGGGCACATTAAGAACTTATAAACAAATGGGGAAAAGTACTACCATAGTCGGCCACTCCTTAGGTGGCACATTAGCTCAAGTGGCTTCAAAAATGTATCCAAATTTATTTGATCACTGCTATACCTTCAACTCTCCTAGTGGAAAAAACTTAGCGTATCCCAAGATTTATAAATATGAAAATGGCTACTATTACATAATGCGTGGTGCACCCAATAAATATTTAAATACACAGATTGGAGAAGCCTTCTATAATTACCAAAATTCCCCTATGACTACATCAGTAACCGATGTAAGAGCCAAGGACGCTTTAAGTCTTATAGCAAACTTACGTTAGTAGGAAAGATTTGGGGATCTCGTAGAAGTTTCAGGCGAAAGCCATTCAAGCGTTGATCTAACTAAAATCCTATACTTCTACGACGAAATGATAAAAAACGGTATCAGGGAAGAAGAAATAACTGATTATCTAAGTGGATTTCTAAGGGTTTAGCTTTATTTGGACACAATGGTAATGGAGTAGAACGGGTTGCCAATAAAACGTTAAATGTTATCAACAAGATAGTAAACGGTAATAATGCCGAGCAAAAAGACATCGTAGATATAGCCATAGATTTTGAGAAAAACGATACTAAATTTAGCATAAATTTGCTACATAGGGATTCGTCGGTCAACTCCTTCTTTCCAAATTCCTCCATCCCGATATCTGCTCTCTACGCCCTAGTTCACCTAAACCCTTTCATAGTTTCTGGCGTAGACTCTCCAGCTTACAAAGAGTTTGAAAAGTATAAAGACGAATACTCGGACGACTATGTAAAAGATAAAGCAAAAATGTTTGAGGCGGCTTTAAAATATCCCGATAAAAAACCCGTAAATTTTAATTACTTTGACATTGAAACCAAAAAAGAACTATATAGCAATCCTGCAGGAAATAGCGACAAGGAAACCGATGTAATATTTGGAGCCAATCTGGACGAAACGATACAAGCTAGGCCCAATTTTAATAACCGCATATACGCCTTGGCCGGTAACGATAGCATAAAAGGCGGCAAGCACGATAACTACATCGAAGCAGGCCCAGGTAACGACACTATAGACCTAAGAAGCTCCAAAGGAGAGAATACCGTATACGGAGGAGTAAATAACGGTAAAGATAGCGATGATGACGGAGACGATACTATTTATGCAGGACAAGGAAAAGATACTATCTACGGCGGAAACGGTAAGGATACCATATATACGGACAATGACGATAAAGAAGACCTTCTATATGGCGGCACTGGCTTTGACACCTACTACGTAGGAGACAAAGACATCATCTTTGATAGCGACGGTAAAGGCAGAGTAGTATTTGAAGGAGTTGAGCTTAAAGGCGGAACATACGATAAGGATAAAGGAGCATACGTAAGTAAAGACGGCTTGATAGAGTATAGACTAAATGAGAGCGGAGACAAATCTACTCTAACCGTTCAAAAAGACGGCAAGAGTATAACCATAAACGAATTTAGCAAAGAAGATAAAAGCCTAGGCGTAGAATTATACGGCGGTAAAATAACGGTATCTATATCGGACTCATCCGCCATAGAATCTGCGCAAACCATGAAATTTGACATATCTCTGGATAGAAAGCTGGAAGGAGAGGAGTATATAATACTAAGAGTAAACGATAAAAAATATTTATTCGGAACTCCTCCCAAAGACGGCAATATAAATGAAGATATGTTCGACAGTATTAGCTCCGACGGTAAAACCATTGTCTATAATTACGAATGGAAAAACGATGAGATACCTCAAGGAGACAGGGATTTTATAGTAGCTCCCGTAGTAGAGGGCGCATCCAATAATTTAACGGTTAATAGCATAAAACCCGCCAAAGGCACCATAAGAGATGATGATAGAAAACCAGACCACAATGATGATCCGGAAGTAGAAGCTTCGCCTATTATAATAGACCTAAACAAAGACGGTACCGCTACATCTAAACTAAACGGAGCCGTAAATTTCGATATAGATAGTAACGGCTTTAAAGAAGCGACCGGGTGGATAAGTAAAGATGATGCATTTTTAGCTTACGATAGAAACGGTAACGGCAAGATAGATAACGGTAGTGAACTGTTTGGAAATCATACGGTATCAAATACTGCTTACGGTTATACGGACGATAAGGCTGTGAATGGGTATAAATTTTTTAAAATATTTCCTTTTGAAATAATTATACGAAATGATAATTTAAATTTAATAGCTGTTTAAGATTATCGATAGTAAGATTTCATTATTAAATATTTTAAATTTGTTTTAGTTGTTTAAAAATATGATTTAAAGGAACAAAATTTGAACACGGCAGATAATCAGACGCAAAATTTAAACTACAATCCTCACAATCCAAATTTAACAAATCCCAGCTCAAAGAAATTTGCGAGGGATTATGATAAGGAGCCGCTGGTTATTAAAGATCATAGCGCTTTGATAATCGTTATCCAGTTTGGTTTGTTGATTTTTGTTCTAGTCGCAGCCCAGCTTGGGATACTAAGCGCATTTGATCTAAAAAAACCGCTAGAAACGGATGATTTCCCCTTCATCGCTATATTTCTTATAGTCATACCGTTTATTAGAGTTATTGAGCGAGATAGCCCTTTTAGCAAGCGTTTTATAATATTTAATCAAAATTCCATATCCATAGAGGTGGATAATATAAGGATTGTTAGGATAAATTTGGATCAAATTACCGATATTTCAAAAAATGCCGATATAAGAAACTCTTTGCCGCCGTATTTTCCGATTTCAAAAGAGTTATTTTATATTTGTATATTCGTCGTTACCCTCGCAATGACGATGTTTATGTTTAATGATTTTATAATCATAGCTATATTGTTTATCGCGATTTTCTTTTTGCCAAAGAGCATTATTTGCGCATTGCAGGGCGGCATATGTTTTAATAGATTACTATATGACCGCTTGGCGATATATTTTAAAGACGGCACGATAATAAATATTTTTATAACCGCAACGCAAGAATATCTAGAAATCAAACGATACTTTTTAATAAATAAAGGTATAAACATAAGCAAGGCAAAAAGTGAATTAATGGTGTTTAGTAAAGGAGATAACAGATGAGTAAAAAAGAATTTAAAGCCCAAATAGAGCTTGACCGTGCTGAGGAAAAACTAATTAATAGTTTATCTAAGGAACAAGAAGAATTATTAAAAAATTCAAGAAAAGTTAATGGTGTTGTAGATCAACTAATAAGTCTGAAATATAAAGATTTTTCTCAACTAAAAGGAGGTGCGGCTTTCATATATGTTATGGGCTCTTCTGTAAAGTAAATATGTTAATAGATAATACCAGCGGGGAATCTAAAATAAAGCAAGCCGTAGGGCTGCTTGTTGATGGCGCTATAGCATATGCTAGTTTCTATATTCCACTTTTTGGTATTGTTACTACAATTTTGTCGCTTAAGGACATAGATCCATCTACTGGTTATAAAGAGTTATACTCGTATCTATTTGAAAGCAAAAAATCTGATGTATTTATAACCCCTAACGGCTTCCTACACGTAACTATGCCTGACGGCACCGTCTATATGCGCCCGGCATCTGAAAAGTTAAAATCGCTATACGGCATAAGCAAAGAACCTAGCGGTATGTTATCAGGCGGAGCCAAATCCGACGTTCTCTTTGGCGGAAACGGCAACGATATATTTGTGGGTCACGGCGGAAACGATATATTTATAGGGGGAGAGGGCAAGGATGATTATTTCATAAACAATAGCTACATAGATATCAAAGATAGCGACGGTAAAGGCAGAGTATTTGACAACGATAATAATCAGCTAAAAGGCGGAACATATAGTCATAGTAAAGGCGATGAAGATATATATATGAACGGAGCAACTGTATATGTATTTAACAAAAAAGATAAAACCCTAAAAATACTTAGCGAAGGTAAAGGAAGCGCTACTATCCAAAACTTCAACAAATACCGTAACGACCTAGGTATAACCCTGCTAGACCCCAAAGATATAACGGTAAGTATATCCGATAACGAATCGGCAGAAGGAGACGATGCTAATCAATCTATGAAATTTAAAGTAAAGCTAAACAGAAAACTTGAAAAAGAAGAAACATTAACTTTAAAAATAAACGATGAAGAGATAGCTTTTAAAGAAAACGACCAAGAAAAAGATTTTACCTATAAATGGAACGGGGACACTATAAAACAAGAGGATAGAGTTTTTAATATAAGCGCTACAGTAGTAGAAAGCAAAACATCCAAAAATCTAAAAGTAAGATATATCAAACAAGGCACCGGTAAAATAATAGACGATGACCGCAATCCTGATCCCGATGACCCCGAAACCGATGCTTCACCTATCGTTCTTGATCTAAACAAAAACGGCATAACATCTACCAAACTCGATAACACGGTGTATTTCGATCATGACAATAATGGTTTTAAAGAAGCAACCGCTTGGATAGAAAAGGATGACGGACTACTGGCACTGGATAAAAACGGTAACGGTAAGATAGATAACGGTAGTGAACTGTTTGGAAATCATACCGTCTCAAATACCGCCTACGGATATACCGATCCCAAGGCAACAAATGGCTATGAGGCCTTAAAAACTTATGATATAAACAATGATAATGTCATAGATGAAAAAGACGAGATATTTAGTAAGCTTAAAATTTGGAAAGATAAGAATTCAAACGGTATAACAGACGAAGGAGAGCTTAGCTCGCTTGCCCATAACAATATCAAAAGTATAGATTTAAACTATAACGAGATAGCTATGGATGAGAATTCAAATATGGTAAAGCAAAGCTCCAAGGTTACTTTAAATGACGATTCTACCATAAATGCCAATGATGTATGGTTTAAGGTAAATTTGGATAAAACAAAAGAAGAAGATATAAATATCCCGCTTGAAATAAGATCTCTTCCTAAGATCAAAGCATTCGGAAATTTAAATTCCCTTCAAGTAGCGGCAAGCAAGAATGATACTTTAGCTGCTATGATAAATCTATATCTGATGCTAAACCCCGAAGACAGAAAGAAGCACATAAA
>NZ_CALIAV010000050.1 GCF_938045625.1 uncultured Campylobacter sp.
ATCGCAACAAGAAAAAGCGTGCTGGCTATGTGGCAAAGCGAGCATATCAGGGATAAAATTCTAGCCCGCTACCCGGAGCTTGCAGTCGAGCTAACGGGCATGAAAACCAAAGGTGACGTGATCCTAGATACCCCGCTAGCAAAGATCGGCGGCAAGGGGCTGTTTACAAAAGAGCTGGAAGATAGTATGCTAAGCGGCGAAACGCACATCGCCGTGCATAGTCTAAAAGACGTGCCTGTCGTTTTTCCAGAGGGGCTGGTGCTGGCCGCGATCTGCTCGCGCGAGGACGTGAGGGACGCGATGCTAAGCGAAAAATGCGCTAAATTTGAGGATCTGCCCGTGGGCGCGCGCGTGGGTACGACGAGCCTGCGCCGCAAAATGCAGCTTTTGGCGATGCGTCCGGACCTTGAGATAATCTCGCTACGAGGCAACGTCCAAACTCGTTTGCGCAAGCTAAAAGAGGGCGAATTTGACGCGATTATCCTAGCGATGGCGGGCGTGAACCGCTTAAATTTACTCTTCGAAGTCGCGCATATAGTGCCGTTTGAGCTAGATCAGATGGTGCCCGCGATGGGGCAAGGGGCGCTTGGTATCGAGGCTAGAGATGACGCTGAAATTTTAAATTTGATAGAGTTTTTAAAAGATGAAAAGGCCGTCATTGAAACAACTGTGGAGCGTGATTTCGTCGCGATGCTAGAGGGCGGCTGCCAGGTGCCTATCGGCGTAAATGCAAATTTAAACGGCGATAAGATCGAGATACGCGCGGTCGTGGGACTGCCGGACGGTAGCGAGAGCATACGCGAAAACATCGTCGCGCAAAAAAGCGAGTGGAAAAGCGTGGGCGCCGAGCTTGGACGGATATTTATCGGCAGGGGCGCAAAAGAGCTGCTAAAACGCGCCGAGGAGATGGCGAACATATGAGAAAAGCGCTTATTTTAGTGTTCTTGACGTCCGCGCTTTTTGCACAGGTAGATTTAGAGCTTATTTATTCGCTATTTATCGATAAAAATTTCGATAAAAACGCCTATTTTAAAGGCGAGATGCGAGATCGCCTAAAAAATAATTTTTACTCGCCCGACAAATTTGACGAAATCAAAGTCGCCAAACTCGGCTACAGCAGCGAATTTAGCGGGATATTTCGCGTTTGGCTCGCTTCTAAAAACGGCGCATCCCTTGATCTATACATTTTTGCTAAAAAAGACGGTATTTATGCGCTTAGATCTCTCGCTCAAACTGGCATTATAGAGGCGATGATAAGGGGCTATGAGACTGCGAGCGAGGCGGAAAAGGCGCAACTTAGAGCAATGGGCGGGGATATAGAAAATTTAAGGCTGATTTTGGCAAGCGATAATGCATTGCTAAAATTCGGACGCGAAAACGAGGCGAAATTTGAAGAGCTGTTTGCGCTATATCAAAAGGACGAAGCGGCGGCAAACGAAGCCGTAAAGCGATTACACCTATCTCATGCGGCGTACGACGGCGGGGTTTTTGAGCTTATTATCGGCGGCGTAACGGATAACGTAGTGGGTTTTATGCGCGTGGAAAACGAACCCGATCTGCCGCAGATGAGTCCGAGCGAGTTTATAATGCTAGAACGGCTCTCTCCAAACTCAAAATGGTATCTTTTTAAGACGACTTAGACCGATGGAGGCAACCCTAGCCGATTTTCACTTTTTGCTTGCCTTAACGCTGCAAATTTAGCGCCATGCGCTTTTGGTTAGAGGTTGTAAGAGATCAAATTTTTGCTAAGTCGGCGTTAAATTAGCGTATCCGCCAAAACCGATAATTTTTACGATTTTACTAATTTTTCGGCAGTTAAAGTTGTGTTTTTGGCTCAAAATGTTTACAAATTTGACTCAAACGCAGCCAAAATTTTAGCTTCAAAAACGGCTTGTTCGGATATAAATTATTAAGGAAAAATATGGACTACATCAAGCTTCTAAAAGATAATGGCCTGCTGCGCGTCATAGATGAGCCCGCGGATATCGATCTGGAGATCGCTCACGCGAGCTACATCGAGGTCAAGCGCGAAAACTCGCAGGCGCTGCTTTTTACAAATCCTGTCTGTAAAAAAACCGGACGCAAATTTGCCCCCGTGCTAACAAACATCTACGGCTCAAAGCGCGCTTTAGAGCTTATTTTTGGACGCGAGCCAGACGAGATCGCAAGCGAGATCGAGCGGCTTTTAAAACCTAAAAAGCCTAAAAGCTTTGGCGAAAAGCTAAATTTTGCCGCGTATTTGTTTGAGATGAGAAAAATTTTCACGAAAAGATTAAAAGGCGAGGGCGAGTGCCAGCAGGTCAAATTCATGGGCGATGACGTCGATCTATTCTCGCTTCCCGTGCTAAAAACGTGGCCGCTTGACGGAGGCGCCTTTATCACGATGGGGCAGGTTTACACGCAGAGTTTAGACGGCGAGCTGCAAAACGTCGGCATGTACCGACTGCAAATTTACGATAAAAATCGCCTCGGCATGCACTGGCAGATCCACAAAGACGGCGCGAATTTCTTTAACGAATACAAGCGCGCTGGCCGCAAGATGCCCGTATCCGTGGCAATAGGGGGCGATCCGCTCTACATCTGGTGCGGTCAGGCGCCGCTACCAAAAGGCGTGTTTGAGCTACTGCTTTACGGCTTTATCCGCAAAGAGCCGGCCAAACTCGTAAAGTCGCTGACGAATGAAATTTACGTTCCGCACGACGCGGATTATGTGATCGAGGGCTTTGTAGATGCGGATAAATTTGAGCTCGAGGGGCCGTTTGGCGATCACACGGGCTTTTATACGCCGGTGGAGCCGTTTCCGGTGATGGAGATCACGGCGATAACTAGCAAGCGCGAGCCCCTGTTTCACGCGACCGTGGTCGGCAAGCCGCCGCTTGAGGATAAGTACATGGGCTGGGCGACCGAGCGCATTTTCTTGCCGCTTTTGCGTACGACGGTGCCGGAGCTTCTGGACTACAACATGCCTGAAAACGGCGTCTTTCATAACCTGATCCTAGCTAAACTTAACGCCCTTTATCCGGCGCACGCAAAGCAGGCGATGCACGCGTTTTGGGGCGTGGGGCAGATGAGCTTCGTCAAACACGCGGTTTTCGTCGGCGAGGATGCGCCAAATTTGAGCGATTATGACGCGCTTACGGAGCATATTTTAAACCGCTTCGGCGACAAAAGCCTGCTAATCAGCGAGGGCGTGTGCGACCAGCTCGATCACGCGAGCCCAAATTCTTGCTTTGGCGGTAAGCTCGGAATCGACGCGACGCAGGATTTTTCTACGCCTGCGCCTACGCTTTTGGATGATGCCGCGCTGCTGGCTAAATTTAAAGAAGTAGAGCCAAATTTAACGCAGCTAGCGCAGTTTAAAACAAACACCAAAACGCCGATTTGCGTCGTCAAATTTGATAAAAACCGCCTCGTAAAAGAGGTTTTTGATGAGCTTTTGAAATTTAAAGAGTACTTTAAACTACTTGCTTTCGTAGGTTGCGAAAACCGCCTGGAAAATCCGTATATGCTGCTTTGGCGAGTGACAAATAACATCGACGCTCTGCGCGATATCTACGTGCGTGAGGGCGCGGTCTGCATCGACGCCACCGCAAAAGGCGAGGCCGAGGGCTATACGCGCGGCTGGCCGCTGCAAACCGACTGCGACCGCGAAGTCATAGTTGATCTCGTTAGGCGCGGCATAGTAAAAGACGAACCAGGGCTGTTTAGCAAATTTGAGATTTTCGGATAGATTTTAAACTCGGCAAATTTGAGAGGTTAAATTTGCCAAGCCGCCTAAATAAATTCGTTTTTCAAGCGCCTTTTTAGCCCGAATTTTATAAAATCGCAAAATGGATAAAGAACGCCTAATAATCGATAAATTTAGCAACTCCTTCATCGGCGACGATGGTGCTGTAGTGGCGCATGAGCGTGGAGAGTGGGTGTATAGTAAGGATCTTTTTTGCGAGGGGACGCACTTCCTGGCAGGCTGGCTTAGTATGGAGGAGATCGCGCGCAAGGCGATGCTGGTAAATCTCTCCGATGCCGTCGCGATGAACGCCGAGCCTAAATTTGCGCTTCTTGGACTTGGGTTGCCCAAAAACACGAGCGCGGCGCAGATCTCGGCTTTGCGTAAAGGATTTGCGGACGTTTGCGACGAGTACGGCGTGACTATCATCGGCGGCGACACGATCGGCAGCGATAAAATTTTACTTAGCGTTACCGTTATCTCGCGGCTTTGCGGCAAGGCGGTATTACGAAGCGGAGCGAAAAAGGGCGATCTGGTTGCTTTTACGGGTGAGCTTGGAGGCAGTCTAAAAGGGCTTAGGACGCTTTTAAACGGCGGACGGGTCGCGTCAAATTCTCGTTTTAAAAGGCCTGTTTTAAAGGATAAATTTTTCTACGCCGCAGCGGATAAGATAAACGCCGCCATGGACGTCTCAGACGGGCTTGGCGCAGATCTGGCCAAGCTTTGCGCACAGAGTCGTTGCGGGGCGAAATTTAGCAAACGGCTAAGCAAACGCGAGCTAAATAGCGGCGAGGAATACGAGATTTTATTTACGTTTAGTCCGAAAAACTGCGCCAAAATCTTAAGCCTAGCTCGCAAAACCCGCACGAAAATCACGATCTTTGCCAAAATCACGAAAGGAAAATTTAAAAGCAATGCAAGAAACCACCATTTTTAAGCCTCTTTACGCGCTCACTCACGCGCCCATTAACGCGTATTTTAGTAAAAACTCGGACGATTTTGTGGTGCGCGAGATCCCGCTTTACGCATTTAGCGGGCAGGGCGAGCACCTGATAATCGAAATTTGCAAAAAAGATATGACGACGCAGGAGGCCTTGCATGCGCTAAGCGAAATAAGCGGCGTAAAGATGCGGGATTTTGGCTACGCGGGGCTAAAAGACAAGCAAGGCATGACGACGCAGTTTATCTCGATGCCGCGTAAATTTGAGGCGGCTCTTGCAAATTTTAGCCACGAAAAGATGAAAATTTTAAGCCTCGCCGCGCACGATAATAAGCTTCGTATCGGGCATTTAAGGGGCAATAGTTTTTTCATCCGCCTAAAAAAAGTGATGCCTAGCGAAGCGGCAAAGCTGGAACAAGCCGTGCGAAACGTGGGTGAGACGGGCTATGCTAACTACTTTGGCTATCAGCGCTTCGGCAAATACGGCGATAACGCGCAAAGCGGGCTGGAGCTGCTAAAATCTGGCACCGTAAACGGCAAAAAGAGCAAAAATCCAAAGCTAAACGACTTTTTGATCTCGGCATATCAAAGCGATCTTTTTAACCGCTGGCTTAGCAAGCGCGTTGAAATTTCGAGATTTGCGCAGGATTTTAGCCTAGGCGAGCTAGCTCAAATTTACCCGTATCTGGGCGGCGAAAATTTGAAAAAATTAAAATCGCAAAAGAGATTCTTTAAGCTTATTGAGGGCGAAGTTTTGGGGCATTACCCGCACGGCAAGTGCTTTTTATGCGAGGATTTGGACGCGGAGGGCGCGCGCTTTGACGTTAGGGATATCACTAGCTGCGGACTGATCGCGGGCGCGAAGGCGTATGAGGCGCAGGGCGCGGCGAGAATGGTCGAGGATCAAATTTTCGCGCAGGCAAATGAATATAAAGCTAAAATGACGGGATCTAGGCGCTTTGCGTGGTGCTATTTGGAGGACGCGAGCTATAAATACAACGAGGAAAAGGCGCACTTTACGATAAATTTCACGCTACAAAAAGGCAGCTACGCGACGGTGGTGCTGGAGGAAATCTTACACAAAAATATTTTTGAATGATTTAGAATAAGCGGCTCGTCTCTCGCTATTTTAAATGATTTTTGCTTCGCTCTGCTCGCAACTGCAAGCAGAATGTAAATTTCACCATGTTTAAATTTGACTAGATGAGCCGCTTGCCTTGTTTTTGTCAAATTTCAACTCTATCGCCAGCCTGCCTCATGCCTCGCGCTCGTATTATTAAAGCTACAAATTTATGATTATTTTTATTAAATTTGATTGTTTTTAAATCAAAGTATCTAAAAGTAACATTAACTAAAATAACTAAATATTATTCATTATCTTAATCTCCTTTTTACTCACTCCTAAGGTTCGCGACTGTATATTACCTATGTATTTACTTTATTTTTAAGGAGGCTTTATGCAAGAGGCAAACGACGGCAAAAAGCTAGCGATCGGCACCGTTGCCTTGATCCTAGCTATCGTCTTTTTTGGCGGTTTCTTAAAGGATGTCGCAGGCGGTATCTTTGATTTCGGTAAGTTAACCGGTCAGTTCCCGGAGTGGTTTAAAACCGCAGGCGGCACAAGCGCAAAGGGTGGTTTTATATTTGCGCTTAGCCTAGTTCCAGCGATCATGCTCGCTCTTGGGTTTGTTGCGATATTTGAGAGATATTACGCGCTTTACGCAGCTTCACGTTGGCTAACTCCCGTGCTAAAGCCTCTCATCGGTATCCCGGGCTGCTGCTCGATCTCGCTCATAGCTAGTACGCAAAGCACCGACGCAGGTAGCTCTACGGCTAAATTTTTACGCCAAGACGGCAAGATCACTCACAAAGAGCTTTTGATATTTGCCGCGTTTCAGTTTAGCGCAGGTGCGATGATCACGAATTTCCTAGCGTCTTTCGCTCCGTTGCTCACGGTAGCTGATAAAAATGGAGCCCTAGCGCCTATATCTATCGCGGCAGGCTTGGGAATTATTTTGGTGTTTAAGGTATTTGGGGCAAATTTGATGAGACTTTACGTCAAAAAATTCGTAAAAGACGGGGAGACTGAAGTATGAGCGAGCAAGCTAATAATAAATTATTAACCGATGTTTTCGTAGAAGGCGCTAGAAAGGGCTGGGATATCGCCGTTCACAACACTATCCCAAACGTCCTTATGGCTTTTGTGATCATCCACATCCTAAAGGTTTCTGGCGCGCTTGATATCATAGGCAAGTATCTTGGCTTCGTTATGCTGCCGCTTGGGCTTCCTGGCGAGTCGATAGCGGTTATCATGGCGGCGTTTCTTAGCTGGGGCGGGTCTGCGGGTGTGCTAGTGGCGCTAGTTCAGGGCGGCACCCTAACGGCTCCCGATATCGCAGTACTGATCCCTGGCATGGCGCTTGTAGGCTCTACGGTGCAGTATATGGGACGCGTACTAGGCGTGCTGGGCATCCCTGGTAAGCACTACTTGGTGCTATTTGGCATATGTATCCTAAATGCCTATCTGGCGATGTTTGTCATGAGCCTCATCGTATAAAGGACTATCTATGAAACAAGAGGAGCTAAAACAATATCTAGCCGAGCTAAAGGAGCTAACAGATATCGAGAGTCCGACGGCTAGCGTAGATGGCGTAAACAGCGTCGCAAAGTGGTTTATGAATAAAGCAGAAACGCTGGGCCTAAAGCACGAAAAGGTCGCTCTCGGAACCGATAAGGTCGCTGACTGCCTGCTCATCTCAAACAACCCGAACGCGGCGAAATTTGACGTGCTTTTCGTCGCGCATATGGATACGGTTTTTCCCGTTGGTTCGGTGCAAAACACTCCTTTTACCCAAAATGAGGGCAGAGTAAACGCGCTAGGCGTCATCGACGATAAGGGCGGCGCGCTGCTATCACTCTACGTCATCAAGGAGCTTGATCTTAGTAAAATCAACGTCGCTTTGTTTCTAAACTCGCACGAGGAGACGGGATCGAATTTCGCCAAAGAAAAGATCCGCGAATACGCGAGAAAGTCTAAATTTTGCCTCGTGATGGAGCCTGCTCGCGAGGACGGCTCGATGGTGGCGACTAGAAAAGGCGTGATGACCTACGTGATAGATTTTCACGGCGTGGGCGCGCACGCTGGCAACCACCCCGAGCTGGGCCGTTCAGCGGTAGTTGAGGCGGCAAATTTTGTAGTTGAGCTATCAAAGCTGACCGATTTTGCGGCGGGACATACCTTTAACTCCATCATCACAAACGGCGGCACCGCGCACAACGTAGTGCCCGAGTTTGCCAGCGTGACCTGCGAGATGAGGTATAAATTTGCCTCCTCGGTCGAGTTTTTTAACAAAAAGCTGGACGAAATCCTAAGCAAACCGTTCATAAACGGCGTAACTCACAAAAAGACGCTAATCAACGAAGAAGCGCCGATGATAGACGAGCAAAATTTGCCGAGGATCAAAGCGGTCTTTGACGAGGTCGCCAAAGAAACGGGCGCGAAGGTGAGCTGGGTGGACGCCGGCGGTCTAAGCGACGGCAACATCACGGCCTCGGCGGGCTGCCCGACGATCGACGGACTGGGGCCGACTGGCGGAAATATGCACACTAAAAACGAGTATATGGACGCTAGCTCTGTCGTACCAAAATGCAATCTCGTGCTAGACGTCATCAAAAAGCTTATTTAAATTTAATGGCAAAGGGGTCAAATTTTGGCTTCTTTTGCCTTTAAATTTTAAAATTTAAAGTCTTGTTTTGTAGCTAAATTTGGTTCAAATTTAGCTACAAATTTTGCCATAAAATTTAAAAATCAAACTACTAATTTTTAATGCTCCTATGCTATTTTGTGATATAATTTCATTATAAATCTATTTAAGGAAGGCACCATAAAAAAGCTACTTTTGAGTGCCGTGACGATCGGCATTTTGGCTGCTTTTGCTCAGGCAAATCCGCCTGCTGACTACGGCGAAGCGTTAAAAGCTAAGGCACAAGGCAATTATGCAAGCACGGCGGTGCTTTTTAAATCTGCTTGCTACGAGGGCGGCAATGATTCGGCTTGCAAGGAGCTGGGTGAAATCTACGAGAGCGGACGCGGCTCGCAAGTGAATAAAAATACAACCTTGGCCAATGAAGCTTATAATAAGTGCTACGACCTAGACCCCTCTAGAAGCGACTGCTGCTCGGCAGTAGGTAGGGAGGTAAAGCCTAGAAGGATGCTAAAAGCGCCTGAAAGACCAAGGGATAGCGAGGAGATGGTAACTGCCGCAAAAGAGTACCAGGAAGGGTAGCGCCGAGCAGTGTAAAAAGGCTTTTGATTTTTATCAAGAAGACCGCCACAGCGAGAAATTTAAAGCATCGTCAAAGGGTTGCGAACTAGGCAGTGGCGTGCTTTGCGAGGAGGCGGGTCTGGCATACGTGAGAGGTCACGGCGTTCAGCAGGATCAGGGTACTGCCGCCCAGTTTTTCTTAAAAGCTTGTAATGCCAATAACGTATCCGCGTGCGCACGAATAGGCGTCATGGCTAGAGATATGGGTAATGTCGACGCTGCGGCGGAGATACTAGATCAAGCGTGCTAGACGCTTCCGCGAGCTTGCAGGGATATAGCGATGATATATTAAAACGATTCTTATGACCGCAAAGACGAAGAAAAAGCGCGCGCTTTATATAAAAAGGCGTGCGACGGTGGAGATAATATCGGCTGCACCGGACTTCAGCAGATGGGCCAGTAAGGTCATCTAAAGCAAAAGACTGCACAGAGGAATAAATTTGAAGCCGAATTTTATTGGCGCAGTCTTTGATTTCGTCGCGTTTGCGGCGAATTTTGACGGACTTGTTTTTGTCAAATTTCAGCTTATTTGACGGCGGTAAATTTGACGCCTATAACTTGTTTTTTAAATTTAGCGGCTTAGATTTTGCTTTTTGCTTATTTTTTAGTAAAATGAGCGCTAAATTTAAAGGAGAAAATATGCCAAAAGACGCAAACGGTACCGAACTAAACGCCGGAGATAACGTAACTCTAATCAAAGACCTAAAAGTAAAAGGCGCGGGCGCTACGCTAAAGCGCGGAACCATGGTAAAAAACATTAAGCTCACGGACGACGACAAAGAGATCGAAGGCAAAATCGATAAAATGGGCGTCATCGTGCTAAAGACGGAGTTTTTAAAGAAGGCTTAATCTCGTTTATGTTAAGCGCAAATTTGATGCGAGATCGTTAAATTTGCGTGCCTATGAAACTTCGATATACGAGTATTAAAAATCTTAAAATTTGGCCCAAGCTATCCTTAAACCCCAAAAAGCTATAATCGCGCCCAAGGTATGGCAAGTGATTGCTTTTGCGTAGGCAAAAGAGGAAAGTCCGAGCTGCAATAAGACGGAGTTCCATCTAACGGATGGCTGGGGCGACCCAAGGGACAGTGTAACAGAAAGCAAACTGCCGCTTCGGCGGTAAAGGTGAAACGGCGGGGTAAGAGCCCACCAGCGCGGCGTGCAAGCGCGGCGGCTATATAAACCCAACTCGCAGCAAGAAGGGATGGTTTTGAGTCTTATGTCAAACCCTTCGCTAGAGCCAAATTGTAAAATTTGGAGTAGATAAATAATCACTCACGACAGAACTCGGCTTATCGCCATGCCTTTTACTACTTTTATTTCATCAAATTTAGATAGCTTAGATTTTTTAAATTCGTGGGTTTGGTTGTGATAAACCGCTATCTTGACGGCATGTTTTGAGAGGTTTGGGTAAATTTAAGCTGAGGTTTACGGCGAATAGCAGAGTAAAATTTGATCAAATTTGGCGAGGCGGAATCGGGTTTAAATTTGACGGCTACGGACAGGGTTTAAGTTTGAAACGGCGCAAGGCGCGTTTTATTTGATTTTAAATATCCCAAATTTCTAAAATTTGCGGACATAGGGCGCTAATGGCTAGTTTTAATTTGGATTTTTGTTCGTCGTTTGGCTCGTTTATGGTTTCAAATTTTCCAAACATCTCGGCGATATCAAGCCAGCCTGTCATATCCAGATCAAATTTAACCAAATTTGACGCGCAAAGATAACCCGCGTCGTGGTCGTAAAAAGCGACCTTGCCGTCATTTAAGTAGGCTAGCCAAAGATCGCCTGCGCCCGTATCTGCAAAGATATAAAACTCGCGCACTATCTCGCTCTCGCCTTCAAAGACAAATTTCGTTTCATTGTTAAATTTGGCTAATTCATGCTCCTTTAGCACTCTAAAGTCGCCCGCTATCTCCATGCCCAGCTTGTTTCGCAATGCGTCCTTTACGTCTTTTTTTGCCATATTTTTTACCTTTGCGGGATAAAATTTAGAAGGGAATTTGAGATAAAAAGCGCCGTAAATTTGGGAAATTATTTACGACGCTATATATTTTTTTACGTTTTTTAGTTTTTCTAGCTCCTTGCCGAGCTCGGTTCTGTTTTTTTGTATCAAATTTATCGCTGCACCCAGAAGCTCCTGAGCTTGCAGGGCATCCTCTAGGCTGTCAAATTTACTAGGAGTCTCGCCAGCTAGTGCCGCGATAGCCTCCGTGTCATTGCTAGCGACGGCTATTTTTAGCTCATCCAGCCACATCGGCTTGCCCCGCGCCAGTCGTCTCTTTCCATGCTTCAAGCAGCTGTTTGGTTACACTCACGACCTCGTTTAGGCTCTGCTCGTCGTTGTTTATATTTGCCATTGACAGCAGTTGGATCTGCCTCGTATAAAGGCCGCTCAGATAGTGCGCGATGCTACCTTGGTTGTAGTCTAGCGAGTTTAAAAGCTCGATAAAGATGGCATTCGTGCGGTTTATGAAATATACTTTTTTCTCTACGTCGTTATCTTGCATTGCTTTTCTAGCTCTAAAAATAAATCTCAAAACGCCCTCATAAAGCATCTCGATAAGCTTGGTAGGCGACTCGATGCCGCCTACAGTATTTTGCGAATACGCCGCGTGTGCAGTGTTGTATTGCATAAATTTACCTTTATTTTTTATTATATTCGGCTTCGATCATCGATTTTAGCGACGAAAATTCGCTATTTAGCTTACTGATGATCTTGTCGTATGCCAAAAATCGCTCTTCCATCGTGGCGTATTTTGCATCGAGCGACTTTTGCGTTTTTTCTTTTTCCGAGTCCAGCGACTTTTTCTCGTCGATCAGGCTTTGGTTATACTTGGTTAAAGAGCCGTCTTTTGAGTTAATCAGTCTATCTACGGCTTTTTTAGCCGATGCAAATATCCCGTTTACGGTCGTATTTTTCGGCGTTACGGTTGATTCGCTAAAGCCCACGGCGTTTAGCGCCGCTCCAGAACCCTTTATGCTTATCGCCGTACCGTTTGTAGTTTTTAGCGATATGCCGTCTTCGTTTGCGGTTAGCGTCGCTTGTACGCCCGATATTCCGGCGTCGTTTATGGCTTTTAGCAGCGCTAGCGCGTTTTCTTTTGCCGAATTTGACGCAGGCGTAGCGGCTAAATTTATCTTTTTGCCGTTTATCACTAGATCATCGCCACCGATAGTGAGTGCGCCGCTGTCTACCGGTTTTGAGCTAAGAACTTGAGCCGTGCCGTAGGTAGTGCCGCCGGCAAATATTTTTTGGACGCTTTGCAAATCCTCATCTAGTTTTTTGCCGAGTTTTGAGCTATCTAGCTCTAGCAGGCCTTCTTTGTTTAGGCTTAGACCGTAGTCGGCTAAATTTGCCGTCTTTGTTACGTTATCTTTCGTGTAGGTCTGATTGCCGAATAAAATTTTATTTAGCGTCGATTTTATCGTATTTATCTCGCTTACGCCCTGGAAAGTGCCCGATTTTTTAGTGTCCGAATCATAATCGGTAGCGACTTTTAGGTTGTTTACGAGATTATTATACGCCGTTACCATGCTTTGCATGCTTTCTTTTATCGCGCTCGTGTCCTCTTTGACGCTAAAAGTCGTCTTACCAGTATCTTTTAGTTTTATCGTCATTCCTAAATTTAGATCTTTTACCTCGTTGCCGCTTCGTTTTATCGTAATGCCGTTGTAGACGAACTCGGCGTCTTGTGCCGTTGAGATTTTGTTGTTTGCGATATTTGCGCTATCCCAGCCTAATTTTTGCAAAACGTCGTCCGCGCCGGTTAGGGCCGTGCCGTCACTATCGACATTTGTTATCTCTACTTTATTTTCTGCGCCGGTTTCTTTGGACTGCAATATAAGCTGATACGGATCTTCGCCGCCCACTTTCATCGCTTTTGCCGAAACGGCGCCGTTTGTGACCTCGTTGATCTTATCGGCTAGCTCTTCTAGTGTAGTGGAGTTTTTAACCTCGATTTTATAGGTTTGGTCTCCGACTTTTATACCAAAGGTTCCATTTTTGCCGATAAACGAGCTTGAGGTGCCAAATTTGGTACTTTGATAAACGTCTTTTTTAGCTAGTTGTTTAACGTCTATTTCTATATCTTGTACTGCGACGCCCGCACTCACGCTTATATCTGCGCTTTTACCGTCCGAGCTAGTGGTTCTTTTTTGATATGAGCTATCGTCTGCTAGGGCTGAAACCGAGGAACGAAAGGTGCCGATCAGTGTTTTTAGAGCGGTCAGATCTTTTTGCTTTGTCGCATTTGCCGTGATTTTAGCAGTTACGGGTTTTATCTGACCCGCTTCGTCGGCGGCTTTTAGTTTATCTATAACGTCTTGAGTTAGAACTTGGCTTCCAAAGCCTAGTGAAGAAACTTTACCTAGCGCCATTTTAGCTCTCCTTGTCAAATAATACGCCGACGGCTTCTTTAAAATACTCGCTTAGCTTCATTGCCTGTTCGGTCGGGATTTTGCGAATAACTTCGCCCGTTTTCATCTCCATTACGTTTACGTACATCGCGCCTATTTTATCGTTATAGCCAAAGCGTATGCTAGTGCCTAGATCTTCCATTTGTTTATTTAGCTTTTCGGTGGCTTCTTTTACTTCTTTACTTAGCGTTTCGTTGTTTTGCTCGGTTAGATTGCGTGTCGTATCTTGCTGGATCTGCGTCCTTTCGACCTCTCTGGTTTGCGTAGAGCTTTGTGCGTGCGAGCTTGTAGCTACGTTTGCCATCGGCTGGCTTGCTACTTTGAAAATTTCCATATTTTCTCCTTTAAATATTTGCTAGCTTCTATATCGTCAAATTTGTAAATTTTTTTAGCCCAGTTCGGGAAAATTTTTGCTTAATTTAAATTTTCGCATAAATTTGTTAAAATCCAGCCTAAATTAAGGCGAGAAAAAAGGAGAATTCGTGAAAATTTCGTTCGAATGCGACTGTATTTTGCTAGGAGAGTCGCTAAGGCTATTTTTGAGGGATTTTATCTCGCCTAGAAAAGATTGCGACTTTATCGTGGCGGACAAAAAGATAGAGGCCAAAAAGCCCGTTTTCGTGATCACCGAGCATTCGCCGCATCTAAAAATCCCTTTTAGCAAAGAGGCCCTTGTCTCCGCGCTTGAGGAGTTTTACTCGGCGATTCAGTTTTCAGAGCCCATTGCGCCTTCTCGCACGAACGCACCAGCATTTGTTATAAAAGAAGAAGCCGCACCGCAAAATGGCTCAAATTTGGAGCTTGAAGTTTCAAATTTAATAGATAAATTTAAAGAAGAGCTACTCGCGCTTTTAAGGAAAACTCGTTGAAAAATCTCTACGCCACGATTTCAAGCGGTAAATTTAAAGGTAAAAAGCTGCTTTTGCCCTCGCTTCAAACTACAAGAAGCACCAAAAGCATCGTCAAAGGTTCGTTTTTCGACTCGTTTCGTTACGAGCTAGCAGGTAAAATTTTTGTTGAGGCTTTCGGCGGTAGCGCGCTGATGGCTGCAGAAGCGCTAAGTAATGGCGCTGCAAAGGCCTACGCGGTAGAAATCGACAAAAACGCCTATAAAATCGCGCTAAAAAACGCTAAACTTATCGGTGATGAGCTGGAAATCGTAAACGGCGATACTTTTAACACTACTCCCGCCATCGTCGCGAGGCAAAATTTGCCCGTTGTCTTGTATCTTGATCCGCCTTTTGATATCAGAGACGGCTTTGCGGACGTTTATGAAAAGTGCGTAAATTTGGCGAGAAATTTGCCAAAAGATAAAATTTATCTAATCACTTTTGAGCACGCCAGCCATCTAAATTTACCTGAAAACATCGGCGCCTTTTCGCTTTTAAAATCTAAAAAATTCGGAAACACCTCGCTTAGCTACTATTCTTAGATTCTTGCGTCAAATTTGGAATGCTAATTGCTTTTAGTCCTTGAAAATACAAATTTAAGGACGAAAATGAAACTAGCGGCATGCTTGCTAAGCCTTGCTATATCGGCTTTTGCAGCGCAGATAAAAGACATCGCAAACGTTGTTGGCGTGAGGGAAAATCAGCTGATCGGATACGGTCTGGTCGTCGGCCTAAATGGCTCTGGCGACGGTAGTAGCTCGGAGTTTACGATCCAGTCTCTTTCAAATATGCTTCAAAGCGTGAACGTAAAAATAAAGCCCGACGACATCAAATCTAAAAACACCGCCGCGGTAATGGTTATCGCAAAGCTACCGCCGTTTGCTAGGCAGGGTGATAAGCTTGATGTCGTGATCTCATCTATCGGCGACGCAAAGAGCCTTCAGGGCGGAACGCTTTTGATGACTCCGCTTAAGGGTGTGGACGGCGACATTTACGCTCTAGCACAGGGCTCGCTAACCATAGGCGGTAAAACCGCGTCTCGCGGAGGCGGAAGTAAGGGCGGCAACCACGTAACCGCGGGCACGATCCCAAGCGGCGCTATCGTGGAGCGCGAAATAGCTTACGATATCTATAATCAAGAAGCAATATTTTTAAGCCTTAAAGAGTCGAATTTTGATACCGCTTCAAGCATCCAAAGAGCCGTAAATTTAAACGTAGGCGGCGATAGCGCGGTGGCCGTGGACTCTCGAACGATCAGGATCGCTAAGCCAAACGGCGCAAATATGGTCGATTTCGTAGCTAGGGTGTTAAATTTGGATGTGGATTATAAAGCGCTAGATAAGATCGTAATCGACGAGCGCACGGGCACGATAGTAAGTGGTATAAATATCACCGTTGATCCAGTCGTCATCACGCACGGCGACATCACGATAAAGATAGAGCCTAGCTCGTATGACGATATGGCGGCAAATCAGCAAACAATCGATCTGCAAGACGGCGCAGCGGTAGATCCGCTAACTAATATGCTAAAAATCAGCGGCGAAAAAACAACCGTAGCTAGCGTCGCAAGGGCACTAAGTAAGATGGGCGCGACGCCTAGCGATATCATCGCGATAATGGAAAATCTAAAACGCGTCGGCGCTATACATGTAAATTTGGAGATAATATAATGTTAAACATAGACAGTTCGGCGGCTTTAAGCTCCTACAATAAATTTGCCACTAGCTCAATCGAAAATAGGCGTGTAGATAAGCCTCAGAGCGAGCAAGATGCGCTTTTAAAAGAGCAAACCGACGCTTTTGAGGCGTTTTTAGTTAAAAGCGTGCTGGATATCGCGCTAAAAGATGAAAATCCGCTATTTGGCAAAGATGCCGGAGACGAGATCTACCACTCGATGTATAACGACACGATGAGCAAGGCTCTGAGCGGAAATTTAGGCTTTAGCGAACTTTTATTCAATTATTTGAAAGAAAGGGCTTAAGAAATTTCAGAATTTGCCGATTTAGTTTCTAACAAATCTAAAAAGGCTTGAAAATGATAGGAACTTTGGGAGCTAAACTGGGTATGAGCCCTCAGCAAATCACTCGCTCAAACGACGTAAAAAAGAGCGAAAATATGGAAAAAACACAAGGCAAAGAAGAAAGCAAGGTCGCAAAGATAGCCGAGCAGATCGCGAACGGAACATATAAACTAGATATGTCCAAGACTGCAAAAGCCATTGCTGATACGCTTTTATAAGATTTTTTGTCCTTGCGTAAAAAGAAAGGACAAAAATGCTTAAAAAATATTTAGATGAGGCGATGGGCGTGCTAGACGAGCTCATCGCTCAAACTACGGAAGATATAGAAAAGATAAAACTAGCCGATCACACTAAGGTCGATGATAGCGTCAAACGCAAAAACGAGCTGGTTAAAAAATTTGAATCCGTAAAATCTCTGCTAGATAAAGAGCTTTTAAGAGTCTCGAAGGAAAACGGCGGGGTAAATTTAAGCTCTATCCTTGACGATGAGGTAAAATCATCTCTCGCACTCATGCGCTCAAAGCTTGAAGAGCTCTACTCAAAAAACAAAGAATATGCAAAATACGTCGTCGGAGTGAAAGAATTTTTTGATAGCTTGCTAAAAAACATGTTTAAAAGCGAGTCTGGCAGCTACGATAAAGAAGGCTTGACGCCTGAAAGTTTATTTAAAACAAGGGTTTAAAAAATGGCTAATATATTTTCGTCTTTACATATCGGAGTTAGCGGCCTAGATGCCGCGCAGACGCAGATCACTACGACAGGACACAACATCACAAACGCCGACAGCGAGCACTACACTAGACAGCGCGTCGTGCAGTCTGCTAGAGAGCCTTTTCACGATATGCCGGGCGACATCGGTACTGGCACCAAGGTCGATACGGTCGTACGCGTGCATGACGAGTTTACTTTTGCTAGGCTTCGCACTTCAAATATAAATTTAGAATCAAGTGAATACAAAAAGCAAATTTTAGAGGAGATTTCGCAACGCTTCCCTGATCTACAAAGCGTAGGCATAGGCAGGGATTTGCAAAATTATTTTAATGCATGGAACAACCTCGCTTCTAACCCGACCGAGGGTTCTCAGAAGGTAAATCTACTAAATTCGGCCGCGACGCTATCAAATAGCATAAGCAAAGCTCACGATATGCTAACCAAGATCCAAAAGGATGTAGACTCTCAGGTGGAAGTCGCCGTAAATGAAATCAACAAATACGCCAAGCAAATCGCGCAGATAAATAAAGAGATCGTGCGCGTCGAATCAGTCGGCACTACTAGAGCAAACGATCTGCGCGACAAACGCGATCAGCTCGAACTAGCGATGTCAAAATTTGCGGGTATAAGCGTATTTAAAGGGCAGCTACAAAGTAACAATATCGATCCGACCGTAACCGATATGGGTACCAAGCATCAGATAAATATTTCAGGATTTAATATCGTAGACGGTACGACGTATCACCCGCTAACAGTCGACAGGATAAGCGACAAGAGCGATTTTAAAGGTGTATTTTTTGAGAGGGATGACGGTAAAAAGGTCGATCTAAACGGACGAATCTCGGGCGGTAAACTAGGCGCCGCGCTGGATTTACGCGGACGCAGAGTGGATGATAGCGGAGAGTTTCAGGACGGAACCATACAAAAATACATCGACAACCTAAATACGTTTGCCAAAGGCATCATAAATGAGACGAACAATATCTACGCAAGATCAGCCGTAGAAAACGCCGTAACCGACGAGCTAGACGGTCTAAGCGACTCTAGGACGCTGATGAATTTTAACGACGACATCAAACACGGTAGCTTTGACGTCGTAGTTTATAACAATCAAGGCCAAGAGGTCGCTCGCAAAACGATAAATATAAATGCCTCTACTACTATAAACGACAATACTCGCGGCAACTCTATCGTTCGTGACTTTAACTCAGATACCGACGACAACGGCGATAACAATTCGCTAAACGACGTGGACGATTATTTTCAGGCAAACTATCAGTATGACGCGGCGACGGGCAAAGGCACGTTTGGCGTAACAGCTAAAAGAAATGCCGGCGAATACAGCGTCGCTTTCGTCGATAAAGGTACCAATTTCCCGGGTATTATCGGGGTAAATAGAGTTTTTGAGGGCGGAAACGCGAAAAATATGAGCGTAAAAAGCGAGCTGATGGAAAATCCGCACAAGCTAAAAGCCTACTCAAACCCGACTCCGGGCAACAATGAAGTCGCAAACGATATGGTGCAAATGCAGTATAAAAAAATAATATTTTACTCCGATAAGCATGCGGACAAAGAAGAGAGCGTCGAGGGCTACTACCGCTACATCACAACCGATCTAGCCAGCCAGACTCAAGCAAATAACGATCTAAACGACGCAAATACAGCTATCCATAAAGTTGCTATGTCTGAGTACCAGTCGGTTAGCGGCGTAAATTTAAACGAGGAGCTGACAAACCTCATACGCTTTCAAAGCAGTTACGGTGCGGCGGCTAAAATAATCACGACCGTAGAAAAGATGCTCGATACCTTGCTCACGCTAAAGCAATAAATTTAAATTTCTTTTAGCCTTTTTTGTTTAAAATCTCGTCCAAAAAGGCTAAAAATGGACTTAAAAACCCTCCTGGATCAAAACGTAATCTCTAAAAATACTCATGCAGATCTGTTTGCCGCAGCTGATCCGCTCCAAGTTGCTAGCAAATTTAAAACGCCTGAGATATCGCTCATATGCGCGCTTTTTGCCTATGGCAATGCAAAACTCATCGTAAATTTCCTAAATTCTCTCGACTTTTCGCTGCTAGATAAAAGCGAGGAGGAGATCATTTCAAATTTGACGCGACACAAATACCGCTTTCAAAGCTGCGAGGACGTGAGGCAGATTTTTATCACCTTTTCGCGCCTAAAAAAGCACGGCGATATCGAAAGCGCGGTTAGAACGGGCTTTGAAAAAAGCGGCTCGATGATAGACGGTATAAACGAACTCATCAAATTTATTTACTCGTTAAACCCTTACCGCTCGGATGGGTATGAGTTTTTTTTTGGCAAGCCATACGAAAAAGCGCCGCAAAGCCCGTATAAACGCTACAATATGTTCCTGCGCTGGATGGTGCGAGATAGCGACATCGACCTTGGGCTCTTTAAAAGCCTGCCAAAAAGCAAGCTCCTCATGCCTCTTGACGTGCATACGCACCGAGTTTCGTTAAATTTGGGTCTCATTGCGCGCAAAAGCTATGATTTTAAGGCCGTGCGCGAGCTAACGGACAAGCTTTGCGAATTTGACCCAGCCGATCCGATCAAATACGACTTCTCGCTCTACCGCATCGGGCAAAGCGGCGAACTGGCGCAAATTTTAAGCGAGATAAAGTAAATTTGAAGAGTTTTGCTTTACGCGAAACGGAGCTAAATTTGAGGCATCGCGGCGCATTAAATTTAAGTAAAATTTAAAGCCTAAATTAATCAAATTTAGGCTATAGTTACAGTGCAATTACATTTTAAGGAGAAAAAATGAAAAAAATCGTTTTAGCTAGCGCGGCTCTAGGCTGCCTACTCGCTACTAGCGCCCTTGCGCACGAGGAAAAAGTCTTTGATCCAAAGGCAGGCAAACACCTAGTAGTCACTATGGAGCAACTAAGCGAAAAAGGCAACACAGTCGTGGGCGAGGTCGTAGCGATCGAGACTAACTACGGCGTGGCGCTATTCCCGAATCTTAAAGGCCTTGAGGGCGGCGCGCACGGATTTCACGTGCATCAAAACGCAGACTGCGGCGCTAACGAGAAGGGCCTAGGCATGAAAGCGGGCGGTCACTGGGATCCAAGCGACACCAAAAAACACTCTTTTGCATGGGACGACAACGGCCACAAGGGCGATTTGCCTGCGCTTTTCGTAGATGCAGAGGGTAACGCGGTTTATCCTGTGCTAGCTCCAAAAATCAAAACAATCGACGAACTAAAAGGCCACTCGCTAATGATCCACGTTGGCGGTGATAACCACAGCGACCATCCAAAGCCTCTTGGCGGCGGCGGCGCTAGAATGGTTTGCGGTGTTATAAAATAATCCCGCATTCGCCGATTTGCCGCGATTGGCGGTCGGCGGATTTTCCTTTTTACTCAAATTTGACGTGATTTAAATTTGCTCTAAAGGCGTTTTAGACGTTAAATTTGATAGCCTTCTTTTTAACCTCGCACCTCTTAAATGTAAATTTATATGCGCTATTTTACAAATTAAATTTTAAAAACTATGTCAAATTTACCCTTATTAAATTTGACTCAAATTTCGGTATCTAAATTTACGAAATTTATTTCAAAATTTTAAAATAAAATCGCCGACTGTACCGGCAAATTTTACAGAATACGCCGCAACCCAAACTGCTAAATTTAAACCTAATAGACAAAATTTACTCGCCGCTTTATTAAATTTTAACCGCAATAAAACAAAAAGCCAAATTTTATAAATTTTTAAATTTTTCGTAGTATGATTTTGTTTTTGAGGGGGCGAAAATGGACTTTGACTTCGGAGTTACGGCGTATTTGATATTTTTCGCGGCGGCGTTTGTGGCGGGCTTCGCCGACGCGATAGCCGGCGGTGGCGGGCTGATCGCGCTACCCACGATCATGGCGATGGGCGTACCGCCTCACATGGCGCTAGCGACGAACAAGCTTCAAGGCACTTTTGGTAGCTTCACGGCGGCGCTAAATTTCGCCCGAAAAGGCATGATAAATTTCCGCGAAGTTTTTATCGGCATTGTTTTTACATTTATCGGCGCGTGCGTCGGCACGGTGCTTATTTTGTTTTTGAGCGCCGAGTTTTTGCGCATTATTATCCCGTTTTGTTTGATAGCGATTTTCCTTTATACGCTTTTGATGCCAAAAGTCGGCGACGAGGATAGGGCTGCCCGAATGAACGCACGAGCCTTTTACGTGATATTTGGCCTAATTTTAGGCTTTTACGACGGATTTTTCGGGCCTGGAGCGGGCAGTTTTTGGACGTTTGCGATGGTTGCGCTCATCGGGCTAAATATGAAAAAATCAGTCGCGCATACGAAAATCCTAAATTTTACCAGCAACATCGTATCTCTAGCCGTTTTCATCTCTGGCGGACAAATACTTTGGACGGTCGGGCTTTTGATGGGCGTCGGACAGGTTTTAGGTGCGTACTTTGGCTCAAATATGGTCATGAAAAAGGATGTTAAATTTGTTAGAGTCGTGTTTTTGGCCGTCGTGGGCGCGACGATACTAAAGCTTGTTTACGATAGATTTTTCGCGTGAGTGCTGATTTTAAAAAACGACGTCAAAATTTGAGCTAAATTTGACAAAAAAGCTAAAATTTGGTCGAAATTTGAGGTAAGCTTAAAAAACTTTTAACGTTTATTTGGATAAAATTGCCGTTAAATTTCATAAATCTAAGGTTAATCCATGCAAGAAAATTTGTTTTTATTTACAGGTTGGATCGCTTCTTTGTTTACCGACAATGAACACGTTATCCATGCTGTAAATTATGCGGGACATCTCTTTTTGGTCGTCGTTATTGTGCTTATAATGGCAAAATTTGCAACTAGAAATTTGCAACTCGTGCCTCGCGGAATGCAAAACATCCTCGAAGCATATTTAGAGGGCGTCATATCTATGGGCAAGGACGTGCTAGGCAGCGAATCTCTATCTAGAAAATACCTGCCGCTAGTCGCTACTATCGGTTTAGTCGTATTCGTAAGTAACATAATAGGCATTATACCTGGATTTGAAGCCCCGACTTCGAGCTTAAATTTGACCCTTACGCTAGCGCTTGTGGTTTTTGTGTTTTATCACTACGAAGGTATCCGCGTAAATGGCGTGGTTAAGTATTTTGCGCATTTCATGGGACCGAACAAATGGCTAGCTCCGATAATGTTTATCGTCGAGATCGTTTCGCATCTGTCTCGCGTCGTATCGCTTTCTTTCAGACTTTTCGGTAACATCAAGGGTGATGATTTGTTCCTTTTGGTCGTACTTGCTCTTGCGTCTTACGCTGCGCTTCCGGCGTTTGTCTTGCTTACGTTTATGGCGTGCTTGCAAACATTTATCTTTATGATTCTTACCTACGTGTATCTTGCCGGTGCAATTTTGATTAGTCACGATGAGCACTAAAAGTTAAATTTACGTGTCCGCCAGGTAAAATACGCTAAAAATCGGCGGGCGCAACCCCTTCTTTTTATCTAACTTAAATAAAAATCCTGCTAAAATAAGCCCTAAATTTTAAATAAAAGGCAAATTATGTTTGAAGTCGTTATCGGGCTTGAGGTTCACACCCAGCTTAATACAAAAACTAAAATTTTCTGCTCTTGCTCTACGAGCTTCGGCGACGAGGCAAATACGCACGTTTGTCCGACCTGCCTGGCACTACCAGGATCTTTGCCGGTGCTAAACAAAGAAGCCGTGAGAAAGGCGATAAGCTTTGGCGCAGCGGTAAATGCTACTATAAATAAACGCTCGGTTTTTAACCGTAAAAATTACTTTTATCCAGACCTTCCGAAAGCTTATCAAATTTCGCAGTTTGAGATACCGATAGTGGAAAAAGGCGAGCTTTTTATCGATGTAAATGGCGAAAAAAAACGTATCGGCATCACTCGCGCGCACCTTGAGGAGGACGCGGGCAAAAACATTCACGAGAGCGGACAGAGCCTAGTCGATCTAAACCGTGCCGGCACGCCTCTGCTTGAGATCGTGAGCGAGCCTGATCTGCGTAGCTCCGACGAGGCGGTTGCGTACCTAAAAAAACTGCACTCGATTTTGCGATTTTTAAACATCAGCGACGCTAATATGCAAGAGGGAAGCTTCCGCTGCGATGCTAACGTCAGCATACGCCCAAAAGGCGATAGTAAACTCTACACGCGCGTCGAGATTAAAAATTTAAACTCGTTTAGATTTATCCAAAAAGCGATCGACTACGAGGTCGAACGCCAAAGCGCGGCGTGGGAAGACGGCAAATACGATGAAGAAGTTTATCAAGAGACGCGCCTTTTTGATACTGTAAATTTAGTCACGCGCTCTATGCGAGGCAAGGAAGATAGCGCCGAATATAGATATTTCCCCGATCCTGATCTTCTGCCTGTCGAGATCCCAGAGGAGATGTATAACGAAGCGATCAAGATCCCTGAGCTTGCCGAACAAAAGGTCGCTAGATACGGGCGCGAGCTTGGCGTAAAAGAGGACGATGCGCTGATTTTAACGAGCAGCGTGGAGACGGCGAAGTATTTCGAAGAGCTCGTGGAAGCAAAAATATCGCCGAAACTGGCTGTTACATGGCTAATTGTCGAGCTTTTGGGGCGTCTTAAAAACGGCGCTACGATCGAGACATCACCCGTAAATTCAGCTAAGATGATAGAGCTTTTGCGCCGCATAGAAGACGGTACGATAAGCGCTAAAGCGGCAAAAGAGGTGCTTGACTATCTCATAGAAAACGACGAGAGCGTGGACGGCGTCATCGAAAAATTGGGATTAAAACAAGTCAGCGACGACTCGGCTATCGTGGCGATAATAGATCAAATTTTAAGCGCGAACGCCGATAAGGTAACCGAGTATAAGAGCGGCAAGGATAAGCTTTTTGGATTTTTCGTCGGTCAGACGATGAAAGAGGGCAAAGGCGCGTTTAACCCCGCAAAAGTAAATGAGCTTTTGAAAGAAAAATTAGGTTAAATTTTGCGTGCGCCGCTGTTTGGTGGCGTTGGTTTTTGGGTCAAATTTGGCCCAGAAAGTAAATTTGAGGCGTCAAATTTTATTTTATAGAGACGGGCGGCGTGGTCAAATTTAATCCGTTTAATTTTTGCAAAATTAAGGTTTGGACTTGCGAGCGGGCCAGTCAAATTTAGCTAAAATAAACGTAAATCACAAAAAAGAGAAAAAATGAAAATAGCCATCATTGGAGCGGGGAAGTGGGGTAGCGCGCTTTTTCATGCGCTTTCGCAAAAAAACGACTGCGTTATCAGCTCGCGCAGGCAGCTTGAGGGTGCGCATTTTGTCGGCTTAGAGGAGGCGCTAAAGCGCGATCTGCTAGTCGTTGCCATACCTTCGCAGTCCGTTAGCGGTTGGCTAAGAGAGCATTTTAAAAACTTTGGACAGAAAATTTTAGTCGCCTCAAAGGGTATCGAAACCTCGAGTTTGCGATTTTTAGACGAGATTTACGAGCAGCACGTTGATGCGGCAAATTTAGCCTTTTTATCGGGACCGAGCTTTGCTAAAGAGATACAAAACGACCTTCCGTGCGCGCTCGTTATAAACTCCAAAAACGAAGCCTTAGCACGCGAGATTTCAGCGCTTTTCCCGAAAAATATCAAAACCTACGCTAGCAGCGACGTTATCGGTGCCGAGATCGCGGGCGCGTATAAAAACGTTATCGCTATCGCAGGCGGTATCTGCGATGGGCTTGGGCTTGGTAACAGCGCTAGAGCTAGCCTCATCTCGCGCGGGCTTGTCGAGATGGCGAGGTTTGGCGAGTATTTTGGTGCGCAGCAGCAGACGTTTTTGGGTCTTAGCGGTGCGGGCGATCTCTTTCTCACGGCTTCGTCTGTACTATCGCGCAACTACCGCGTGGGCCTGGGGCTTGCTAAAAACGAGAGCCTAAATAAAATCCTAAACGATCTAGGCGAAGTCGCCGAGGGTGTGGATACCTCGTACGCGATAGAAAAGATTGCCGCCGGTAAGGGCATCTATACGCCGATAGTAAACGAGGTCGCGGCGATGCTGCGCGGTAAAGACGTGCAGGAAAGCCTGAGAGATCTACTAAGTAAAAAATAAAATTTGGCTAAAGCGTACTTTGCGCTAAAGGTGAATTATGTTTTAAAGACTGCGATTTGCCTTTTGAGACTAGATTAAAAATTTAAATAATTACAAATTTATGTGAAATTTGCAGACTTCTGCATCCGTCAAATTTTAAAAGGCTAAATTTAATGCCGTTATCTACCGATATGATTTATGTTGTTTTTTGTAGCGGCTCAAAAATTTTAACCGACAACGAAAAAAGCAAAACAAGAAAGTACCCAGCGTCAATCGCCAAAAATATCTCAATTTTACTTGCAAACGCCGTAGTAAAATATTTTGCAAAGACGATACGATACCATAAACGACGATATGGACTGCAAAATAGAGATTTGCAACGCGAAATGTGAAATTAGTACCGATTGCTGCGTCAGCTCGCTCCAAATCACGCTCAAAGTCCTTAAATTTATCTAAAATAGTGTAAAATCCGCAAAAACAAAAAAAGGAAAGATATGAAAAAATTTATTGCAGCGTTTTTTTCGGTGCTATTTTTGGCGGGTTTGCCGACCGCGCTAAACGCCACCGATGCGCAAGCACAAGAAAAGCCGACTCTTCGCAAAATGATAGCCCAAATGATAATGGTAAGTTTCAACGGCTCTGATCCCAAAACCGCCAAAGAAGCCGTCTCGGAGGCCAAATATCAGCGTTTCGGCGGCGTGATGTTGCTCGGTAAAAATATCTCTGATAAAAAAAATCTTACAGCGCTAACAAACGCATTTAAAGAGGCGCAAAAAGGCATTTTTATCGCTATCGACGAGGAGGGCGGGCAAATCACGAGATTTAAGGACAAAAGCGGATTTGAGACCTTTATCTCGGCGCAAAAAGTAGCGAAAACCCTCGATTTAGCCGCTGCTGGCGAGCTTTACGCTAAGATGGCGCAACAGCTAAAAGACGTCGGTGTGAACGTAAATTTCGCTCCCGTGGCCGACGTGCTAAATCCAAAATCCACGATCATCGGCTCGCGCGGAAGGGCGTTTAGCGCCGATATAGACGAGGTTTCGCTGTATGCGAGCGAGTTTATGAAGGCCTCACAGGCTCGCGGCGTGATAGCGGCGATGAAGCACTTCCCCGGCCACGGTAACGTCGAGGCCGATAGCCACACCGCCAAGGTCGTGATCGACAAATTTGACTATACCGAGCTTAAGCCGTATTTTGATGCGGTTCGCAAAAACGAAGCCAAGATGATAATGGTCGGCCACATCTACCTCATGCAGCGCGACTCCGAGCTGCCGGCCTCGCTCTCACCGGCGATCATCGACGGCTTGCTGCGCGGCGAGCTCAAATTTGACGGCGTAGTCATCAGCGACGACATGCTCATGGGCGGACTAAAGGACTTTACGCTGCAAGAAAAGGTGATAAACTTTATCAACGCCGGCGGCGACGTGATGCTCTTTAGCGACTACAAAATAGACGGGCGCAGGACCGCGGAGCTCGTCACGCAACTAGTCGTGGACGCGGTGGGTGCCAAGCAGATACCAAAAGAACGCATCGAGGAGTCCTACGAGCGAATAATGAAGCTAAAAAATAGCATAAAATAGGCTAACTGTAGGGCAAATTTGAGCTTTTGCGTGGAGTTTATTTTGTGGTTAGTCGGGTGTGTGCGGCGGCTGAAGTCAAATTTGCCTCTTTGTCTCGTTTTGTAAATTTGAGTTCAAATTTGACGACATTTTAAATTTGAACTCAAATTTTAACGCCCAAATTTTACTGCCTAGCTCGCTAAACCCGCACCGCTTTTATGTAAATCGGGGTTTAAAAAGTGATTTTATCAAATTTACACCAAGCAAGGTAGCCTTACAAAAATAAGAGTCAAATTTATCATTTTAGAACCCAAATTTAAGCTTTTAAAATTAATCTTGATGTATAATCTAGCCTTAAGAAAAATAATAAAATTTTAATTTTAAGGAGCAAAAATGGACAATGTAGCAGCAAAAGTCGAAGCGCTAAAAGACGAAATGGTGAAAAATAGGCGGTTTTTTCACTCGCATCCCGAGACTGGATTTTTCACGTTTTTTACGACGGCAAAGATCGCTAGCGAGCTAAAAAAGCTCGGCTACAGCCTAAAAATGGGACGCGAGATAATGAAGCCCGAAGCCAGGGCAGGGCTAGGCAGCGAGAAAGATAAAGAGAAGTATCTAGAACGCGCAAAAAGCCTGCTAAGCGCCGACGAGCGAGAGTTTTTGCCCGTGATGGAGGATGGGCTAACGGGCGTGGTGGCCGAGCTTGATACGGGCAGGCCGGGCAAGACGCTTGCGTTTAGATTCGACATTGACGGCGTGGACGTGACCGAGAGCAAGGATGAGGCGCATAGGCCGTTTAAAGAGGGCTTTAGAGCCGATATAGACGGCATCACTCACGCCTGCGGGCATGACGGACACATCACGATCGGCCTTGCGATGGCTAAACTCATCGCGCAAAATTTGGACGATTTTAAAGGCAAATTTAGATTTATATTTCAAACCGCCGAGGAGGGCACCAGAGGCGCCGTGCCGATGGAGCAAGCAGGCGTGCTAGAGGGCGTGGACTACCTACTGGGCGGTCATATCGGCTTTCAGGCAAAGACTAGCAGCGGCATCATTTGCGGTACGAACAAGCTTCTTGCGACGTCGAAATTTGACGTAAATTTCACGGGTAGATCGGCTCATGCGGCGGGCGCTCCGCAAGAAGGGGCAAACGCTCTACTGGCCGCAGCTCAGGCGGCTCTAGCTATGCACGGTATCACGCGACATGCCGACGGCGTCACGCGTATAAACGTGGGCGTTTTGCGAGCGGGCGAGGGGCGAAACGTCATCGCGCCAAACGGCTATATCGCCTGCGAAACGCGCGGCGAAACGACCGAGCTAAATGAATTTATGTTTCAAAAATGCATGGATATCGTCGCGGGCGTCGCGCAGATGTACGGCGTGCAGTACGACGTGAAGCTAACCGGCGGCACGAGCGGAGGCGATAGTAGCGAGGAGATCACCGATATCTACGAGCGCGCCGCGCGCCAGTCGCCTTTTATCAAGGACGAGCTCATCGTGCGGGATCTAAATTTCGGCGCTTGCGAGGACTTTGCGCACTTTATGCACGCCGTGCAAAAAGCAGGCGGTAAGAGCGGCTATCTAATGATCGGTACCAAGCTCGCCGCAGGGCATCACAACGGCGCGTTTGACTTTGACGAGAGCGCGCTGCTATCGGGCACGGACGTGTTTTTACGCTCGGCGTATGCGATAAACGGTAAGGATGCGTGAGGGTAAATTTGATAAATCACAAGCTATTTTGGCTATAATTAAAATAGCTTGTGATATTTTAATGATAATGACTTCCTAATTTTTAGCCTGTTATATTTCTATTGATTTCTAGAAAATTGCCTTTGTTATTATTTTGCCTTGAGTAGTATATTTTATTGTTATTATCTACAATTAGTCTTATTTTACTTGATAATTTATTTAAATTTCTTAATGTAAATGGGTATTTTTGATCTTCTATTTTTTCTATTAACTTTTCCTCTTTGGCAAGGCTACAAAAGGTTCCTAAGATATAATCTGGTAGAGTTGACAGAATGTCTTCTTTAGATATTTTTTCTATTTGAAATTTTGTAGAATGTTTTTCGTTACGCAAGTAACTACTTAATTTGTTTGTTGATATCTTACTGTTCTCTTCATAGCATATATAATTATTTGCATCTCCAAAACGATTCAATAGTATTTTGTTAAAAACTTTACTAAATAGGTTATAGTACAACTCTTGGTATTCTTCTTTGGCTACTTTTTTATTAAATTTATCAAAAATGATAAAAGCTTCGTATTCTAGCCCTCTTAATAAATCTTGGACTTTGATTTTTATCTCTGTATTATCGCTTGTATAGTGGAAAAGACCTTCTTTCTCTATAAACTCATCTCTGGCATCTATCAGAAAGCTATTTTTTAGATCGTATAATTTTTGAATATTTTTTTTCTTATCTGAATCGCCAATTATGGAAACCACACATATTGCTAAATACTGTTTATCTGCGTTAATTATAATTTCGCTTTCATCTATATAATGAAAGATACGTTTGGCTGTAGTTACCTTGAAAGTTTTAGCCGATGCATTATCTATTGTACAATTATTATTTTTTAGAATTTCCAAAAAAGTTTTTTTATATTTTTCTCCTAAATCCTTTTCTATTCCAATTATATATGCAATTTCTCCATATAATCTTTTTAGTAATTCCTCTTCTGAATTACTCCCAAAAAATTTATTCATATAATATAATTTTTGTCTAACTTTTCTTTTTAGTCTTTTGGGCACTCTTGGATATTCTCTGTTTGAGATACTTAGTCCAGTAACATATTGTGGTTGCCCTTGTATTGCAAATAAAGTTTTTTGTTTGTTTAGCTTAAGATTATATTTGTTTAGTATTTTTTGCAAATCATCTGCTTTTATAAAATTATTTTCATCTGAAGAAAAAGTAATGTCGTCCCCGTATCTAGTATAAACAACATTTTTAGCTATCGAGGATCTTATGTCTGCATCCAATTCATAGCAAAATAAATTTGCTAATAACGGACTTGTATTTAAACCTTCTTTTAATGCATTATCATATGTGCACAGATTTGAAAACAGTTCGGCAGCTTGTTTTTCGCATCCAATCTTAATAAAAACTTTTTCAATACTTTCTTTTTCTTTTAATTGTAAAGAAATATCAGAAACTAGTTTCTTGAAATCAGATACAAGGTCAGCAAGATCTGAATTTTTATTATAATCTCTTGATGATAAAACCATTCTTTCTAAATTATCACCTGACAAAATAGTTTCTATTGTTTTTTCTATTTCCCCAAACTTAGAATTAGGATATTTAGCTTTTAATTCTTTTATAGTTGCTAAATCTTTCTTTAAAAGTTCCCTAGTATCATTTAATTTAGTTTTTAATTCATTTTTTATAGAATTTAATTTAGCTTTTAATTCAGGATTCCTGTCAGCTAATAAAACTGCTTTTTTTACAAGTGTATAAGAGTCTTCTCTTTTAAGATCTGTTTCAAATTGTTTTTCTAAATCTTTTTCATTTGGATATAGCGAGTACACTTTACTAGATAAACTACCAAAGTCTGATTCTATTTTATTAAAAATTTCTTGAAAATGTAAATTTTGATAATTAGAATCTTTTTCCAAATTATTAATTTCATCTAACTTTGTTTTTAACTCTTTTTCTTTATTCATGATAGATTTAAAATCATCACTATTTTTTAATTTCTTAACTAATTCTATTGCTTCTTTCTTTTCTATTTCACTTAAATTAAATTGTGATAAATCATTTACTAGTTCTTCATTAGTTTTAGTTTTTAAGTATGTTATTAAATCCTTCTTTTTCTTTGCTTCTTTTTCTTCATCAACAGTATTAAAAGTAGTCTTTTTATTTGTTGTTGTAAGAGTAGGAGAAAGAATACCTAATTTATTTGCATTTCTAATACTTCTATATACAGCATTTTCATCACTATTTAATCTTCTTAATTCTTCTCTTGTTTTTAATTCTAAAAGTGAAGTTCCATTTTTAGATAATTTTTTATTATTAATTAATTGATGAGCTATTGAATCTGATATAAATGGAATAGTCATATCATAGTCTTTTCCAGTTTTCATATCATGCCAAGTATAATCTATTTTTCTTCCCATATCAATAATAGCTTCATTTTCACTAATTTTGCTTGTTAATAGTTCAATTGTAAAATCATTTCTATTATCCATATTAGTTGTTCCGTATTTTATAAATCTTATATTTGGATCAGAGTCTTTTAAAGCATGTTGATAATAATGTCCTTCACTATTCTTCTTAGTGGGATCTATATCCATTTTTAAAGAAGTTCTTCCAGATATTGAAGCTTGTGAATCATCAAGACTTAAAGAACCTCCAACTTCAACAGTATCTATATTTTTAAGTTTTGCATAAGCTCCTAATGTTATACTAGTTCCATATTGCCCAGTCATTTGTTCTGCTATTTTTAGTGTGTTTTTACCTTCTCCTAAATCAACAGTTCCTTCTATTCTTCCTATTCCTCTAAATTCAACATTTTTACCTGCAATACTTCTAGTTAAATCTAAATCTTTTATAAGTCCATCTACTCCACCTAAATTAACATATTTTTTTTGTTCAGCAGTGGCAGCAGGATTATCCCAGAAACCATATTTTTTAGCAATAGTTCCATCAGCTATTAAAGCATTTAATTCAAAGTATTTAGCATGTAATTTAACACGTTTTTCATATGCTTTTACCCAATTTTCTACATATTTTCTACCAGCAGGAGTTAAGGTATTCAAATATGCCTTTTTTTGCTGTTCAGTTTTAGATGGCCAATCTACTATTCCATAAAAATCACTAGGTCTATTTGGCATATCATAAGCAATTGCTTCATCGTCTATAGCTTTTTTATATTCTGGTTCAAGCTCATTCATTTTTTTTCTAGTTTCTGCTAATTCTCTCTCATAATTTTCTTTAGCCTTTAGATAATCTGGATTTTTAAAAGGTTTAACCCATTTATTTTCAAAAGCCTCTTTTGTTAAATTCTTTTTATCATAAAAATATTGGTCAAATTGATTACGAGGAATTTCACCTTTTTCAGCTCTTTCTTTAGCAACTCTTATATATTCATTTAGATTTTTTGTAACTTCTTTATTAGTTTTTACAGTTTCTGTAACTTTCTTAGTAATAATTTCTTCAGTTCCTATATATCCTTTAAATTTCTTTATATTTTCTTTATCATCTATATCAAAATCTTTTGATACTTTAGAAATTTCACTGATAAGAAAAACTTCATCAAAATTATAATCATAAGTTTGTTCAACTTTATATTTACTACGATCAGAAAATTCATTTTTTCTAGCTTCATATTCAGCTGGGCTTAACTGAGCTACAAGTTTTTCATCTTTTCTTGTAACTCTGACCATTTTCTTTATTTTAGTTTCAACCTTAGTTTCAGTTTCAGTAAGTTTTAAACTTACATCATTAGTATACTTATTTTTATCTTGTGCAAAGATACTTCCATCTTTTGTATATAGTAATTTTCCTCTATTATCAGTAGTTGATTTATCATTAAATGGACTATAATAATTAATAGTTGTAAAAACAGTATCTTTATATTCAGTCTTGCTTCCACTTTCAACAGATACAGGTTCTAATTTCCAATCAACTTTCCATTTTCTACCTTTATCATCAACTGTATATAAATCTTCTCCCTCTTGAATTACATTTTTTATATTTTTTTGTACCATTTTTTCTTTTAAGAAAGCTGAAATTTCTGCCTTAGATTTTCCTTCTATTCTAGTTCTGTATTCTTTCATAGTTATATCCAAAGGATTTACATCTTTTTCTGCTCCAAAACTTTTTGATCTTTCATCTTCAGTAGCATTAGTTGTTACAATTTTATATTCACCTTCTATATAGTATCTTTCATTTTTATTCTTTTTAGTATTTTCTACTTCTGATGAAAATTTTTCTTTGTTTAAGAATACAATATCTTTTACAGTATTTCCTGCTCCAAAATAAAATCTCTTTTCATAGAATTGATCACTGTTCTTGTAAGGTAATTCAGAATAGTCTTCCTTATCAAAAGCTCCAATACCTTTTTCAGCTAAATCTGCAATAGTATGAGAACTTCTTCTAATCTTTGAATTTGAATTAGGTTCTTCTCTTGAATCTGAGGCAGCATTTTTATAAACTACATGAGCAATAGGAACTAAATCAACTCCATTATGTGTCCTTTGGGCTTTTACATTTCCTTTTTCCCAATAATTTGATTTAATACCATTTATTCTATTTTGTTCATCAACTACTCTTAAAAAACCTTCATAAGCTGTTTTTTCTATTGGTTGTATAACTTCTTTACTTTCTTGGATTATTCTATAATTATTTTTAGGCCCTATACCATCACCAATTTTTTTAATTTCTTTATCTATTTTTGGTAATATTTCTGGAATATCAAGATGACTTAAACCAGGCTCATCTAAATCTTTTTTTATAGCAGTTAATATTTGTTCTTTAATCGCTTTTATTCTACTTTGTTTTAAATAAGGATTAGTTTTATCGTTTTCTATTGCTTTAATTATTGCATTATCTATTATTTTATTAATTTGTTTAATAGTATCTGTTCTTTCATTAGCATAAGAAGCTGTTGCAGCTACTATTAATGATATCATTATTAGTTTTTTTATTTTCATTATGTCTACTCCTTTTTAGAAAAATTAGAATCTAACATTTAGTTGTAAGTAATAATTTCTTTCAGGTGCTGGCAAAGCTTCTAAGCTTGTTTCTCTTAAATTATATTTATTAGATAAAATATTTTTTGCACCTATTTTTATATCTGAATAGTTATCTGGTTTATATGAAAGTCCAGCTTCCAATGTTCCATGTCCACCAATAGTGTGTTTTACAATAACATCATCTTTTGATATATCAGAGTTTTCTCTAAGTTCTCTAGTTTCTTGTTTAGCTAAATAAACATAATTTAAGTAACCTGATAATCTATCTGTGAAGTTATATTTTACTCCTAAAGTAGCTTTTAATCTTGGAACCATAGGAACTTTATCACCTTTTTCTATTCTAGCTTCATCATTAGATTTTAATACTTTTGTATTAATTAAAGTTAGAGATTGATTAAATCTAAATTTTCCAATATTTTGTTCAGCTTCAAACTCTATTCCCATTCTTCTTGTCTTTCCAATGTTTCTATATTTCCATCTATTTACTGCAGGATTAGTTAAGCCTGAACTAATTAAAGTTATCTCATCAGTTGTATCTGTTAAGAAGAATGATGTACTAACTGATGAACCCCAAATATAATCTCTAAAGCCTATTTCAATAGTATCAGTTTTTTCAAATTTTAAATTATTGGCAACATATTTAGAGGCAGCATTAACAGCTGGAGGTACTATAAGTCCAGATTGAGTACTTTTTAATTCCGTATCATGGACTTTGTCTGTTAGTTGATTTCCAAATGGAGTTACAAATCCTCTTTCATATCTTACATAAGTTCTTCCAGTATCATTATATTTATATAAGAAACCAAGTTCACCAGCAAAGTTAGTTAATTTTTCATCAGTTTCTATTATTTTCTTTTCAGGAGATACATAAGGCATAACATTTGGTCCATTTTCTCTGTAACCGTTATATTGAGTTCTTTCCATTCTTCCACCAAAAGTCATATCAACTTTATCAGTCAATCCCAATTTATTAAAAGCATAAATTCCAGAAGATTTTTTAGTCATTTTCATATCAACTTTATTTATAATTGGTAATCTATCATCTATTCCTAATGTACCAAAACCACCAAAAGAACTATCATAGTATGATTTTAATGTTTCAGATTGCACATGTGAATTTCTTTTATTTGTTGAAGTTTGGTAGTCAAAACCAACTATTGTTTCACTTGGATTATCTCCAATTAAGTTATAATCATATTTTGCTTTTAATTTTAATCCTTTTTTATCTTCTTCAAATTTAGCTTGCATTTCAGATTTTACATCATAAAAAATTTTTTCTTGTGTTATATGAGAAAATCTTCTATTAGAAGCAACAATTTTAATATCATCTACACTTTCAGTGCTAATATCTCTTTTTTGTTCTTGTTTATATAAGCTTGTAGATAATGTTAAATTTTGAGTTGGCCTATATTCATAATCAAAAGTATAACTTCTATCTTTTGTGTCTATATCCATATTAAGTCCTGCTTTTCTTCTGTTATTCTTTAATTCTTCAACAGGAATTTGATTAGATGAATCTTGTTTAATATCACTAAATCTAGTTTGAAATCTAAATCTATGTTGTGCATTTATTTTGTAGTCAAAACCAAGTAAATAAATTTTGTTTTCTTTTTCTTCATGTTCTCTATAATCTTCACTATTTAAATAACTAAAACCATAGTTTACATATAGATTTTTATTAAAATTATATCCTCCTGCAAAACCAAAGTTTCTATTGTCATAAGAACCATAGTTTAGATCCATAAAAAAATTATCCTTAGTTACATTTGAGTTTGTGGAAATACTTACAACTCCACCAACAGATCCACTTCCATAAAGAGTGGCTCCTCCACCTGGAATTATTTCAATTTTTTTGATAGATTCCACAGGGATGGCATTAATTGGTAAACTTGCCATTGTTTCTTCAGTAGGGTTGATACTTACACCATCAACTAAAACTTTAACTCTACTTAATGATTTTTCACCACTACCTCTCATATCTATTCTTGGTCCAAAAGCTGTATTTTGTACTACAACTCCTGGTGCATCTCTTAATATATCTTCCACATTTTTATAATTCTTTTCTC
>NZ_CALIAV010000051.1 GCF_938045625.1 uncultured Campylobacter sp.
AATTTGCAAGATCGTGGATGTGTAAAACACCCACGGGCACGCCATTTTCTACAACGGCTAGAAGCTGAATTTTATACTTTTCTATTAAAGCTAACGCATCCACGGCTAACATTTCCTTGTCGTTTATCTCTTTTGGATGTAAGGTTGCAAATTTCATTGCTGGCTCGTCTAGGTCAAAGTCCTCTCGCATAAGTGCACGTCTAAGATCGCCGTCGCTTAAAATAGCATCTAACACACCATCTTTATCGACGATTAGGACCGTGCCAAGTTTACCGTGTGTCATAGTATCAATTGCTTTTTTTAGGCTCGCATTCCAGCGAACTATCGGTAAATTTTCGCTTCTCATCACATCTTTGACCTTTAAAAATAGCCTCCTGCCAAGGCTGCCACCTGGATGAAAATTTGCAAAGTCCTCTTTTTTGAAACCTCGTTTTTGCATCAAACAAACAGCTAACGCATCGCCAAGAGCTAACGTTAGCGTAGTTGATGCTGTTGGAGCAGCATTTAGCGGGCAGGCCTCTTTCTCTACGTCAATGCTAATAAATGCGTCGCTAAATTTACCAAGCGAGCTTGTTTTGCTCCTTGCCATGGCGACAATTTTTACGCCAAAGCGCTTTACGTGAGGCAAAATTTTAATAAGCTCATCACTCTCGCCACTAAAGCTAATGGCTAACAAAACATCGTCTTTTTCTATCATTCCAAGGTCGCCGTGCATAGCCTCTGTCGGGTGCAAGAAAAAGCTTGGCGTGCCAGTGCTTGCAAGCGTGGCAGCGATCTTTGCACCTATGTGACCGCTCTTGCCCACGCCTGTGACTATAACCTTGCCTTTTGCGTTAAATATCAAATTTACAGCATCTTCTATGGCTAAATTTTTAGCATGCCTTAAAAGCTCGTTTGCTTCTATCTCTAAAACTTCTGATGCGATTTGGTTAATTGTTTGCATAAATTCCCCTTACATTAGATAGATAATAGGCACGATAGTCGGGTATTTTTTGACTTTTCTAAAGATGTGTTTTCGGATGACCTGACGTACCTGCCCTTCGAGTATCCTGCCGTCTTTTAAAAGCTCCTCTTTGACGTTGCTTAGATACTGCTCCAGCACTCCCTCCATCTCTTTTCTAAACTCGCCGTCTTGCTTATCGCCCACGAGCCCGTAGCTGATAACGCGAGGCTTGTTTATGAGCTTAGCGCCGTGGCGGGAAATTTGCGCGATGATCATCACGACGCCCGCTTCAGCCAAATTTTGCCTATCGATCACGACGTCGTCTGAAATTTGCTTGTTGATTTGGTTATCGATAAAGACCTTGCCCGTTTTTACGGTCTTGGCGCGCTTCATGTATTTTTGGCAAATTTCCATCTGATCGCCGTCGCTCATCAGATAGATGTTTCGCTCGTCCACGCCGCAGGCTACGGCCGTTTCTTTATGCTTTGCGATGTGGTTGTACTCGCCGTGAACGGGGAGGAAAAATTTAGGCTTTATCAGGCGCAGCATCAGCTTTTGTTCCTCTTGCGCGGCGTGACCGCTCACGTGTATCTCGCTAAAGTCCTGATACGCGACGCTAGCGCCTGATTTGATGAGGAAATTTAGCACCGTCGATACGCTGCTTTCGTTGCCTGGGATCGCTTTTGAGCTGATGATGATCTGATCAGTCGGCTTTATTTTGATGTATTTGTGCTCATCCGTAGCCATGCGGTACAGCGCGCTCATCGTCTCGCCCTGAGAGCCGGTTGTGACGATCAGTACTTCGTTATCTTTAAATTTGCCGACTTCGTTAGCGTCGATGAAAATTTTCTTATCGAGCTTAATATAGCCAAGCTCCATCGCCGTGTAAAGGTTACGCTCCATGCTACGGCCGATGACACAGACCTTGCGGTTGTATTTTAGCCCCCAGTCGATCGCCTGATATACGCGGTGGATGTTGGAGCTAAAAGTGCTCATTATCACGCGGCCTTTGGCTTTGGAAAAAATCGCGTCAAAGGTCTTACCCACGCTGCTTTCGCTTTTAGTAAAGCCCTCGCGGTAGCTGTTCGTGCTATCGCTCATCAGGCACAGCACGCCGCGCTCGCCGTAGTATGCGAGCCTGCCAAGGTCTGTTGGGTAGCCGTCGATCGGCGTGTGGTCGATCTTAAAGTCGCCCGTGTGGATGATAGTGCCCGCCTTTGTCGTGATGGCTAGCGCGCTAGCGTCGATGATAGAGTGCGTGATGTGTATCCACTCGACCTCGAAATCCCCTATCAAATACGGCTTGCGCTTTTCGACCGAGCGGAAAAGCGAACGTTCCTGCTTTAATCCGTGCTCTTCAAATTTATTATTTATCATACCAAGCGGCAGCGGCGTGGCGTAAATCGGAAATTTAAATTCTTTATAAAAGTAGGGCACCGCGCCGATGTGGTCCTCGTGGGCGTGCGTGATGACGACGCCTTTTATCTTGTCTTTTATCTTACGCACGTAGTCAAAGTCGGGGATCAGGATATCCACGCCGTGCATACTCTCGCTAGGAAAGCTCATGCCGATATCCACGATGATCGCGCTCGTATCGGTCTCAAATACGGTCATATTTCCGCCGATTTCGCCTAGTCCGCCAAGAGGCGTTATGCGGATCCTGTGATCGGTCGAGTTTAGGTATTTCATCGGCTCCAGGCGCAGTTCGTGGACGGCCTTGTTTGCCTCCATAGACGCGGCGATATCTTGCTGCCACTGCTCGTTTCCGCTTAGCTTGGCAGGTAAATTTTTCTTCGGCTTTCGCTGTTTTTTCGGCTTAGCTTCGCCCGTTTGATTTTCGACGTTTGCGGTTTGTTTGTTAGCGTTTTTGTTTTCGCTTTGCGCGCTATTTTGGGAGTTTTGTTTGCCATTTTTACTACGATTTCTTTTGCCGTTTTGTTTGTTAGTATTAGCTTGCTCGCCGTTTTGGGCATGCTGTTCGCCGCCGTCAAAAGGCTCTAAAAAGAAATTATCTATCACACTTTGGCTAGCTTTTTGCTCGCCGTTTTGCGTGTTTTGGTCTAAATTTTCTTGCTTATTTTTATTTCTCGGGCGAAATCTGCGCTTTTTATTGCTCTTACCCTGAGAAACTACCGCTTTTTCTTCGTTTTTGTCGTTCATTATCTTCCTTTAAATTTTTAAATACTTCTAGATAAAGATCGACATTTAGCTCATGCGGACGGATGTTTGCGCTCAAATTTAGCATGCTGAAAATTCGCTCGACTTCGGGCTTTTCGTAGCTTGAGCTCAAATTTTTCATCAGCGTTTTTCTAGGCGCGCTAAAGGCGATTTTGAGGTAAGTTTTAAATTTTTCATATTCAAATTTACTCTCAAATATACCCGTTTCGCCTATTAAATTTTTACTTTTTTGCAGTTTTATAACCGAGGAAGTCACCTTCGGCGGTGGGTTAAAGTAGCTCGCATCCACGTCAAAAAGTAGCTCGCAGCTACCTTGAAGCGAGGCTAAAATCGCCAAAGAGCTAAAATCTCTATCACCGCTTTTTGCGCTAAATTTAAGCGCAACTTCCTTTTGTATCATCACGACCAGGCCGCGACATTTCTCGTCTTCGATCGCATTTAGGATCATCTTCGTAGCAACGTAGTAGGGCAGGTTTGCCGCTAAAAAATACGGCTCATCGTTTAAGCCGTCTTCGCTCCACTGATCCAGCGCGTCTTTGCAAAAAAGTTTCAATCGTCCGTTTTGAATTTCGTTTGCGAATTTTTTCTGTAGCAACGCAAAAAGCTCGGTATCTATCTCATAGCTAGTTACGCCGCAAATCCGCAAAATTCTAAATGTCAAATCACCTAAGCCAGGCCCAATCTCAACGATATTTCGCGTATCTTTGGGAATCGCTTGGATGATTTTGTTTAGCGTCGCTTTGTCGTGTAAAAAATTTTGCCCGAAGCATTTTTTTGCTTTAATATTTTCCATTTTAACTCCGCAGAGTAGCGAAGCCACTCTTTACGGGCGGGAGCAAGCTCCCTGCACCCACCTAAAGCACACCGATGTTTGCGGCATCGGCGTAAATTTACCTTAAATTTTCGCCGATTTTACCCAAAAATATCTTATGTAATGATTAGATAAGTCAAATTTAGCTAAAATAAAGTCAAAATTTAGCTAAAGAAGAGCGATGAATCATTTTGCAAAACGCATAATCCCGTGCCTTGACGTCAAAGACGGACGCGTGGTAAAGGGCGTAAATTTCGTAGGTCTCGTAGACGCGGGCGATCCGGTCGAGATAGCCAAACGCTACAACGAGGAGGGTGCGGATGAGCTGTGCTTCCTCGACATTACGGCATCGCACCTTGGGCGCGATACGATCGTGGACGTCGTAGAGCGGGTCGCGCGCGAGCTTTTTATCCCGCTGACCGTTGGCGGCGGCATCCGCACGATCGACGATATCTCACGCCTGCTAAACGTGGGCTGCGACAAGATCAGCCTCAACTCAGCCGCGATAAAAAATCCAAATTTGATAGACGAAGCGGCAAATAAATTCGGCTCGCAGTGCGTCGTCGTTGCGATCGACGCAAAGAAAACAGGCGAGGGCTACAGCGTTTTTATAAACGGCGGCAGGCTAGATACGGGCAAGGACGCTCTAGCGTGGGCGAAAGAGGCGCAGGAGCGCGGTGCTGGCGAAATTTTACTCACGTCGATGGACTGCGATGGCGTCAAAAATGGCTTTGAGTTAAATTTGACGCGCATTTTTAGCGCGCTTGATATTCCCGTCATCGCAAGCGGCGGCGCGGGCAAAATGGAGCACTTTAAGGACGCATTTTTAGCGGGCGCGGACGCGTGCTTGGCAGCCTCTATCTTTCACTTTAGAGAGATCGAAATCAAGGCGCTTAAGAAATATTTGCGAGAGCAAGGCATCGAGGTTAGGCTGTGAAATTTGAGTTCAAATTTGACGCGCAAAAGGGCAGGGCGTGATTATTTCAGCCGGACGAAACGAAGTATTTGTATTCGCTCTACCTATGGGCGTGGGGCTAGTGGATATGAGCATAAATTTGACGGCGCTTTTGCAAAAGCGAGCTATGGTTGATGGTTGCGGTAGATACGAGCAAAATTTGACGGCCAATCGGCAACTTGACGAGAGGCTAAATTTGATAGATTCGCCTATTTTGCAAAGCGTAAAAACCTCACAAAACCCGGATAAAATTCTTAACGCGTTACCGAGTGAAATCATTTTTATAGGCTCGGCAGGACTTTACAAAGACGGCGAAGTTTTTGAAATTTACGAGAGCTCGGCCGCGGCAAACATCGAAATTTCAAGCCTAGAAAACAAGAGCTATTCGCCGATAGAGAGCAAAATCGCTTCTATTGTTCCACGTGGAACATGCAAGGTAAACTCCTCAAATTTCATTACAACCGATCAAAATTTAGCTCACGAGCTTTTTGATCGCGGATATTTTTTAGAAAATATGGAATTTTTTGCCATTCTTAAAGTCGCGCAAAAATTTCAAATCCCGGCTTACGGCATATTCGTAGCGACGAATTTTTGCGACAAAAACGCACATGCCGATTTTATAAAAAATCACGAGCAAGCCAAAAAAGAGCTCGAAAAATACCTAAAACAAAAGGAAATCATTTGAAAAATTTGCTTGATTTTACACTAGATGAGCTAAAAGAACAGCTCTCGCCGCCGTTTCGTGCGAAGCAAATTTTCGAGTGGCTATACAAAAAAAACGCAACAAGTTTTGATGAAATGCTAAATTTGCCAAAGGATCTGCGCGCAAATTTGGCGCAGGAGTTTTACCTCGATCCGCTAAAATGCGTCAAATTTGAGCAGAGCAGCGACGGCTCTATCAAATATCTTTTCGAGCTCAAAGACGGGCTGCGGATAGAAAGCGTACTACTGCCGATGAAAGAAGAGATCAGCGACGAAAATGGCGAGATAGCGCGCCACGCTCGTTATACTATCTGCGTTAGTTCGCAGGTAGGCTGCCGTATGGGCTGCTCGTTTTGTCTAACGGGTAAGAGCGGGCTAACGAGAAACCTAACGCCAGGCGAAATAGTGGGGCAAATTTTATGGATAAAAAGAGAAAACAAAATCCCCTACGAGCGCCGCGTAAACGTCGTATATATGGGCATGGGCGAGCCTCTGGACAATCTAGAAAACGTTAGTAAAGCCATAAAAATTTTAAAGGAAAACGATGGGTTAGCTATCGCTCCGCGCCGCCAGACCGTTAGTACAAGCGGGCTGGGTAGCCAGATAAAAAAGCTCGGTGAGATGGATCTAGGCGTGCTGTTAGCGATATCTTTGCACGCCGTTACTAACGAGCTTCGTAGCAAACTGATGCCTATAAATAACGCCTACAAAATCGAGTCCGTTATGGAGGCGGTGAGGGGCTTTCCGATCGATATGCGCAAGCGAGTGATGTTTGAGTATCTCGTCATAAAAGACATGAACGACGGCATAAAGGATGCCAAAAAGCTCGTTTCTCTGCTGCACGGCATCAAGGCAAAGGTAAATTTGATCTACTTTAACCCACACGAGGGTAGCGAATACGGTCGTCCAAACACAGCCGATATGGAGGCATTTCAGACGTACCTGCGCGATCACGGCGTGACCTGCACTATCAGGCAAAGCAAGGGGCTAGATATCAGCGCGGCGTGTGGTCAGCTAAAAGAGCGCAACAATCAAACAAATGGCAAAACAATAGCCAAGACGGCAAAATGACGCTGCTTGATATATCCCAAATAGTTTTCGTTTGCATTGTGGTTTTTATCGGTCTTGGACTGATTATAAAAACGGCTTTTTATGACAAATGCGACTGATGATATAGCATTCTTAAGAGAGCAAATAGATAGAAACAACGATAACTCGTTTTTTATTTTGCTCTATAATTTTTGCTATAAAGTTTATGAGTTACGATTAAATTTTATTTTTTAATAAACATACAATATTCCGCCGTCGTAGCTAAATTTATCCTGCCGTCTTACGCTATCGCCTACAAATGTAATCGGATTATAAGCCTGTCGGGGCTTTGGTATATTATACTCCCAACCGCAAGGAGGGTAGCCTAAATTTAATATTTTTAGCAAATTTGTATTGAAATCAATGCGGAAATTCGGGCAAATTTTACGTATACCGCACTCTTGAAATGTGCGCAAAACAATCGGAAGCACCGAATAATCATAAGCTTCAATCGGTAAGACGTACCGTCAGAATATCCTGAACCAAACGCTCTTTCTCAACCGATAAAATCTCTCTAGTCGCGCCTACGAGCTCATCCGCCAGCGAGTTTTGCCACAAAATTTGATCGCTAAAACGACAAATTTTGGAAAATATATCAAGATCGATATCACTCCATTCGTTTGATTTTAGTAGCTTTGATAGCTGCTAAAATTTTGTAAAATTAACACTAAGCGGAGCAAAAATTTTATCGGCATGTAGCGAGTGATTACCTACATTATTAAACCAATTTTGCGTATTTAGTTCGCTTTCAAATTCTGATTTTAGTTGCTAGATATCTAATTTCATTGCTTATCTTTTATTTTGATTTTACGAGGTTATAAAACTCGTTTCTAGCGTCAAATTTGGATTTTATTTTGTATTCTACGCCGTCAAAATTAAAGCAAATTTCATCCGAATGTAGTAGCAGTCTGGGAGCGCCGGTCGTTAAAATTCGCTCGATTTCACTCATCTGTTTATCTAAAATTTTCTCGATTTGCGGCCGTGCTAGACTGTAGAGCGGTTCGCCTAAAATCTTATGTTCCACGTGGAACAAATGCAAGCGAATTTGATGTTGCCTGCCCGTGAGCGGTACGGCTCGAACCAGCGTCGCATCGATATCGGCAAAATACTTTATCGGCAAAATCTCCGTAACCGCGCTTTTGCCGTCCTCGCAAATTCGCATTCTTATTTTCACGTCGTCATAGTCGTTTGCTAGATCCATATTCGCTTCGATACGCAAATTTTCGCTTATCTTGCCGTGCACCAGTGCGACATAGCTTTTATAAACCTGCCGATTTTCAAAAAGTTTTTTCAAATTTACGACCGCATTTTTATCTTTACCTACGACGATGAGTCCACTCGTTTCACAGTCCAAGCGATGTGCGACTGAGGCTTCGCGACCGTAGAGCGACCAAATTTCATCATTTAGCGAGTACTCGCAGTGCCTGCCGTTTGGGTGGCTGAGCACGCCGCTTGGCTTATCAAAAACGGCAAATTTATCGCACTCAAAAATCGGCTGTAAACCGCGTGGATTCGTCTCATACTCTATCAGACAAATTTCGCCGCTTAGCAATGCGTTTTTCTCGCTGACGACCGTGCCGTCGCAGATAAGTCGGCCTTTGTCGATGAGGCGCTGAGCTTCGCGCATTTTATAGCCGTTTTGTAGCAAAATTTCATACGCTTTTTGCCCTTCGGCATGCGTGATAAATTTATGAATATAAGGCAATTTTCACTCTTTAAATCTAAAATTTAAGGGCAAATTTAGCGGATACTAACCGCCTTTTCAGCCCAGTTTTTGTATAATCTTTCCTTAAAAAATTATACAAAAATTCGCATAAAAAAGGCTAAAGAGATGGTAGAGAGATATTCGCGCGAACAGATGGCGCAGAAGTGGAATACGCAGGCAAAATACGGTGCGTGGCTAGAGGTCGAAAAGGCCGCGGTCAAAGCGTGGAATAAGCTAGGTTTTATTAGTAACGAGGACTGCGATAAAATTTGCAAAAATGCAAAATTTGACGTAGCGCGCATCGACGAGATCGAAAAGACGACCAAGCACGACGTAATCGCGTTTCTGACGAGCGTGAGCGAGAGCCTGGGCGAGGAGAGCCGCTTCGTGCACTACGGCATGACTAGCTCAGATTGCATCGACACCGCCGTCGCGCTTCAGATCAAAAGCAGCATGGAGCTCATTATCGAGGATGTAAAAGGCCTCATGAGCGCGATCAAAACCAGAGCGCAGGAGCACAAAAACACGATGATGGTCGGCCGCAGCCACGGCATCCACGGCGAGCCGATCACCTTCGGGCTCGTGCTTGCGGTCTGGTACGACGAAGTCGCGCGCGCGCTAAAGCTGCTGCAGGACGCCAAAGAGGTCGCAGCCTACGGCAAACTAAGCGGCGCGATGGGGAACTTCGCTCACGCACCGCTCGAGTTTGAGGAGCTAACCTGCGCCGAGCTCGGCTTAAAGCCCGCCCCGGCGTCAAATCAGGTCATCCAGCGCGACCGCTACGCCCACGTCATCAGTGCGATCGCCGTCCTAGCCGCCACCTGCGAAAAGATCGCCGTCGCCGTGCGTCACTTCCAAAGGACGGAAGTTTACGAGGCCGAGGAGTACTTCAGCCCGGGTCAAAAGGGCTCTAGCGCGATGCCGCACAAGCGAAATCCCGTACTTAGCGAAAACATCACCGGCCTTTGCAGGATGCTGCGCTCATACGTGACGCCTGCGCTTGAAAACGTCGCGCTCTGGCACGAACGCGACATCAGCCACAGCTCGGTTGAGCGATTTATACTGCCCGATGCCTTCATCACGGCCGATTTCATGCTAGCGCGCATTACAAATTTGATCGCAAATTTGGTAGTTTATCCGGAAAATATGATGAAAAATCTAAATTTAACGGGCGGGCTCGTCTTTTCTCAGCGCGTGCTTCTGCAGCTTCCGCAGCGCGGGATTTCGCGCGAAGATGCGTACAAGATCGTACAGCGTAACGCGATGAAGGTCTGGGCGGATCTGCAAGAGGGCAAAAAGGCGATAAACGAAAACGGCGAGAGTCTGTTTTTACAAAATTTACTCGCCGACGAGGAGCTGCGCGCAAGCCTGGGCGAAGCCGAGATAAAAGAGTGCTTTGATTATGCGTATTACGCCAGGCACGTGGATGGGATATTTAAAAGGGTGTTTATAGATGAAAAATGAAAAACAAATTAAACTGATAGAAGATGATATAAGTGCTGCGAATAGTATTTTATCAAAAAATAAAAGCTATGAAGAAATAGAAGAATTTTTATGTGATTTAGAAGATAAATACAGAGATTATAATATACATGTTTCATCCAATTATATAATAGATCTTGATACCGGCAAGACTATTTATGAAGGATATCCCAAGGAATTAAAATGTTTTATTAATAAATTACGTGTCCTAGTTGCAAAGCTTCAAGATGAAGACAACAATGCAGCAACAAACCATTCAAATTTAGTCAATATACATAATGATAATACAAACACAGCAAATGCTAATATCACTCAAAATATTAGCATCAAAAGCACGATGGAAAAAATAGATCAAATTCCAGATGAAATTCTTGCTGAAAATTTAAAGGATGAATTAAAAGGACTGCTTAGCGAGCTTGAGAATTGCAAAGATAATCAAGAGAAAAAATCGAAGCTAATGGGAGTCGTTAAATGGCTTGGAGATAAAACGGCTGACGCTTTTATCGCTTGTTTGCCCTATTTTGCCGGGCTTAGCTTATAAAATTATAAATAAGGAAAAAATTTGAAAGTAATCAAACGAAACGGGCGCACGGAAGAGCTTGACGTAAGCAAGATCAAAAAATACACGAGCGAGGCGGTCGCAGGGCTAGCAAACGTGAGCCTAAGCGAGCTTGAGGTGGATGCGAAAATTCAGTTTCGCGATATGATAACGACCGAAGAGATCCAGCAAACCCTCATCAAAACAGCCGTCGAAAAGATCGACATTGACCGCCCAAACTGGACCTTCGTCGCAGCGAGGCTATTTTTATACGACCTTTACCACAAGGTCACGGGTTTTAGCGGCTATAACCATTTGCGCGACTACCTACAAAAAGGCGAAAAAGCAGGCCGCGTCATCCCAGGGCTAAAAGAAAAATACGATCTAGACGACCTAAACGACTACATAAGGCCCGAGCGCGACCTTCAGTTTGCCTATCTTGGTATCAAGACGCTATACGACCGCTACCTCATCAAAGACCGCAGCGGCGCTCCAATCGAGCTACCGCAGCAGATGTTTATGGCGATCGCGATGTTCCTCGCGCAAAACGAACTAGACTGCCAAGGCTGGGCGAAGAAATTTTACGACCTCATATCTAAATTTGAAGTCATGCTCGCCACTCCGACGCTATCAAACGCCCGCACGACGCGCCATCAGTTAAGCTCTTGCTACGTAGGAAGCACGCCTGATAATATCGAGGGGATTTTCGATAGCTACAAAGAGATGGCTCTTCTTAGCAAATTTGGCGGCGGTATCGGCTGGGACTGGTGCAAGGTGCGCGCTATGGGCGGCAGCATCGACGGACATAAAAATGCAGCCGGCGGCATCATCCCGTTTCTAAAAGTCACAAACGATATCGCCGTCGCCGTCGATCAGCTAGGCACGAGAAAGGGCGCGATAGCCGTCTACGTCGAGCCGTGGCACATGGACGTGAGCGACTTCCTGGATCTGCGCAAAAACTCGGGCGAAGAGCGCCGCAGAGCGCACGAGCTGTTCCCTGCGCTTTGGATAAACGACCTTTTCATGAAACGCGTAAAAGAAAACGCGCGCTGGACTCTCTTTGATCCCGCAGAGGTCGCCGATCTGTGCGATCTATACGGCGATGAGTTCGAGGCTCGCTACCTAGCATATGAAAACGATGAAAAGATCCAAAAAAACGTCGTCATGGCAAAGGAACTGTGGAAGAAAATTTTAACTAGCTATTTTGAATCGGGCATGCCGTTTTTGTGTTTTAAAGATAACGCAAACAAAGCCAATCCAAACGACCACGACGGTATCATCAGAAGCTCGAATTTATGCACCGAAATTTTCCAAAATACGCAACCAAACTACTACAAGATCAAGATCACGTTTGATAACGGCTCCGAGCGGCTATTTGACGAAGAAGAAGACGTCACCGTTGATAGCGGCATAACCAAAAAAGCCAAAAAACTAAGCGCTCTAGATAGCATTGATGGGAAACAAATTTTCATCGTCGAAAAAGAAAGCGTCGAGGGCAAAACCGCCGTGTGCAACCTCGCGAGTATAAATTTAAGCAAAATCAACAAAAAAGAAGACATCGAGCGCGTCGTGCCGATCGCCGTACGCATGCTAGATAACGTCATTGATCTAAATTTCTACCCGCACAAAAAGGTCAAACACACCAACCTAGCCTCTCGCTCGATCGGCCTTGGCGTCATGGGCGAGGCACAGATGTTAGCCGAGCGCGGCGTGAAATGGGGCAGCTACGAGCACCTAGCGCTGATCGATAGCGTGATGGAAAACATAAGCTACAACGCCATCTACGCCAGCTCAAATTTGGCGGTAGAAAAGGGCGTTTATCCGCTCTTTGAAGGCTCAAAGTGGAGCAGGGGAGTGATGCCTATCGACACGGCAAATGCAAACGCCAAAGCGCTTCTAAACGACAGAGGAGGGCTATTTGACGAGAATGCCTGCGACTGGAGCAAACTACGCGAAAAGGTCAGAAAAGACGGCATGCGAAACGGCTATCTTATGGCGATCGCACCGACGTCTAGCATCAGCATACTCGTAGGCACCACGCAGACGATCGAGCCCGTGTATAAGCGCAAATGGTTCGAGCACAATCTAAGCGGTATGATACCAAACGTAGTACCGAATCTCAGCCCTGAGACGTGGCAGTTCTACACGCCTGCGTATGAGCTAGATCAGCGCGTACTCGTGCGTGCCGGCGCCATCCGCCAAAAGTGGATCGACCAGGGCCAGAGCCTAAATATTTTCATGAGCCTAGACAAAGCCAGCGGCGGATACCTGAGCGAAATTTACACGCTTGCGTGGGAGCTGGGACTAAAATCGACCTACTATCTACGCTCCGAAAGCCCTGATAGCGAAAAGCTAAACAACGTCGCCGATCGCTCGATCGAGTGCGAGGGGTGTCAGTAAACTGCCAGTAAATTTGGGTCAAATTTTGATGCTATTTCATTACAAAGTAGCATCAAAAATTTATTCAAAAAAAATCTTTAATATCCAAATTTAAAACTTTACAGATTTTATACAGATGTTCCAAATTAAAATGTTTATTATATTTGTTGTTTTCACAATTTGAGTAAAATGCCACGGATTTAATATCTATACTAAGAGCCATTTCAAGTTGTGAAATATTTCTTTCTTCTCTAAATATACGGACCTTTTGTGATATAGATTGATAAAATTTAAAGATTTCCTCATCACTAAAAATATTAAAATTCTCACTCACTTTTTTATCCTATAGGATAAATAAAATCTATTTTAGAAGGAGTTATAATGACAAATCAATCAGACAAAAATGCAGCACAAAAACAAATAGTTTATAGGGCAAAGTGTTTAGAATGCAAATATGAATGGACAAGTAGAGCAGGCAGTGGAACACCCAATTGTTGTCCAAAGTGTAGAAGTAATAGAATAACTATTTCACCATTATCATGAAAAAGGATTTATTGTGGATGCAGGCGAAGTAGCCAAGAAAATAATTAAGGGTATTGGAATAGGCGTTATTGAAGTTGGAAAAGCCTTTATGGGAGAGATGGCAAAAGCTAAAAAGACAAAGTTAGAATGCGAAGACTTAAGCGATTCTGATCTAAGAAGAAAGATAGAGACTAGTAGCGGCACAGAAAAAACAGTCGCTACTAGCATTCTAAATAAAAGACTAGAAGATAGAAATAGTTAATTTTTATCTTGCGGTCTTTAAATTTATCGGCTTACATGCACCCGCAGCCGCAGCCTCCACTTGATTTTATCGCGTCAAATACCGCATCGTAGTTCGGTTCCTCCGTGATCTCAGGGACGATTTGTTTGTGGATGATAACGCCATCTTTGATGACAAAAACTGCTCTAGTTAAAAGCCCCGCAAGCGGTCCTTCGCCGATGATTACGCCGTATTTTTCGCCGAACTCTCTAGCTCTAAAGTCGCTACCGACTTTTAAATTTTTGATGCCCTCCGTAGAGCAAAATCTCCCCATCGCAAACGGCAGATCCATCGAGATCACGCTTAGTTTGATCGCCTGTTTCGCGGCCATTTTTTCGTTAAATTTACGCGTCTCAGTCGCGCAAACGCCCGTATCTAGCGACGGGACAGCCACTAGTATCTCGATGCCGTTGTTGCCGCCGACCTTAAACTCGCCTAGATCCTGCCCAACTAGCGCGACCTCTGGCGCATACGAGCCCACAAATACCTCTTCGCCTTTTAGCGCGATGTCCGCGCCGTGAAATTTGACTTTCGCCATATTTTTCCTTTATTTTAAATTTAATCGTAACGCGGATATTACCATACTTTTAACAACGACTGAAAAACAAAAAATCACGTAAAATTTAAGACGGCAGTTATTTATAAAGTGCTATACTATTTGACATCAATTATCAAGGAGTGACAAATGAGCGACAAAGAAATCCTAGCTTCGCTTGAGGCAAAACGCACGAAATGCGTCGTTTACACCCGCGTAATGGGCTACCACCGCCCTGTAGAGAGCTTTAACCTCGGTAAAAAAGGCGAGCACAAAGAGCGCGTCAAATTTTGCGAGCCAAAATCCCACTAAACTCCTGCGAGTAAAACGTGAAAGACGCTGATTTTCCGCTTTACTCGCTCACCCCCTTTACAACCCTCGACTACCCCGACAAAACGGCCTGTATAGCGTGGTTTGCGGGCTGCAATATGCGCTGCGCCTACTGCTACAACGTCCCTATCGTCACTGGCACGGGACAGATTAGCCATGCCGAGTTTATCAAATTTTTAGACAAGCGCAAAGGCAAGCTTAGCGGCGTGGTTTTTAGCGGCGGCGAATGCACGCTTAGCCCAGCGTTTTTACCGCTAGCTAGCGAAGTAAAGTCACGCGGATTTTCGCTCAAAGTCGATACCAACGGCTCAAATTTGACCGTGCTCGGGCAGGCTATCTCGCTAAATTTGATCGACTACATCGCGCTTGATTTTAAAGCACCGAAAGAGAAATTTCTAAAGGTTACCGGTTCGATTTTGTATAAAAACTTCTTGCAAACGCTTGAGTTTTTGCTGCAAAGTAGCCTTAAATTTGAGGTTAGAACGACGGTACATGCGGACTTGCTAGACGAGGCCGATATCTCTGCTATGAGCGAGATTTTGTACGAGCACGGATATAGGGGCGTTTATTACTTGCAAAATTTCCTAGATACCGGCGAAAATTTCGGAAATTTGACGCAGACGAAGGCTAAATTTGATCCAAATTTGATACGTTCTAATTTAGAAATAGGACTTAGAAATTTTTAGTAAATTTAGTCAAATTTGACTTGCAAAAACGGTAAATTTTTATTTCCAGTTGTGATATTTGCTAATTTTAATAAAGGTCACGATCTTTTTTAGCTTAGGCGCGTCGCTTAGAGCCTGCACTTTTACGCTATATTCGCCTTTTTAAAGCTCTGCGCGGAGCAAAACTTTATCGTGAGCAAAGCCTCCGTTTGGCGCGCTGTACCATGAAGTTGCGCCGTATTTTGACAGATCAAATGTTTCGGTTAGGGTGCTTAAATTTTGTTTTAGATCGTTTACCTCACTGCCTTTTACGTAGTTTATTTTGCGATTTTGTATGGATTTTGGTACTACTTTTAGCAATATTTTTTCGCCAGTACAGGCCGCTTTTTCCTCTTCACTCGTGCCAATTGGCTCAGGGACGCCTTGCGTCGTATAACCGTAGTATCCGGCCAGCTTAGCACCCGTAGACTTCTGGCAAAACCACTTCGTAAACGCGTCGCTGCCGTATCCCGGGAAGGCCTCTTCGCTGAGTTTTTCTTCCTCTTTTTGCTTTTGCAGATCTTGTGCGTAGATGAAACTTATCTCGTAGATACCGGCCTTTTTGACGGTAAAATTTATGTCGGTTGTGCTACCGGCCTCAGGCATACCGACCCTTTATAAATGCCCTTATCGAGCGTATCGCCTCCCAAAAATCAAATCCATAATAAAACGCCGCAAAAAAACAGCAAAAGTAAGCAAAATTTAATTCAAATTTGAGGTTTTATCTGTTTGGCGCGTAGGTTTTTACCTCATAGAGTAAAAAATCATACACGCGCTGCTGCACGAGACCTTCGTGTTCGTCGGCGTCTATGAGCCTGCGTAGGTGCTCGAAGTCGATCTTTAGCGCGTAGTTTTTGTTCGCTCTGATGGCCTGATCGATCGCTAAGAGCAAGCTATCAAGCGTCATCGGGTCTTTGCGTTTGATACGGGAGACATACTCTCTGGTGGTTTCGATAAGTACGCGTTTGCGGTTATCGTCGTCGCCGTAAATTTCGCTCGAGATATCGTATAAATTTGCAAAATCGTCCTCTTCGGGATTGAGTTTGGCCGAGATGATAGCCGCAAATATCTTCGCGCGAAACTCGAGCGAGCGGTGGTGATAGACCAAAAACTCCCTAAACAACGACAAAAATTTACATTTTATATCAAATCCCATGTTGCCGCCTAAAATATATTTAAGTAAAATTTGAGTAAAATCGCTTTTGCCCTTTCTTAGACCTGTGCAATGTCTCTTCTAGGCACCGCTTCAGGGTGGGAACACAGCAGAGCACTTAGGCTAGGCGTGTGCCGCAGTCATCTGAGGGAGGGTTTTTAAACCTGCAAAAGCGAAAAATGCTCCTTAAAATCATCGCAAACTTTTAAAAAATTCACTCCGTCCAAGCTCTGATTTTTCTGAAAAAATTTATCCATATTATTAAAGCCTTCGGTTAGTTCGTTTGACTTCACACCGTAGCTGATCGAGATCCCCGCCTCGAAAAACGCCGCGAGCTTGTCACAAAATTTAAGCGCTTTGCCGTCGATGGCGTTAAATTTATCCTCGTTTACGTTCTCCATCGTACCCTCGTGATGCAGAGGCTTTTTCTCGCAAATTCTATTTTCAAACTCGTTTTTGATAAATTTGCCGCCTTCCATACGGATACCGAGGATATAGCTAAACTCGTCTCTAAAATTTTCAGGCACGAAAGGCAAAATTTTCTCGTCTATCAGGCGCATTTCGTATTCGCTGATTATCTCGTTTAGCCCTTCGATACCGTATTTTACGGGGCTAATGATATCGCGCGTTAGCGACTCGGGCAGATCGTGAAAGAGCGCGCAAAAGAAGTTATTTTCTAGCCTTGATTTGCAGGCCTTAACCTCAAGAGAGTAAAAATAACTCAAAATCGCCACGACTAGCATGTGGCCAAGCACTGCCGTTTCAGGTATACGCGGCGTCTGCGCCCAGCGCTTTTGAAAGCGCAGTCTGCCGGCTAGATCGACTAGTTTGGCTAGCTTTTGATTCATCACGATTTTACGCACGCCTATTAGCTCGTAATAATCCTCCAACTCCTCCTCCACGCGCGCTTTTAGCTCGTCTATGTCGCTTAGAAATTTGCTAGTTTGATAAACGATCGAAAACTCCCAGCGAGTAGCTAAGTAACTAGCGGCCTTTAGGATCAGACGCTCTTTGGCGTGAGCCTTGTCTTTGTGCGTGAGATAGCGGCGCATCCGCTCTAAAAATTTACCGCCCTCGACGTCCTTTACGAGCCCTTCTAGGATCGTTAACACCCAAGCGTTGATTTGCTCGTTTTTGGTTTTTTGCATTTGATGAAAAACGTCCGGGCGTATATCCGTGACCACTACTCGCGCGAGAAACTCGAAAATACCCGCCTCGATGATGTAGTTCATATCGGCATTATGCTCGAGCTTTGCGATGAAATACGCGATGATAAATTTATGCGCCTGCTTATCAAGCTCGACTAAATTCGTCATCTTCGGATAGTCGTTCCAGCGCGAGATGGACGCAGCCTTAAAAATATGCTCGATCAGCTGTGCGCTTATCATTTATCGTCCGATTTTTTCACGACGCGAGCGCGCTTTTCGCCGGCAAATTCAGGCTTTTTAAAGCCATCTTTATTGCCTGTTCTTCGCGGTTTATCATCAAATTTATCTTTACTCGCGCGAGGTTTTCTATCGCCGGTTTTTGTATCTCTTCTATCGGCTCCGAAACTCTTACCGCGAGAGCCGTCTTTGCTAAATTTAGACTCACGTCCGCCGTAACCGCCTCTATCAAAACTACGCTCGCTATCTCGCGAAAATTTCTCAAATTTAGGCGTTTCAACGCTTTGCTCTTGCGTTTTTTTGATTATCTCGTCCGAGCAAATTTCAATCACCGTATGGACGTTGCCGCGCGGGTTAAAATCACCCGTGATCTTCATCCATTTTGGTGCTAGCTTTCGCTCTAAAACTTCGTAAATTTCGTTTATGCTATCTTCATGGCTGATGTTTCGCGTCATGAAGCTATTGATGTAAAGTTTGATCGCTTTTAGCTCGACGACGAATTTAGCCGGCACATACTCAAGATAAATCGTCGCAAAATCAGGATACCCAGATCGCGGGCATAAGCAGCAAAACTCTGGCAGCGTGATCTTGATCTTATAGTCGTGCTCGTGCTTATTTTCCCATATTTCTAGGTCTTTTTCTACGTCAAATTCGCTTATTATTTTCTCGCCGTATTTTGGCTCTACGACCTCATTTTCTTGCATTTTTTTCCTTTAAATTTCTTTTGGCTTCTCTATGAAAAAGCCTTGTGCGAAGTCAGTCTGATAGCGCTCCGCGATGTTGTAAAACTCGTTGTCCTCCACAAATCTCACGATGGATTTTACACCTACTCTTTTTGCGGTCAAATTTAGATTTTCTAACAGAGTTTTAAATTTGTCGTTTTTGATATTTTTGTTAAATTCGATGTCGTAGATAACAAAATCTATCGGCAAATATTTAAAATATTCAAAGCCCGCGTTGTTGCCGCCGAATTTATTAAGCGCAAAGCGGAAACCGAGGTTTTTATACTCCGTTAAAATTTCTCTAAATCTATTTATCTCATCATATACTAGCTTCTCACTAAACTCGAAAATAACGCGGTTTGGATCGATTTTACCCAGCCCGACGAACTCTTTTATAAAATTCGTAAATTTTAAATTTCTAATCGAAACCGACGAAATTTCGATCACGATCGGATCTTCGTCTTTAAATTTAAACTCGGATAGCTTTTTGATAACGTTTATGTCAAAAAGCACCTCATAGCCGTTTTTATTCGCGATATTTTGCACTTTTGCCTTTGAGACGAGACCTTGCTTATCGGTGTAAACTTTTACAATGATATTTTTCAAATTTTGCCCGAAACGAAGGCTTTTAACGAGCTGAGTTTGGAAGATAAATCTTTGCATATCGATGCAGTTACAGACGTCTTTTTCAAGATCGTCGGTGATGTCGACTTTATCGTCGATATCGCTCTCGTTTAGCTTTTGGATAAGATAAGAAACCGAGTTTTTGAGGCTTACCGAGTGATTTATGTCGATAGCGTCAAATTTGATCTTTAGCTCGATATTGTAGATTCCGTCGCTTAAAATACTCTTTTCAAAAACGTTTAAAAGGTGGATGAGCTCAGTACTTTTACTCTCGCAAAAGATCAGAAAATACTCGTTTGAATATCTACCGATGAGCGTGTTTTTAGATACTTTTTCGTTTAGAAATTTCTCCAGTCGCTCGACTAGTCGTTTCAGTAAAATATCGGTGCTAACAAAGCTATAACGCTCGTTTATATCGTTTAAATTTTCGATCTTTAGCATTAGCATATTGCCGCCGCTTTTGCCTTTAAATTTAGAAGCTTGCTTTGATAAAAGTCTTAAAATTTCGTCTCTATTATAGGCTTTCGTGACTTGATCAAGTACGCTCGTTTGAAAACTCTGGTAAATTTTGTAGGCCGTAAAATAAACCTGACACAAAACCAAAATCGTGATCAAAATGATATCGTCTGCGTCAAATTCGATTTGGTCTTTTTTAATGAAAATATAGACCAAAATAATAACGCTAAAAATAAATATCGAGGATACCTCGAGCGCGGTTTTAAACCTATTTGATCGTTCTTTTAGTTCTGATTTTAGCATTTATACATCCAAATGTTTCACATCTTTTGCATGCTCTTGTATGTAGTTTCTTCGCGGTTCAACCTCGTCGCCCATAAATAGATTAAACGTATCTGAGGCGCTTACTACATCGTTTATGTTTATCTTTAGCAAACGGCGATTTTCAGGGTTCATCGTCGTTTCCCATAGCTGTTCTGGATTCATCTCACCAAGGCCTTTATAGCGCTGTATATAGGCGCCTTTTTTGGCATTTTTTTCGATCTCGTCTAGTACGTCTATCACGTCGCCTTTTAGCTCGATACCGCGCTCTTTTATCTTTTGACTGATGTAAAGCGCTTCTTCGTAAAGAGGATTTGTAAATAAATTTTCATTTACCAAAAGCTCTTCCAAACCGCTTTCGGTTTGTACGTAAATTCTAGCTTCCTCTTCGCTAACGTAGGAGTTTAGGATATTGTGTCCCTGAGCTTCTAAATAATTTTTCAAAATTTCAAAAATTTCAGCGTAGCTTTTTGAGACGATGTCCGGATTTTCGATCATATATCTAACCGCAGAAATCACGCTAAATCGCTTTTCAAGCTCGTTTAACACGCTTCTATAAGCCGCGACTATCTTTAAAAAGTCTATAAGATCAGCGTTTCCTATACCTTCAAACTCGACCCCTTCGATGCCGGTTTCTATTAGAAATTCATTCAGCGCTCTTTCGTCTTTTAGATAAATTTCTTTTTTACCCTTTTTATAGCGGTAAAGCGGCGGCTGAGCTAGATAGATGTGACCGTTTTCCACGACTTTGTGTAAAAATCTAAAGAAAAACGTTAAAAGCAGCGTCTGGATATGGCTACCGTCGACGTCGGCATCGGTCATGATTATGATCTTGTGGTAGCGAAGCCTCTCTGCGTCAAATTCGTCTCCGATACCGCAGCCTAGAGCAGTTATCATATTTTTTATTTCGTCTGATTTTAAAATTTTATCTAAGCGCGATTTTTCGACGTTTAAAATTTTACCTTTTAGCGGCAAAATCGCCTGAAACACCCTATCGCGTCCTTGCTTGGCCGAACCTCCCGCAGAGTCGCCCTCCACCAGATAAAGCTCGCTGATAGTTGGATCTTTACTCTGGCAGTCGGCTAGTTTGCCAGGCAGCGTTCCTATGCTTAGACCCTCTTTTTTACGCGTTAGATCGCGAGCTTTTTTGGCAGCTTCGCGTCCGCGCGCCGCCATCAGCGCTTTATCCATTATCGAGCGAGCTTCGATCGGATTTTCTTCAAAATACTTGCTAAGTACCTCAAAAACCATCTTTTGAACGATCGGTTTTACGTAGCTTGAGCCTAGTTTTCCTTTTGTCTGGCCCTCAAACTGCGGTTCTGGTACCTTTACGCTGATAACTGCTATGAGGCCTTCGCGAATATCTTCGCCCGTGATTTTAGTGTCTTTTTCGCGAGCTGCGGCGTTTGCTGCGATATAGTTTGTTATCACGCGAGTTAGACCCGCGCGAAATCCCGCCTCGTGCGTGCCGCCGTCAGGGGTTTTGATGTTATTTACGAAGCTTAGTAAATTTTCGCTATAAGTATCGTTGTACATCAGCGCAAAATCAACCAAAACGTCCTCTTCGCCGCCGCTAAATGATACGGCTTTACTTACGGCTTCGTTTTTATTCATATCCGTTACAAAGCTCTCAAGTCCGCCCTCGTAGTGAAAGCTCTCGCTTCTACCGTTTCTTTGATCTTTAAAATTTATCGTTATTTTTGGATTTAGATAGGCTAGCTCGCGAAAACGTTTAGTTAAAATTTCATCGTTAAATTCCGTAACTTCAAAAATGCTGTCATCCGGCCAAAACTCTACCTGAGTTCCGGTTCTATTTGTGGTTTTTATAACTTCAAGGTCGCTTTGAGGGATACCTTTTGAAAATTCTTGTCTATGTAGTTTGCCGTCTCGTTTAATATTTACGACCAGTTTTTTAGAAAGAGCATTTACTACGCTAACGCCCACACCGTGCAAGCCGCCTGAAACTTTATAAGTATCTTTGTCAAATTTACCGCCTGCGTGAAGTACGGTTAAAACTACAGTAGCGGCTGAAATTTTCTCCGTAGGGTGCATATCGACAGGTATACCGCGTCCGTTATCGGTGATGATAGCAGAGCCTTCGCGCGTTAGTTCTACGTCTATAGTATCGCAGTAGCCCGCCATCGCTTCGTCTATGGAGTTATCGACGACCTCGTAGATCATGTGGTGTAGGCCGCTTACGTTGGTATCTCCGATATACATACCGGGGCGTTTTCTAACCGCTTCGAGTCCCTTTAAAACTTTAATATTTTCCGCGCCGTAATTTTGCTGCATTATTTACCTTTTTATTTTTATAAATTTATCGGCATTATTACCGTTTTTAGCTCGTTTGAGCTAACCGTAAAGGCTAAATTCGAGTCGTTAAATCCAAATTCGAAATGTTCCTCTTCGATGTTTTGTAAGAAATCAAGCAAGTATCTATTTTTCACGCCGACGTAGATTTCTTCTTCTAGTCCGGTTGCAAAATCTATAGTGGTTTTAGCCTCAGAGTTATCTTCGACTATACTTTCAAAGCTTATGGTTTGAGGAGCAAATACTATTTTCGTGCTCTCAGAGATTATTGAGACGGTTTTGATGCCTTCTACCATTTTGTCTCTGCTTAGTCTTAGTCTTTTCTTTATCTCTTGTGGGATTACTCTGTTGTAGTCGGGGAATCTGCCGTTTATAAGTTTTGTGAAAAACTCGAAATTTGCGCTTTGAGCGATCAATGTCGTGTCGTCGTAGTAAATTTCGATCTTATCAAAAAATAATTTTTGTATCTCGCTAATGGCTTTTTTCGGAATTATTAGCGAAAATTCGCTCTGAGTCGGCGTTTCAAATCTAAATACGCTAAGCCTTTTCGTGTCGGTGCCGACGATATTTATGTAGTTTTGCTTGATGTCTATAAATGCGCCGTTTAGTTCAAATTTAGGGTTGTTATTATCTATGCTCGGAAAAATTTTTTTTAAACTTCGTCCAAGCATTACGGCGTCGACTTCAAATTTATTTTTATTTTCTATCGTCGGAAAATTTGGAAAATCCTCAAATTTATACATCGGAAGCTTATATTTTGAGTTTTTTTGTTTTATGTAGAGGTAGTTATTTACCGTCTCTAGTGTGATTTCTTCGTCTTTTAAGCTTCTTATGATGTCAAGTAATTTCTTACCGTTTGCAGTAGCGTTTCCTTCGTCCATTATTTTGACGTTTGAGAGTTTATAGGCTAGACCGATCTCGTGGTCTGTTGCTTTTATATTTAGGATACCGTCTTTAGCTCCGATAAATATATGCGAAGTTATAGCGCTTAGATCTTTTCTCTCTAGGTAAGAATTGCTATTTGTTACGATGCTTTCTAAAGCGTTTTTATTAATCGCGACTTTCATTTTTTTCCTTTTGTTTTTAAATTTCTTTTAGTAGCATTAGTAGGGGGCGTGAAAAGTTTAAAACTGCTTTTATTTGCTTTAAATAGGGCATTTGCAGCGTTAAAAAAACTGATTATTTTTTCACTTTTATTCACGTTTTTACTCTTTGGTTAAAATTTTATTCTTTAGTTCTTCGACGCGAACTTTGAAATATTCGTTCGTTTCTATTAGTTCGTTTATTTTTTTGATGCTGTGGCTTACTGCTGAGTGATCTTTCATGTTAAAAAACTGTGCGATCTGCGGCATCGAGTTTGGCGTCAAATTTTTAGCCAGATATATCACGATGCGTCTAGCTTCGACGATATTTTTCGAGCGAGATTTGCTTTTCATCTCGCTTGGTTTGACGTTTAGCTCTTTACTCACGATCTCGACGATATTTTCTAGGTTTATGTTTTCGCGTTTTTCTTTTATCTGATCGCGCAGGATATTTTTTGCAAACTCTAGCGTGATTTCCTGCCTCATCAGCCTTGCGTAAGCGTTTAAATTTATTATCGCGCTTTCGATTTCTCGGATGTTGTCGCCCATGTTTGTTGCGATGTAGTTTATGACGTCTTTGTCGAGGTAAATTTTATCAAATTCGCATTTTTTCTTGATGATTGCGATTTTAGTATCAAGCTCCGGCGGCGTGATATCGGCGATAATACCCCACTCAAAACGCGTTCTTAGCCTATCTTCAAAGCCTTTTAGCAGCTTTGGCTGGCGGTCCGAGGTCATCACGATCTGGCCGTTTTTAGCGTGAAGCTCGTTAAACGTGTGGAAAAATTCTTCTTGGATTTTATCGGTTTTTCCTAAAAATTGTACGTCGTCGATGAGTAAAACGTCGCAGTTTCGGTACTTTTCTCGAAATCGCTCCATCGAGTGATTGTTGAGGTTATAAGTAAAGTCCGTGATAAACTGCTCGCTCGTGACGCAAATGACCATTTTGCCACCGTTTAGGCAAAAATTTCCGACCGATTGTAAAAGGTGAGTTTTGCCAAGTCCGGTTGGGCCGTAGATAAAGAGAGGATTGTAAATTTTACCCAGTTGCTCGGATACCGCTTTTGCGCTTAAAAATGCAAATTGATTTGAGTCGCCGACGACGAAATTTTCAAAAGTGTAGCTTGGATTTAGCAGGCTACTTTGCGCTTTTATCTCTTTTACGTCCACTTTTTTAGCCGGTTTACTTTGCATTTTGGTCGCGGCTAGGACGTTGATCACGGGCTTTTGTCCGGTTTTTACCTCAAAAAGATGAGCGATTTTGGAGGCGTATTTGGTCTGGATAAATTTGGCGATAATCTCGTTTGGCGCGTTAAATACGACGTTTGTCGAATTTGAGCTTTTTTCGTTAAATTTAAGCTGCTTGATATAGCATTCAAATTCCGACGGTAAAATTTCTTTGGAAAGTAGCTCCAAAACCTCGTTTGCGACCAAATTTTTGCCTTTAAGATTAATTCGCTAGATTTTATCTTAAATTTGTTAAAATGGCGTTGAAATTCGTTTTTCACGCCGTGAAAAAAGCGTGAAAAACCGTTGAAAAGGATGAGATGAAAATTTTAGGAATCGATCCGGGATCGCGAAATTGCGGCTATGCGATCGTCGAAAAGACGCCCGTGAAAACTATTTTGATCGAGGCGGGACTAATCAAAATAAAACCGAATTCTTTGCAGTATCAAATCACCGAACTTTGTGAGGGACTCGACCTGATTTTTAAAAATCATAAATTTGACGAAGTGGCGATCGAGGACATATTTTTCGCTTATAATCCAAAAACGGTTTTGAAGCTCGCGCAGTTTCGAGGGGCGCTTAGTCTTAAAATTTTGCAGCTTCACGGCGATTTTGCGGAGTACACGCCGCTTCAGGTTAAAAAAACGGTTACGGGCAAAGCCAAGGCCGACAAAGAGCAGGTGGCCTTTATGGTTAAGAAAATTCTCGGTATCACGAAGGAGATCAAACCGCTTGATATCACCGACGCTATCGCTATTGCGCTAACGCATGCGAATAATTTGCGCTTAAAATAAGCTCAAATTTTGCCCTTTTTAGCGCAAAATTTGATGGCTTAAATTTTATCTCCGCGCTCAATCAACTACCGTAATCCCCGCATCCGCGCAGGCTTTTCGCGCCTTTTTAGATATACCGATGCCGGTCGTTTCGATTTTTTTAAGATTAATGAAGGGCGCAAGCTCGGCGGCATCGATGTTTTTAATGTCGAAAAGATCATCCTCGCCGTCCCAATCGGGCGCGATTTGCAGATAAATTTCATTTCCGCCGTCAAGATAGAGCTCGCTCACCTGCTCCGCCAGATTTGCAGGGACCGGATAGTCCTTGAACCACTTTTTGGCTTGCGGCAGTGCGCCAAAATCCGCATACGGATCGACGCCGCGCTTCTCGCAGTACTCAAACACGTCAAATTTGGGCTGTAGCAGGGCTTTTTCATACATCAGCTCGTTCATCACGGCGATTTTGAAATTGAAATTTTTAAACAGGAGCGTCTCGCCGGCCGCGCGCGGAAGCTTAAATTTATCGCTCGGCCTGCGCTTTACCTTTTTCGCCTTCTGATTGATGCAGACGCGCCCTATCGGCATTTTCGCAGCTCGCACGATATCTGCGATCTCGTCGGTGTCGCGCTTAGCGAAGCGCTCGGCAAAGTCCATCGCGCCTATGCGCTCCTGCACGGCCTCGGCTAGAGCTAGCGAGACTTCGAATTTGCCCAGGTTAAGCTCCAAAAATATATATGCGCCGCGCAGCTCCTGCTCCGGCACGGCCTCAATCGGCGGCCTGCCCTCAAGCGTGAATGCGCCGCCGTAGAGCTTGTGCGGAACCTCGTGCTGCACGCCCTTTGCGACCTCAAGCATCAAATTTATCTCGGAAAGCTTAGGTTCTGCGAGCTCGTCTGCGCGCACGAAGGCAAAAATCCCCGCCTCATCCCAAAAATAGCGGCTTTTGCCCTCTCCGTCATCAATCATGCGCGGCTGACCCAAGGCTTCGTTAAATTTAGCTAGATCAAACTCGTAGTTTACGCCGTTTATAAAAACGCCGTCTGGGCGCACATTAACGTCAAATTTTTGCTTTTTAAAAATATCAAATAGACCCATTTTACAGCTCCTGATTTTGCCTCAAATTTTCCAAAAACACGTAAAATTTACACGCGGCATTTGTTTGTAGATTGTAGGCAAATTTTATATAAACCGATCTATTATTTTAGCTCGAGATCTTGATTTACGTGATCCTCGAATATAAATTTATGCTCCTGCGGCAGCGACTCGTAAAGCCTTAACGATAGGTTTCTGATCTCCCAAAGAGCTGATTTTGAGCTGCGAAGCGAGAGGAAATTTTGCAAACTGCGCGCATTTACACTCCACGTGAGCTCGGTTTTGTAGCACTCTGGCAGGCAGTATTTGACGATATCGAGGCTTTTTGTCGTATTTGCTAGGATTTCGCGCAGGTTTTCTAGCGCTTTGACGCTTGCGTTATCGACCGTTTCGTCGCCCGTTAATACTATAAATCTCGCCGCCCGCTCAAAGTCGCCAAGCTCAAATTTGAGCTCTTTTTTTAGCTCTTTTAGCGTGTAACGCGTTGATTTGACGCTGAGGCTCGCCACGCGGTGACGGGCTAGCTCTTGCAGCAGGGCGCGCGAGATGCCTTGGATGTAGAAGTTGTAGGAGAGGTGCTCTAGCGTGCTGGCATGTTTAAATTTATTGCCGACGCGCTCGATGAGCTCAACGTCTTTTTCGCCGCCGTTATCGCCTTTTTCGAAGCTTTGCCAGCACGTGCGGATCGCGTGCGAGCAGATGTTTAGCGGGGTGTAGTTTAGAAGCGTTACTTGCATTTTTGACTCTTTTAGTTAAATTTAGCGGTAAATTTAGCTAAAAATGAATAAAAAGGGCTTTAGACAAAACTAAAGCCCGAAGAAATAAATTATTTTAGTTGAAGCAGCGTGTTTAGCATTTCGTCGCTAGTCGTGATCGTCTTTGAGTTAGCTTGGAAGCCACGCTGTACGACGATAAGCTGAGTTAGCGAGCGAGATAGGTCGACGTTACTCATCTCAAGGCTTGAGGCCGAAATTTTACCGCGTCCGGCCGTTTGAGCAGCGCCGATGATCGGATCGCCGGAGTTTGCCGTGCGTGAGAAGAGGTTTCCGCCTTCGCCGGCTAAGCCTTGATTGTTTGCAAATTTAGCTACGCCCACTTGCGCTAGTCCTAGGCTTCGGCCGTTCGTAAATGATCCCACGAGCGTTCCGCTTTGATCTATCCTGATACCGTTTAGCTCGCCGCTAGCGTAGCCGTCTTGGCTGATGTCTGCGGTGCTTGAGTTATTATCGGTGCTCGTTAGTCCGTCGGTGGTCTGCGTAGTACCGAATTTTAACTCGATGTGCTGGCCGATAGCCGAACCGTTTTGCGCGCCGAAGGTAATGCTAGCCGGGCTATATGTCGCTAGCGAGCCGTCCGGGTTAAATCTCACATAACCTGTTACTACGTTTCTAGGCTCTACGGTATTTATGGAGTTTGGTTCCGCTACTTGGATAACCATCGTCCACTCTGTTCCGCCGTTTTCGGTGTAGCCGCGTTTTATGAAGTCCATTTTTACGTTATGTTTTGTGCCCAAGCTATCGTAAAGATCGGTGCTTGAGCTGTGAGCCGCCATATTTAGATTATCTGTTACTCTTATTGCTCCGCCTGCGCTTAAAGATCCTGAAATTGGCGCCATAGATGCGGTAAATTTGACGTTTTCGGTTACGTTTTTGGTAGCGTTAGTTAAGCCTGTTACGGCGATATTCATGTCCTTAGCATTTGCCATTTCCGGGTTTTTAAACTGAAACTGTCCGTGTTCGTTTACCGTTACTTCTACGCCTTTGTTTTCGTTGGTCGGAGCTAGAGTCGGAGCTAGAGTCGGAGGTAGAGCAGCTGGGTTTTGCTCATGGGTATAGTTTGTAAATTCTCTTGCATCTCTTTGCATAGCTTCGCGTAAATCTTCGGTTGTGGTTACTTCTCTTTCTTTTGTATCGTCATAAGCATGCGTAGTAGATACGTGTGTTTTATTATATACATATTGATATGCGGTTATTATATTTATTTTAGTTAAGCCTGTGTCATCTGCAGGTCCACTTGTATTTAAGGTCATTTTTATATTTTTCATATTTGCCGTAGTGCCAAGATTGTTTCTATTGGTTAGTACTAGTTTATTACCTTGTACTACGCTAGCTTCTACGCCGGTTTCGCTATATTTACCGTTTATTATGCCGGCTAATTGACCGATAGTTCGTATGTTATTACCTGTTATATTTTTTCCGTTTAAAGTTATATTTAGAGTTTTTGCGCTAGTAAAAGTACCGTCTGTGCCAGCACCTAAATTTAGCGCATTGGTTTTTGCATCCGCATAGCTAGCCCATATACCTTGTCCGCCGGTTCCCTGGGCGTCTCTTAGGTTATATGCATCGCCGTTGCTATTAAACAATACTCCTAAATCGGCTCCGCGCTCAGTCATCCTTTGTTCGCCGTTTTTATTTACGTAGAATCTATTTGCACCGACGTTATTTTCGTCGTGTACTTCGCTACCGGCTATCGTTCCGTCGTTATCTAAATCTACGCCGTTGTGATGCTGATCTAGTTTGTAGATAGGTATTTTTTTATTTCCTACGTCGTTACCGCTGTCCAAGTTTCCTTTTAGCGCTATGTTTGTCGTAGCGCGAGCAGGCACGGTTAGGCCGACTGGGATCTTTATATCGCCGATAGGTCTAGTAGGATCTATCTCTCCCGTTTCCTCGTCTCTCATCCAGCCTTGTACGATGTTGCCGCCGTTATCGACGAAGTTACCTTCGCTATCTCTTGAAAAGTCGCCGTTTCTGGTGTAGTAGGTGGTTTTGCCGCCGTCGGAGCTCACCATGAAAAATCCATCGCCCTGAAGCGCGATATCGGTTTGTTTGTCGGTGGTTTGCAGCGAGCCTTGCTTAAAAATCCTCGTAGTGGAGTTTATCTGCGTACCTAGGCCAACTTCCATGTTATTTACGCCGCCGTGCTGATTTTGCGGTGCGGTAGCGATACGCGAATTTTGGTAGATAAGGTCGTCGAAATTTGCGCGGTTGTATTTAAATCCGACTGTGTTGACGTTAGCGATGTTGTTACCCTCAACATCCATAGCGATCTGGTGAGCTTGTAGTCCCGTAACGCCCGACCAAAGTGATCTCATCATAGCTTTATCCTTTTTGAAAAGTGAATTTTAAGATGACTTAAGCAAAAGACGTTCCAAATTTTAAATTTGATTTTAGTTTAGTGTTGTAGAAGGTAATGATGAAAAAGAGAAATTTGTAATCTCGCTTCAAATTTGAGCGTAAAAAGTGAAGGCAAAGTATTTTTTCGCTAGACAAGGCGGAATTTAAATTTTAAGCGTAGGCTAGACATATAGTCTGCCGAGCTTAAAATTTAAATTTCAACGCCGTATAGCGGAAAAAGACGAGCCGCCAAATTTAGAGAATCATCGCTCCGATAACGCCGCCGATTAGTAGCGGTATATTAAAGAATATAAACGTCGGCACGCACGTATCGTAAATATGATTGTGCTGTCCGTCGGCGTTTAGGCCGCTCGTAGGCCCTAGCGTGCTATCGCTAGCAGGACTGCCCGCATCGCCCAGAGCCGCCGCGATACCAACTAGTAGGATGATCGCCGCCGGAGAAAATCCTAGCGAAAGCGAAAACGGCACGTAGATCGCTGCGATGATCGGTATCGTGCCAAAGCTCGTGCCGATACCCATAGTAACGAGCAAGCCGATAGCCAGCATCAAGATCGCGCCGCCTATTTTGCCGCCGGCGACCGCGCTAGCAAAGCTCACCAGCTGCTCTATACCGCCGCTCTCGCGTAAAACCGAGCCAAAGCCCGCGGCGACGAGCATGATAAATGCGATAAAGCCCATCATCGCTAGGCCGCTGTCCATGATTTTGTCGATTTTGCGGTACTCGATACCGCCGAAAACCACCATAACTAGCAGTCCTAAAAGCGCTCCAAGCGGCATACTTTCGGTATAAATTTGCACTCCAAACGCCGCTACCGCACCGCCTAGCACCGCCCACTCTTTTTTCGTCATTTTTAGGCTTGCGGCCATCTGAGCCTCTTGCTCCTCGCTCGTTTCAAATTTGGTGTGCGCGTAGTCGCGTTTTTTGCGGTAAAAGACGAAAACCGCTAAAAGCAAACCCACTAGCATAGAAAGGCCGCCGATCCACATCACACTTGAGATCTCGCTCATCTGCACTTCTACGCCGTTGTTTGCGAGCTCTTTTTTGATGATGCCGTGAAAGATAAGGCCAAAACCTACGCTAAGGCTCACGTACGGCGCCTTTAGTCCAAAAGTTAGCGCGCACGCGACGGCTCGGCGGTCGATGCCTAGGCGGTTCATCAGCGGCAAAAGCGGCGGGATGAGAATCGGGATGAAAGCGATGTGAACCGGGATCAAATTTTGCGAAAAGCACGCGATCGCGGCGATTATCAGAGCAAAATAGGTGCTGGTTTTCGCTAGAGCCTTGCTAACGGCGTTTATGAGGATCGCCGTTAGGTTCGTGTTGGCTATCGCGGCTGCGAGAGCGCCTAGCAAGATATAGCTGAGCGAGGTTTCTAGGTTGCCTTTCATGCCCGTTATCAACGTCGATGTAGTGGCCGTTAGCGCGCCAAAAAACGCCTCTACGCCGGCAAATCCGCCGTGATAGATGAGACCCGCGACTAGGGCGGAGACGAGGATGGAAAGCAGGATGTTAAATCTCAGCAAACAAAGCGCAGTCATCACTAGGATACTGATCACGACGGGGTTGGTTAGCATTATTTTCCTTTTTGTAAATCAAATTCGTAAATCAAATTTCGCCGCCGATCAAATTTGACGGCTGGCGTCGAACGGGCGTCAAATTTATCTAACGCGGATGCCTACTTGCGGGCGAGGCGAATAGTAATAATCATCGCGTCTGTCGCGGTATCCGTCATCATATCCGTCGTCATAGCCTCTCTCGTAGCTTCGGTCGTCCGATTTGCTCGAGCCGCCTTTTTTTATGTTATTGTTTTTTATGTACTGATCGACTAGTTTGTCGCGGTAGTCTCTGCCTCGGTCGGTTTGTTTGTAGCCGCCGTACGGAGGGTCCATATATATCACTACGTCGTCGTCGTATCTATCTCGGTGGCGGCGTTTTTTGTATTTGTAGCTGTTATCCGGGATGACTATTAAAGATTCGTTTGAATAACGGTCGTAAGCGTTTGCCAAATTTAAACAAAACGCTGTAAAAAGAGCGATTAAAACAAGTTTTTTCATGTTAAATCCTTTCTGGTTATTTCTAAATCATTTTATAACATCAAATTTAAAATAAAGTAAATTTTTAGCGCAAATATATTACAATTTTGTAAATTTATCTAAGGAGTTATAAATGAAAAAATCGTTTTTTAACGCATCGAAGATTGCGACTTTGGCTTTGCCTTTTCTTTTGACGGGTTGTATGTCGTCGATGAGTATGGGATCGCCTGGGGCTAAAACGACGGCTACTGGCTCAGCTGCGGGTTCAAGCGCGCACAATACTAACTCTGGACTAACCAGATGTACCGAGTCTATGGGTACGGTTACGATTTATGAGGATAGAAATAGCGACTGGTACTCCGTCGTAACCGGGCAGTACAAACTAACATCTACTATCCCGGTTCTTAGGCTCCTAGCTCAGCAGTCAAACTGCTTCGTAGTCGTCGAGCGTAGCAAGGCATTTAACCAAATGTTAGAAGAGCGCGCGTTGATGGAGTCGGGCGAGCTTAGAAAGAACTCAAATTTCAAAAAAGGTCAGATGGTCGCCGCGGACTATACCTTAACTCCTACGATAACATTTAGCGAGAGCAATACTAGCGGACTAGGTGGCGTTGTCGGCGCATTTTTCGGCTCGGTTGCAGGTACCGTAGCCGGCGGGTTTAGCACGAGCGACGTGAGCACTGTTCTAACCCTCATCGAAAATCGCTCGGGCGTACAGTTAGCGGCAGCCGAGGGAAGCGCTAGAAACACGGACTTTGCAGGACTTGGAGGCTTATTTGGTAGTAAGGTAGGCGGAGGACTTGGGGCCTACGCCAACACGCCTGAGGGCAAAGTCATAGTAGCAGCCTTCACCGACTCGATGAATAACCTAATAGAAGCCGTCAGAAACTACAAAATGCAAACCGTAAAAGGCGGTTTGGGCGCGGGCGGCGCGATGAAAGTAGCGGATTGATTTTATCTTCGTTAGGCTAGAGTGACCAGAATCGCTCTAGCCTTTTATAAGCGCAAAGCAATCTCTGCATTGAGCTTAAATTTGAGCTTTCGGGCTCAAATTTACATATTTTTCTACGTCAAATTTGGGTTTCCTATTTCAAAAACCTGTGTTAAATTTACTTTAAATTCTAGTTCGAAAAATTATAGCGGTGAGTAAAAATTACTCAAATTTGATCTAGCCATAAACCAAAAACTCAAATTTACGCTCGCTAGCAAATATTAAATTTTACTTCGCGTGTAGCTCTTTTGCGTATTTTGACTTTTCGAGATTTTCGATTAGCTTTTGCGTGCGCATATCTCTGGCCTCGGGCACTAGATGAAACCACGTGTCGTGCAGAAATTTACGCGGAAAATAGCTATCTTTATAATCGCCGATCATCTCAAAGCCGTTATCTTCGATGAGCTTTTTTACGTCTTTTAGAAATTTTTGATTATCTACGGCGTGCGGGTAGTTTAGGTCGTAGCAGTCGTCGCCTGCGACGGCCGGGTAGGTAAAGATAAATTTGATCCCCTTTTCGCGCTCGAGTTTTTTCATAAAATTTAAATTTTCTTTGAAAATATCGCTTATACCGATTTTGCCGCCTGAAAAATCGGTGAAAAATATGTATTTTTGGCACGCCATCTGCGTGTCTTTGGCTTCTTCTACTTTGCCGATGTATTTGTAGTCGCCGCGTTCGCCGTTTTTAAAATCCGGCGAAAAATCATGCACGGCTTGAGGTTTTTTGTTGATAAAGTTATCGAAATTTATCTCAAATGCCGCTATTTCTTTATAGTCTCTTATTAGCGCGTTTATAAATGCTTGAAACGGGATTTGCGAGATAGTTTTTAGCTTTTCAAAAAACGGTAAATAGTCGTAAAAATGGTGAATCTCAAAAAAAAGTCCGTAGTAATAAGTATCGGGCGGAACATCGTTGATGTAGTACCTGTACTCCAAAGGTAGGATAAAAATATCTCCTTTATGCGCTAGCTTGGCCGCTCGGTAGAGTCTGTGGCGTAGCGGATAACCGCCGTGATCGGCTAAATTTATAACCAGCTTGCCAAAGTGCTTTTCAAGCATCTGGGAGTTGATACCGTGATAGGAGTTTGAGCCGCTTTCGACGATGATACGGTTTTGTTCAGTCGTGTTTGAGATGAGGTAGTTTTTATATGCGTAGTGATGAGCCGACGAAACCCTGATGAGAAACATCGCAAACGCCATATAAAACGCGATCATAACTAGCGTCAAAATAGGAAGCGTCAAAAGAAAAATTTTATATTTTTTCAAATTTAATCCTAAAAGTTAAAATACAAAAACGGTGACTCCTGCGCACCGGAGCTAAAAGCAAAAACCAAAGCAAGCAAAAATGCCGTAAACAGTGCGGTAAGAAAGCCAAATTTTGCTCTAGCGGCCATTTCGTTCGAGTTTCGCCCAAAAATCATAACAAAAAGCGTAATACCCATAATAGCGCAGAACGTACCCATGGCTATTTGCGGTGTTTCCATAAAATTTATTTGATTGTATCCCAGAGAGTTGCTTATGTACTCTAAGTAGTTAAAATTTATCTTAACCGAGCTAAAATCAAACATGCCTTTTAGCACTTTCATTGCGCTATCTAGGTCTCTGGCGCGGAAAAATATCCAAGTGATATTTATAAAGTTAAACGTTATAAACCAAGCTAAAAATTTATTCATAGGGCGAAAATGCGCGCCGTAAAATCTACAAACCATCATCGCTAGTCCGTGCAGCGCGCCCCAGATGATAAACATCCAACCCGCTCCGTGCCAAAGTCCGCCTAGCAAAAATACTGCAAAAACGTTGGCGTAGGTACGGTATTCGCCTCTGCGGTTGCCGCCTAGCGGGATATAGATGTAGTCGCGTAAAAATCTCGAGAGCGTCATATGCCATCTGTGCCAAAAGTCTTGGATATTTAGCGCTTTGTAGGGGGAGTTGAAATTTAACGGTAGAACAATGTTAAACATATATGAAATGCCGATCGCCATATCGGTGTAACCGCTAAAGTCAAAATATAGCTGAAAAGTGTAGCTAAGGCTCGTGATCCATGCCTCGCTCATGCTAAGAGTCGTATACACGTCAAAACCGTGAAGGGCAAATCTAGCGAAAAAATCGGCCACTACGACCTTTTTAAAAAGTCCGATCGAAAATAAAAAAAGTCCGATGCTTAAATTTTTATAGTTTATGCGCTTTAAACGTAAATTTGCAAACTGCGGCATCATCTCGGCGTGGTGTATGATAGGACCGGCTAAAAGATGCGGGAAATACGTAACGAAAAGCGCGTAGCGAAGGAAGCTGGGCTCTTTTACTTTTTCGTGATAACAGTCTACTAGAAACGCTATTTGCGTAAATGTAAAAAAGCTGATGCCAAGAGGCAAAATAACGTGGTGCAAAGGTACGTCGGCGCCAAAAATTCCGTTAAAATTCGCTATCAAAAAATCGGTGTATTTGTAGTAGGCCAGTAGGGCTAAATTTGCCGCGACGCCCGCCCATAAAATAAGTTTTTTGCGGGAAGGGTGATTGCAAAGCAGATGACCGACGTAGAAGTTAAACGTAATAGAACATAAAATAAGCGGGATATAAATAAAATTCCAATATCCATAAAAAAATAGCGAAGCGACCGTGAGCCAAAAGATACTGAGTTGAACGAATTTGAGTTTATTTAAAATAAAATAAACCCCAAAAGTAATTGGTAAGAAAAAAACTATAAACGCAAATGAGTTAAAAAGCATTTTTACCCTTATTTTAAAAGAGTTTAAATATACTCAAATTTGATTTAAATTAAGCTTTTTAAAGCTAAATTCGATAAAATCGTTCAAATTCCACTAAAAGGATCAAATTTGAGAAGCAACATCATCAAAAAAGGCTATACGCGTGCGCCGCACAGAAGCTTGCTAAGAGCGACCGGGCTAAAAGACGAGGACTTTGAAAAGCCCTTCATCGGCGTAGCAAACAGCTTCATCGAGATCATCCCGGGGC
>NZ_CALIAV010000052.1 GCF_938045625.1 uncultured Campylobacter sp.
AGTCTGAATAAAGCCCTTTTTCGGTTTCGTTTTCAAAAGCTTTCATATTACGCGCCTTTGCTCATAAAAAACGCCTCTACCTCGGAGGGGTCAAAAAAGGTAATATTTTTACTAAACTTTATCGGCTTAAAAAAGCCTTGCTTGGCAAAATACCACACCGTGCTTAATCCTATGCCGTAAATCTTGGCGATTTGCGACGCTCTTAAATACTTCGGTTTAACTTCGTGTGTTTTCACGCTTTACCCTTTATTATTCGTATTATCTTTGCAAAGATTAGGCTAATTATGGCGCAAGGCTAAAAATAATGATAGAGTGAAATATCAGCGCGCTCGTGATGAGGTTTTTAAAAAACTCGGCGTGTTTTTGTGGATATTTTAAAAAACCTCCGCAAAGTTTCGTGGAGTTTTTTTAAAGAGTACTAATCGGTTTGTATGGTTTGCCCTTAAATACGTGGTCGGCTATGTTTTTAATAAGTGTTTGTAGGATTTTAATATCTTTGGTTAATTCTATCGTTTTAATTTTTTGCGTCGCGTTATTCTCATAAATGGATAATATCCTATCGCAAAAAAGACTTATCGCGTGGGTATTAGTAAATTTTTCCATTTGCTCGCAGCGTCTAATTTCGGCTTTTATCGCTTCTTCTACCGCCTTGGCGCTTTCACGTCCGTTTATTAGCTTAATTGCGCGCTCTTTGTCGTCTCGTCTAAAAAAATTACGCTCTTTTAATATGCCCCACAAAAGAAGTAAATCGTCGCTGTCGTTTTCGCCGTCTAGCTCGTCGTAAATTTCTTTTAACGCTTTTAGATGTTTTTGTAGTCTTAGGGCTTTTTTATCGGCGTCCGTGCGTTTGCGAGTTTTTAAATCTCTCGTGTTATTTCGTTTTGTGATTTGATAGATTAAAAATACGTAATCGGCAATTATGCGCCAAATCCAAAATATTATGAAATGTCTTGTAGTGTCCTCTTTATTCTCGCCGATAACGTCCAAAAACATTAATCTACACTCTAAATCGGTTATTATGCCCTCGCTTACGTTTTTAAAAGGGGTTTGAGTGTCGTCAAAGCCTAATTCAATATTTTTAAATGCTTCCGCTACGGTTTCCGATATTTTATCTTTGAGCGTTAAAATACCCATTGCGGCTAAAATAATTTCTTTGGGGGTTTTGATTAAATTGACTACTCCTGCGTTAAAAGCCTTAATTCTTGCATCTGTTTCTTTTTCTCTCTCGGCTTCAATGGCGTTTAGATCTTTGTCTCTATTTTTGCCCTTTGCGCTGTTGCCTCGCGTTTTATTCGCTGCCATTTTTGCCCCCTTTAATTATCTTTTGTGTCTAATACGTAACCGCTCCACCAGTCAAGCAAGATTTTAAGCTCGTCCAAAAAATCGGCTTTTTCCGAATAGCTTAAATCTACTTTGTCGCCGTGTAGGTGGTCCAACGCCTTTTTAATAGCCTCTTTGCTTACTCCGTGCTTTTGCATATTGTTAAACACCTGCGTCATAAATATGCCTCTTAGGCTATGCAAAGTTACTACGCGCCCCGTTTGCCTATCTCTAAAATCAAAGCCCTTGATCGCATTCGTGGCGGTGTCTTTGTGGATATGGTCGGTAAAGTGGGAATTAATAAAGACGTATTCGTATGCCCTGCTTAATTTCGCCTGGTCTTGCAATATGCGCATAACCTCATCGCTAATCGGTAATTTGAAGTCGCCTATCTCGCTACGCTTGATTTTTTGCTCGGCTCGCGGTATGGTTAATAGTCTCTTTTCAAAATCCACGTATCGCCACTTTAGGCGAGATAATGGCGCGGCTCTTAACGGCAGGTGTAGGCATAACTTCATCGCGTTTTTAATCGTCTCAAAATGAGGGTAATCGTAAATAGCGTTAAAAAATGCTTTTAAGTCCTCGCGCTCGGTAAGTTTTGCGTAATGCTCTACTTTAGTTTTGGGTATGAGCGTTTTAGCGTCGATATTTGCCATAATGTTAATTTCGGCGTAGCCGCTTGATACTGCGAATAAAAAGACGCGGTTTAAAATTTGATTGATTATTTCGGCTGTTTGGGGCGTCGTCTTTGATATTTCTTTTAGTATGCTCGCTATCTCGCCGTGGGTTATGCTTTTTATGTCTCTATCTTTTAGGATCGGCATTACGTGGTTTTCTATGCGTCCGCGCTTGGTTTTGAGCGTTTGGGGCAAAACGTTTTTAGCTTCAATCTCTAGCCACTCGCTAAAGACCTTTTCAAAACTGCGGTTATGGTCGCTTATTCTTTGAGCCTTGGCGCGCTTCTTGTCCGTTACCGGGTCTGCGCCGTTCATCACTAGCTTTTTAAGCTCGGTTCGCTTCTCTCTTGCCTCGGCTAGCGACAATGTAGGGTAATTACCTAGCCCAGTGCTATTTGGTTTGCCGCTATCCGGGCTAACAAAGGAAAATACCCAACGTTTGCGCCCGGTCTTGCTTACTATTAGCCCTAAGCCGTCGCCGTCCGTGAGCTTGTAGTCTTTGTCTTTAGGCTTTGCCTCTTTGATTTGCTTATCGGTAAGCGGTTTTACTATCCTAGCCATTACGCTTTAATCCCCTAAAATACGTTATTTGAGATGATTTAAAAATATTTTTTGGAGTTTTTGGGTCAAAGTTCGCCGCAAAAATACTTTTAAAATCGCCGCCGCGTGCTCGCTAAGTGCCTAAAATACGTGGTATGATGAGGTTTAAAAATATTTTTCGCTATTTAAGCTTTAAAAATACCTATTTTAGGCGTTTCAAGCGTTTAAAAATATTTTTTGGGGTGCTTTGTAAGCCCGATAAATAGGGCGTTTGGAGAGTTTTAAAAATATTTTTTCGCTTGACTTTTAGAATTTTGCCAAAAATACTTTTAAAATACTTTTAAATCTTTGGCTTTGCCTGATTAGTTTAGACTGTTTTTTAGGGGGAAAATCGCTCAAAGTCCGTATTTTAGGGGGTTTTAAAAAGTGCTTTAGATTGTAAAAAATAGGGGATGGTGGTTAGAGGCAGAATCGAACTGCCGACACGCAGATTTTCAGTCTGCTGCTCTACCGACTGAGCTATCCAACCACGCTGTTAAAAAGAAATGTGATTTTAGCCACTTGATACTTAAATTTTGGTTAAATACGTAAAATTCGGCTCTTTTTTAAAATATAAAATTTGCTTCAAAGGCGGTTGCCTAAATTTAGCGGCTTTGCGGCGCATATACCGTGTTAAATTTGCAAATTTAAAATCGCTTTTTTAAATTCATCCCCGCGCTCCACATAGCTGCTAAACTGATCTAAGCTTGCCGCAGCAGGGCTTAAAAGCGCTATTTCGTTCAAATTTTCACTGTTTTCGCTGGTTTTAGCGACTCCGTCAAATTTGAAATTTTTATTTATCTCGCCGACTGCGACGCTTAAAAACTCGCATTTTACGGCCGGGATTTTAAACTCAGCCGCAAGCTTCATTAGCTTGTCCGTATTTGAGCCGATAGCGTAAATTTGCGCCTTAGAGCCGCGCAAGGCCTCAAAAAGCGGCCGCATATCTACGCCCTTATCGTCGCCGCCGAGAATCAAATGCAAAAATTTGCCCTCATATCGCTTTACGGCTTGGATGCTTGCGTCGATGTTGGTCGCCTTCGTGTCGTTGACCCACGTTCTGCCTCGTGCGTCGCGAAATTCCTCGAGCTTGTTGCCCTCGATGACAAAGCCGTTTAGTAGCCATGCGTCGCACCTATCGAGCAGAATTTTCTGGATAGCAAGCGCTAAAAGCGCATCCGTTAAAAACGGTGTTTTAAAGGCGATATCACATAAATTTACACCGCAAAAACGGGCCAAATCCGCCTCGTTTTCGTAGCTTACAACTTTTGCTTTAGTAGGCGTATTGGCGTAAATTGTAGGCAGGATCGCGACCGTGTTTTCGCCCATCGTTGCTAGCGGTTTTAGCTTGGCGCGCTCATACTCGGCAAAGTCGCCGTGCCAGCTGAGGTGATCGGGCGTGATAGGCAAAAGTGCGTAGATGCCGGGCGTCGCGGCGTTTGTGTAGTGCATAGTAAAAGAGCTGGTCTCTAACACCCAAATTTTAGCACTTGCGTCCAGGTCTGCGAGCGGAACGCCGACGTTGCCGCCCATGACGGAGCCGTAGCGAGCCAGCAGGTGTTGCGTCATCTTTGTCGTCGTGGTTTTGCCGTTTGTGCCGCTGATCCAGACGGCAAAGGGCATCTTGTCGCCGTAAATTTTGTAAAAATAGTCGTATTCGCTGATGAGATTTTGCGCGTTTTTAATTAGCTCGTGGCTCGGAGGAAAGCCGGGGCTTGGGATCTCGAGGTTGCTTTTTTCTGGTAAGAAAAGGTTTGGCGGTAGTAGAGTGTTGCCCCATTCGTCGCTTGAGATCTCGCTAAATTTATCGTCGTAGATGTCCCAGCCGCCGTCTTTTGCGAAGTTTTTCGCGATCGCTCGCGTCGTGCCGCCGTAGCCAAATAGCGATTTTCTCATTTTCTCCCCTTTGCCCGTAAAATTTGCGTTATATTATCGGCGGCCAGCTCGGCTATTTCACCGTTTATTCGGTTCAAATTTACCTGATTTTGAGTGCGGTCATGGCGATCAAATTTGCCAAAACGGCGATGAGCCAAAACCTCACGATGATCTTGTTTTCTACCCAGCCTTTTATCTCAAAATGATGGTGTATCGGCGCCATGAGAAAAATTCTTTTTTTAAAAATCTTAAAGCTTCCGACCTGCAAAATCACGCTCAAAGTCTCCATAACAAAGACGAAGCCGATGATGATGAGCAGGATCTCGTTTTTCGTCATCACGCCCATGAGGCCGATATATGCGCCTACGCTCAGGCTCCCGCTATCGCCCATGAAAACCTCGGCCGGATGGCAGTTAAACCACAAAAATCCCATCAGCGAGCCGATTAATGCGGCGGCCACTACGACTGTCTCGCCTACGCCCGCGATCTTGGGCAAAAGTAAATACGAGCTAAACACCGCGTGCCCGCAGATGTAGGCAAATACGCCCAAAGTCAGCAGTGAAAATACCGCAGGCACCGTAGCTAGCCCGTCTAGACCGTCGGTTAAATTTACCGCATTTGATGCTGCGACGATAACTAGCGTCCAAAAGGCCACCGCAAAAACGCCTAGATCAAGCACGGGAAATTTGTAAAACGGTAGGTAAAATTTGCTCCCCAGCTCGCCGTTAAAATATAGCACCGTCGAAACTGCCAGAGCGATTAAAATTTGCGTGGCGAGTTTGGCTCTGGGGCTTAGTCCGTCGTGGTTTTTGCCGCCTGAAATTTTACGAAAATCGTCTTTAAATCCAAGTGCGGTAAAGCCTGCTAGACAGATCAGCGAAGCAAGGACGAAGACGTTATCAAGGCGCGCGCAAATCACGCTAGCAAGAAGTGCGGCTCCGATAAAGACTAGTCCGCCCATCGTCGGCGTTTTGGCCTTTTTTTGGTGCGTTTGCGGGGCTAGCTCATAGATGGGCTGGGCCGCGTTTTTGGCCTTTGCCCACGCGATAAATTTAGGCAGCGCCCAAACGGTCAAGCAAAATGCGATAAAAAACGAAAAGCCCGCGCGAACGGTGATGTACTGAAAGATATTAAAATTTAAAAATTCATAAATATAGTAAAACATAAAAGCCTTTATTTAAAAAAAAACTAATTTTAGTATAATGCCGTTAAAAAATATCTAAATTTAAGGCGAAAATTTAAAAATGGCGCAAAAAACTATTTTGATGATCACAGACGGTATCGGATATAACGAGAGTAGCGAATTTAACGCATTTGCGGCGGCAAAAAAGCCCACATACGACTGGTTGTTTAAAAACGTGCCAAATACGCTAATAAAAACCTCGGGCCTAGCAGTGGGCCTACCTGACGGACAGATGGGAAACAGCGAGGTCGGACATATGTGTATCGGCAGCGGGCGGGTTTTGTATCAAAATTTGGTAAAAATTTCGCTCGGTTTTGAAAACGGCTCGCTAGCCAAAAGCGAAAAGCTTTTAAATTTATTTAAAGCTTGCAAACGCGTTCACGTCGTCGGACTCTACTCAGACGGCGGCGTGCACTCGCACATGAGCCACTTTGACGCGATGTGCTCTCTTGCGGTCGCAAACGGCTGCGAGGTATGCGCTCATGCGATAACCGACGGTCGCGACGTAGGCCCGAAAAGCGGGCTGGCTTTCATAAAATCACTGCAAGAAAAGGCGCAAAATGTGGGCTTTAAGCTAGCTAGCGTTAGCGGTAGATTTTACGCGATGGACCGTGATAAACGCTGGGAACGCGTAAAAACGGCCTACGACGCGATGATGCAAGGAGAAAACACGCAAACCGTCTCGCCGCTAGAGTACATCATGCAAAGCTACGAGGCGGGCGTGACGGACGAGTTTATAGTGCCGGCTAGTTTTGGCGGGTTTGAGGGGATAGGCGAAAACGACGGCGTGATATTTATAAACTTTAGAAACGACCGCGTGCGCGAGATCGCGGCGGCTTTAGGCGATGAAAATTTTAGCGAATTTGCGCGCCCGTTTGTAGTCAAAAATCTACTCACGATGACCGAATACGACGCAAATTTCGCCTTTCCAGTGCTATTTGAAAACGAAAAGCTAAAAAATACCCTTGCCGAGGTCGTTGCAAACGCGGGCCTAACGCAGCTGCACACCGCCGAGACCGAGAAATACGCGCACGTGACGTTTTTCTTTAACGGCGGCGTCGAGGAGCTCGCCCAAAACGAAACGAGGGTGCTGGTGCCAAGCCCTAAAGTCAAAACCTACGACGAAAAGCCCGAAATGAGCGCGCAAGCCGTGTGCGATGCGGTATTAAAAGGGATGGATGACGGACAGGATCTGATCGTGGTAAATTTCGCAAACGGCGATATGGTCGGCCATACGGGCGAATTTGGTGCGGCAGTCAAGGCAGTCGAGGCCGTGGATGCGGCGCTAGGGCGCATCGTGGCAAAGGCCAAGGAGAAAAACTACGCGCTAATCATCACGAGCGACCATGGCAACTGCGAGCAGATGAAGGACGCGCAGGGTAATTTGCTAACCAATCACACGACTTTTGACGTATTTTGCTTCGTGATGGGCGAGGGCGTAAAGGCGGTAAAGGAAGGCGGTCTAAATAATATCGCCGCGAGCGTTTTGGCGCTAATGGGTATCGAAAAACCGGCCGAGATGGACGAGGCACTGTTTTAATACTATATAAATTTTAGGTAAAAGGCTTTTTAGCTTTTGTCTGATAAAATGCAAGTAAAATTTGAAATCAAGTAAAATGCAAGTAAAATTTGAAATCAAGGAGAAAAAATGAAATTTAGCGGAAAAAACGTGCTAATCACCGGCGCAAGCCGCGGTATCGGCGCGCAGATAGCCAAAACCCTAGCGCAAATGGGACTAAAAGTCTGGATAAACTACCGCTCAAAGCCCGAAATAGCCGATGCCCTGCAAGCTGAGATCGTAGCAAACGGCGGACGGGCCGCAGTGGTAAAATTTGACGCGACGGACGAGGATGAGTTCATAAAGGCGATAAATTTGATCGCGGACGCCGACGGCGAGCTGGGCTACCTCGTAAATAATGCCGGCATCACGAACGACAAGCTCGCGCTTCGCATGAAGACGGAGGATTTTACCGGCGTGATAGGCGCAAATTTGACCTCGGCCTTTATCGGATGCCGCGAGGCGCTAAAAGTAATGAGCAAAAAACGCTTCGGCGCCGTCGTAAACGTAGCCTCGATCGTGGGCGAGATGGGTAATGCCGGACAAGCTAACTACGCTGCGAGCAAGGGCGGAATGATCGCGATGAACAAAAGCTTCGCCAAAGAGGGCGCGGCGAGAAATATCCGCTTTAACTGCGTAACGCCGGGCTTTATCGAGACTGATATGACGAGCGAGCTAAGCGACGAGATCAAAAAAACATACAGCGACAACATCCCGTTAAAGCGATTTGGAAGCGCTAGTGAAGTGGCCGAAGCTGTGGCGTTTTTGCTAAGCGATCACGCTAGCTACGTCACGGGCGAGACGCTAAAGATCAACGGCGGACTATATATGTAAGCGCGTAAATTTGCGTTTTTGCGAAAGTTTAAGCTAAAATATATTAAAATCACGAAATTTTTATTTTTAGGAGAAGAAAATGGCAATATTTGATGACATAAGAGACGTAGTAGTCGAGCAACTAAGTGTGGCTCCTGATGCAGTAAAACTTGAGTCTAAGATTATCGAAGATCTAGGCGCAGACTCGCTTGACGTAGTTGAGCTAGTTATGGCTCTTGAGGAGAAATTTGAGGTTGAGATACCTGATAGCGACGCTGAGAAGCTGATCACTATAAACGACGTCGTAAGCTATATCGAGAAACTAAACAAATAAGTTTTTGTAAGGAGAGATCTTGAAAAGAGTCGTAGTAACCGGGATTGGGATGATCAACGCTTTAGGGCTCGACAAAGATAGTTCATTTAAGGCTATCTGCGAAGGTAAAACCGGCGTAAAAAAGATAACCTCTTTTGACGTGAGCGATTTTCCAGTTCAGATTGCTGCCGAGATAACGGACTTTGACCCGCTTAGCGTTATGGATGCTAAGGAGGTTAAAAAGGTCGATAGATTTATCCAGCTTGGATTAAAAGCTGCTAAAGAGGCTATGGCTGATGCAAATTTCGGCGAATTCGACGCTGAAAATTTCGGCGTTAGCTCGGCTGCCGGCATAGGCGGCTTGCCTAATATCGAAAAAAACTCCAACATCTTACTTGAAAAAGGCTCAAGGCGAATTTCTCCATTTTTTATACCTTCTGCGCTAGTAAATATGCTAGGCGGCATAGTTTCGATAGAGCACGGTCTAAAAGGGCCCAATATCTCTAGCGTAACGGCATGTGCGGCATCTACTCACGCTATCATCGAAGCGGCTAAAACCATCATGATCGGCGAAGCGCAAAAGATGCTAGTCGTAGGATCTGAGTCTACGGTTTGCGGTGTAGGTATCGGCGGATTTGCGGCCATGAAAGCGCTTTCTACTAGAAACGACGATCCTCAAACAGCATCAAGACCTTTTGATAAAGATAGAGACGGCTTTGTCATGGGTGAAGGAAGTGGCGCACTCGTGCTTGAAGAGTATGAAAGCGCTAAGGCTAGAGGGGCTAAAATTTATGCCGAGGTGGTCGGTTTTGGCGAGAGCGGCGATGCATATCACATCACTTCGCCTTCACTTGAAGGACCGCTTTCTGCGATGAAAAAGGCTCTTAAGATGGCTGGAAATTTGCAGATCGATTACATTAATGCACACGGTACCTCAACGCCAACTAACGATAAAAATGAAACCGCTGCTCTAAAAGCTCTTTTTGGTAGCAATGTACCACCGGTTAGCTCTACCAAGGGGCAAACGGGACACTGCCTTGGCGCGGCTGGCGCGATAGAAGCAGTTGTATCTATAATGGCTATGCAAGAAGGTCTTATACCGCCTACGATAAACTACGCAACCAAAGACGAGGAGTGCGATCTAGACTATGTGCCAAACGTGGCTAGAAAAGCTGAGCTAAACGCCGTTATGAGTAACTCTTTTGGATTTGGCGGTACGAACGGCTCTATTATATTTAAGAAGATATAATGGCAAGTTATCTAGACTTTGAACAAGGTATCAAGCAAATAGATGATGACATCGCAAATGCAAGAATTCGCGGCGATGAACATGCGGTAGAAATTCTAAATAAAAATTTAGAAAAAGAGACCGCTAAAATTTACAAAAATCTCAACGAGTTTCAGCGCCTTGCTTTAGCTCGTCATCCAGATCGCCCTTATGCTATCGACTACATCAAAGGCATGATGAGGGATTACTATGAGCTTCATGGCGATAGAGCGTATCGCGACGATGGAGCGATAGTTTGTTTTATCGGCTATATAGGCTCTAAAAAAGTCATCGTAATAGGCGAGCAAAAAGGGCGAGGAACCAAAAATAAACTAAAAAGAAATTTTGGTATGCCTCATCCAGAGGGTTATCGCAAAGCCTTGCGAATAGCTAAGATGGCTGAGAAGTTTGGACTTCCTATACTATTTTTGATCGATACTCCGGGCGCGTATCCGGGCGTTGCGGCTGAGGAGCGCGGTCAAAGCGAAGCGATAGCTAGAAATTTATTTGAATTTGCAAATTTAAAAACTCCGATGATAGCCGTCGTTATAGGCGAGGGCGGAAGCGGCGGAGCACTAGCTATAGGCGTAGCCGACAAGCTAGCTATGATGCGAAATTCAGTTTTTTCGGTTATCTCGCCGGAGGGTTGTGCGGCTATACTTTGGAATGATCCGTCAAAACAAGAGCAGGCTACAAAGGCGCTAAAAATAACCGCTGACGATCTAAAAAGCTTAAATTTGATAGACGACGTTATAGAAGAGCCGATAAACGGCGCTCACAGAGATAAAGAAACTGCCGTAAAGGCGCTTGCAAGCTATTTTATAACTGAGCTAGATAAACTTGAAAAGCTAAAAGTGGATGAGCTTTTAAACGCCAGAATAGCTAAAATCTTATCTGCAGGCGCATTTGAAGAGGGTAAATAGCGCTAAAAAATAGTACTCTTACAAAAAGTTGCTTGAACTTTTTGTAAGTTGCTTATTTATTTTTGAATTATTTAAATTTATACGAGTCTTACACAAAATATCCGTAAAACCAAAAATAATCTTACTAAATTTAGTTTAACGACTTCCTAGCGCCAAAATACCTGTTTTATGGTTTTATGTTGTGTAGAAAAGTTATAAAAATAGTATTTAGTAAATGCATTTGGGTCAAAAGATGGTTTGAAAAATAAATTTGGCCACATAAATTTTAAATTTGTAAATTTAAAATTTACCCGCCCGCCGCTTTTTGGTTTATTCTGAAATATCCTTATCAAAATACTTCATCGAGATCTCTTTTAGCTTGCCTTCGGCTCGTAGCTCGTTTAGGGCCTTGTTTATCGCTTCCAGTAGTTCGGCGTTGCCTTTATGTACGACTACGGCCGTATACATCGTGTCCTCGCCCGCAACTATAAGCTTTATAGGCGCTTTTGGGTGTTGCTTTTTGTAGTCGTAGAACATCACGGCGTCGTCTATCGTGTCGTCGGCGCGCTTGGTGATTATGAAATTTATCTGGTTGTTTGGGTTATCGGCTACGACGAGTTTTGCGCCGTATCTTTCGACGGTTGGGATCCACTTACTATTTACCGAGTGCGTCGAGCGCTTGCCCTTTAGATCGGCAAAGCTCTTGATATCGTCGTTATCCTCGTGCACGATGATTTCCGAGTACGAGGTCATGTATGGCACGGAGTAGTCGTACTTTTTCTTGCGCTCTTCGGTGATGCTTACTTGGTTAAATACGGTGTCCGCCTTGCCCGCGTCAAACGCCGCTAGCATCGCGTCCCACGAGGCTTCTATAAATTTAGGCTTTAGGCCTAGCTTGTCTGCGACCGCTCTTACGATCTCTACGTCGTAGCCCATCAGCTCGTCTTTTTCGTTATGAAACAAAAACGGCGAATACACTCCCTCGGTCGCGATAGTGATCACGCCATCTTTTTAATCTGCTCGAGCGATTTTGCGCTGGCTAAATTTAAACAAACGGCAAGCGTCGCACCTAGTTTTAAAATTTGTCTTAGCTTCGTGCTAACTCCTTTTGTGAAATTTGAAAATATAACCTTAAAAATCGCGATCGTGATATAAATTTAAATTTGACGGACCGATAAAAAGCCGACAAAACCCGCCGTAACGCAAAGCCCTTATCCTTCGCAAAGCTTACCGCACGCGTCGGCGCGACATCTGCTGCAGTGAGTCATTTGGTGAATGGAGCCGCCGATTAGCTTTCGCATGTTGCGAATTTCTTCATTCGAGGGTGATTTGATATTTGCAAAAGGGGTGCCCTGCACGGGGATCATCGCCATGCAGTTCATGATATCGGCTTGCCACTCTTTGGCTTTTTTTGCGATTTGCGGGACGTGATCCATATTTACGCCGGGGATTACGACCGTATTGATCTTTACGATCATACGGGCTTCTTTTAGCTTGCGAATCCCTTCCTCTTGGCGCTCCCCAAGAATTCTAGCGCCATCCTCGCCGTGGTAAATTTTGTTTTTGTGGCGCACCCACGCATAAATTTTGCCGCCTACGCCCGGCG
>NZ_CALIAV010000053.1 GCF_938045625.1 uncultured Campylobacter sp.
TCCCCAGCCGCTAAATTCCTCCTGAGAGCTTTGTGGATCGTAGTAAAGCTTGCTCGCATCCAGCGTTAGATTTACGCTCCCAGCGCCGCCCTCACCTCGTCGCTCGCCATCTCGATACTCCATGCAGGCTCCCATACGAGGTCTATCTCGCACTCTTCTACGCCGTCGACGTTTAGCACCGCCGTCTCTACCCAGCCAAGTATCATCTCGTGCAGCGGGCATGAGCGCGTGGATAGCGTCATCGTGACCTTTGCTTTGCCGTTCTCGTCGCAAACCGCGTCGTAAATGAGCCCCAAGGACACGATATCAAAGCCCACCTCGGGATCGACGATATTTGAGAGTGCGGCATAGATTTTTTCTTTCATTTTTCTTCCTTTATTCCAAATTTCGTAAATTTAAAAACATTTATCACATTTATCGCAACTAAAACGATGCTAACTAGCAGACAAGCCACGCCGCAGTGCGCGAGCGATTTTATCTCCAGCCAGACGCCAAGCTCGTAGAGCGCGAGTCCAAGAGCGTTAAAGCCGATGCCGATATATGCGGGTTTTTTAAGGATCATCTGATCTAGTAAAGGCACTTTTGTCTTACCCACGAACGGCGCTACATAGTGATACCAGATGAGAAACGGCGCGATCTTGTAAAGATGAGCCGCGATAAATGCGAATAAAAAGCCGTAAATCAGCATAAACACCGCCATATCATATCTATCCGCCGCGACTAAAACGCAAAATAGCACGAAGGCCACAAGCGAAAGAGCGATATTTACATTCCAGTAATCATACGCTTTGCGGACACGCTTTTTTAGGATATATAGCGCCTCGGCGACAAAGCAAATAATCGCCGCTCCAAACGCAAAGTACGCATAAATTTCGCTAAAAAAGAGTAAAACGCCAGCCAAAATATAAAACCCGAAGGCAAATTTGCTAAGCGTAAATTTTAGATCGTGCGCCAGGGCAAACATCGGTAGCAGCACGGTCGCCACGCCTACGATGATGAAAAAAACAAAGCCGAGTACGAAATAGACGTGAAATTTAAGCGCGAACATAAAATCCATCGGCAAAGTGCCAGAAAGTATCATCAAAAGGCAAAATCCAAGCGAGATGCCCGCGAGTAAAAATATCGCCGAAACAAAAAGCATAAAGGCCGCGAAGCTCTTTTTTTCATTGTCCATAAAGCTAACGATATAGGTCGTGCCAAAAAACAGTAGCGCGAGAAAAAGCGCCATGCCACCGCCGTGTATAAAGCCCGTCTTGCCGCTGATCATCCCGTAGCCCATCGCAGCGATCCCTACGCAGTAGACGGCTAAATTTAGCATCGCGCCCTTGATCGTCGAAAACGGCTTTTCTAAAATCACAGAAGTTAGCTGATATAGCGCGCCGATGATGATGCTCATAACAAATCCGACGAAAAATATATGCAAAAATCCCGCCGTCTCAAGCCCCGCTATCATCTCAAAATCCGCCGCGAAAAAGGCGGGAATGCTCGCGATCAAAAAACAAATGCCCGCGATAAAATAACCGCCCACCAGCTTAAAAGGCGGCGCAAAGGTGTTTAAAAGCATGACCTATCTCAGTGACAAAGGCTCGCATCTACGTTTTTGACGTCCGCGCCCTGCTTTAGGCTAAAGGTCATCTTGACCGCCCCGCCCTCCAGATCCTCGCGCTCGACATCAAACTGCCCCTCTATTTTAGGGATCAGACCGGCTGGAAATTTATGATTTACCATCACGATTTTAGTGTTTTGGTTTGCAAATTTGATCGCTACCAGCGCATTTACCATAGGCTCGGGCGGCACGCACGGACGGCTGTCAAAGCCGACGAAATCCACGCCGCCCTGGCTATATCTATAAAACGGCACCGTCGCGCCCTCGGCGTTAAACTGCTCGGCGTCTTTGAAAAAATCGCTCATTTTTTATCCTTGTTTTAAATTTGGATAATTATACTCTTATTTTGCGCGCGAGCGTCTTGACCTTGCTTAAGGGATTAAATTTTAAATTTGACGGACGCGACGTCAAATTTGAGCGGCAAAACCCGAGCGTTGAAGGTATGAAATTTGAGATGAGATAAAATTTGGCGGCATAAATTTGACCGCCGATTAAAAGATAAAGCACCGTCTAGCAGTACTGCTTGTAGCCTTTTTTGCAGAGCTGTTTTTTGCCCTCTTGTTTTAGGATTTCGTTTTTGCTCTCGCCGTTATAGGTCGAGTTTTGGTCGCTGCTGCCGACCTTTTCGCCGTTTACATAGATATTGGCCGCATAAAGCCCCGCCAAAAATACCAAGAAAATCAAAATTTGCTTCATAAATCGCTTTCAATTAAATTTAATCTCCAAAGCGCAAGCAAATCGCAGTCCAAATTTAAAAGCGAGCAAGTCAAATTTGAGCAAAAGCGGAGCAAGTGCGCCGCTAATCAATAAACTTAAAGCGGCAAAACGGCGCAGTCAAATTTACGCCGCCTCGCCATCAAAAGATCAAATTTTAGTGTAAAAAATGGCGCACGCCCGTAAAATACATCGCCATGCCGTGCTCGTTTGCCGCAGCTACAACCTCGTCGTCGCGTATGCTGCCGCCGGGCTGTATCACGGCCTTCACGCCCGCCTCGCTTGCGATATCGATGCTGTCGCGGAACGGGAAAAACGCCTCGCTAGCAAGCGCGCAACCGCGTAAATCAAGCCCCATATCGCGCGCCTTAGCCACGGCCGCACGCGCGGCATCCACGCGACTCGTCATACCCATACCGATGGCGACGACGGCGCTGTTTTTCACGTAAACGACGCAGTTACTTTTCGTGAGCGCCGCGACTTTCCACGCGATTTCGAGGTCTTTTAGCTCGGTCTCGCTGGCTGCGCGCGCGGTTTGCAGTTTCATATTTTCTAGCTCGCTAGCTTTTACCTCGTCGCTTTGCTGATAGACAAAGCCGCCGTCAACGTGCTTGAAGTCGTATTTGTCGTTTGCGCGCTGTAAAAATTTATTGCCCTGAGTGAAAATTTTGATGCGTTTTTTAGCCTCAAATACCGCGAGTGCGTCCTCGTCCACGTTTGCGGCGATGATAACCTCGACGTAGATTTCGTTGATTTTTTCTGCCAAGGCACGGTCTAGTGTACCGTTTATCGCCACGACGCCGCCGTATGCCGAGACGGGATCGCATTTTAGCGCCTCTACGTAGCTTTCTAGCAGATTTGATTTTACGGCAAAGCCGCAAGCGTTAGCGTGCTTGACGATGGCGACCGCAGGCGCGGCGTCAAAGCTGCTTGCTAGTGCTAAAGCCGCGTTTATATCGGTGATATTGTTAAAGCTAGCTTCGCCTTTTAGCGCGGTGAAGTTGTTGCTGAAAAAATAATCAAACTCGTATAGCGCGCCCTTTTGGTGCGGGTTTTCGCCGTAACGCGCATCAAAAACCTTGCTACCGGCGATAAATTTCATCTCGCCAAAGCCGTCGTTAAAGCGCTCGTTCATATAATTTGCGATCATCGAGTCGTATGCCGCGGTGTGTTCGTAGGCTTTTATCATCAAATTTCGCCTAAAAACGGCCTTTTCACTCTCATCCGCGCCTCCTATGACGCGCAAAACTTCGTCATAATCAAGCGGGTTAGTGACGATATAAACGCTGGCGAAGTTTTTAGCCGCCGAGCGCACCATCGCAGGGCCACCGATGTCGATGTTTTCAATGATCTCGTCAAAATCATCTGTGCGGATAGTGGTTTGTTTAAACGGATATAAATTTACGCAAACTAGATCGATGCCGCCGATGCCGTGCTGTGCGGCTTGGCTCACGTGGTTTGCGTCGTTTCGCTTGTGCAAGATGCCGCCGTGGATCTTTGGGTGCAGGGTTTTTACGCGCCCCTCAAACATCTCGGGCGAGCCGGTGTATTCGCTAACTTCGACCGCCTTTACGCCCTGCTCTTTTAGCAGTTTGTGCGTGCCGCCTGTACTTAATATCTCAAAACCGAGTCGCTCGAGTCCTTTGGCAAACTCTACGATACCTTCTTTGTCGCTGACGCTGATTAATGCTCTCATTTATATTCCCTTTCTTTTGCCGACTTGTCTCTTGCGCGCCTTTAAATGAGCTAGAAATTTTTTTCCCTCGATGAACTACATGTTCTATCTTCGGTCGAAAATTTCGTCGCAACATTTAAATTCATCGCAAGATACCGCGCCGAAATTTGATTAAATTTTAAGAACCCAAAAGCGTAGAATTTTGAGATGGATTTAAATGTTGTGCAGAAAATTTGGGCAAGGCTAGACAGATGGTCTGCCGCAGTCCCAAATTTTCAAACTCATTTAAAGACACTCAAAAGGCTAGCTTTTTTGTTTTATGGTTTCATACGCCTCATTTATCTCTTGCAACCTACGAGTACTCTTTTCTATCATCTCCTCGCTCTCGCCGCGCCCCATAAGGATATCTGGATGATATTTTTTTACGAGTTCGCGGTAGCGCTTTTTTACCTCGTCAAAGGACGCGTCCTCTTTTAGTCCAAGCACGTCGTAAGGGCTTTTAGCGCGTTTTACGTACGGATTGCTCTGGCCTCTTTTATCTTGCCGCCTTTGCCCGTAAAAATCGTCAAATCTCTTTAAAATCGACCAAAAATCGATCTCGTTAAGCCCAAACCCAGAGGCAATCTGCTCTATGATATTGCGCTCGCTTTTGCTAAATTCGCCGTCTATATAGGCCAAATTTAACAAAAACGATATCTTCGCGGCCACGGCGTCTTGACTCAGACGAAAGCGATCCCGGTACTGCCGCGCGATAAAATAGGCGTTATGCACCGTCTCTTTTTCGCGGTTATAGATCTGCTTTAGCTCCGCTCTCATAGCTGCGTCGTTACCGAGCCTTAGAGTGATATCGTCTAGCGTCTCGCTAATGAGGCGAGCTTCTAGCTCATTTACTCTGCCGTCGCTTTTGGCGACTTTGGCGAGCAGACTAACTAGAAATTTAGCCTCCTCAAACATCGCCTTTTTTCGCGAACCGCCTAAATTTGCGGGATTTTGGCTAAAATTTGAGACCAGATAGTAAATCCCGCAAAAGATCAAAAACCAAAAAATAAAATTCAAAATATCACCATAAATGATAAATCGTATTTTTGAGCTTGCCGCCGACCAGCTCGTTTTTACGCCACGAGCTCTCGTCGTTCATCACGTTCCAGCGGCGCTCGTCGGGGCGATAAAACCAATCTTTGTCGATCTGATAATAAATCTGCTTGCCGTTTGCCTCGATGATGTTGGCGATGTTGTTGTCGTGGTAGCTGTTCTCGTCGTAGTCGGTAAACGCGCGCTGTCCCATCTCGGAGTAAAGAAGCGTGAGCTCCTGCAGCATCTCGTTTAGCTCGTTGTCCATCTTTTGCACGTGCAGTCCGATCTCCTCGGCCTCGCGGAAAAGTATCGGATAGTCATGCGCCGGATAGTCGCTGTTTAGGCGCTCGGAGATGTTTTGGATCTTTGATTCGTCGTTCATGTGATAGCGCAAAAGCTCGCAGCAAATCTTTAGCGAGAGCGAGCTGGCACGGTCTACTGCGCCAAAAACCAGCGGATGGATATAGTTGTATAGCGATTTATACGGGTTTTCGTCGTTGTCTTTTTCGTGCATTTTCCATAGTTTTATCACGCGGTTTAGCTCGTCCATCGACACGCTAACGCGCTCGTTGCCGTTATCTATCGGGCTCATCGCGTGCTTTAGCGAGGTATCGACTGCGGTTAGATACGCTAGCGGACCCATCACGATCTCGTTTGCGCCTAGCGCCATCATCGTCGCTGCCGACGCGCAGTTAGCAGGGATGAGAGCGGTGATGTTTTTGCAGTAGTTTCGCAGAGTGCTGATGATACGAAGCGCCGCGATACCGCTGCCGCCGTCGCTTTTGATGAACAAAAATGCGTTTTCTATCTTTTTGCCCTTTAAAATTTCATACATCGCGCTCGCGTCGTTGCCGCAGACGCTGCCCGCGTTTGAGTTGTAGTATGTGATGAGCGTGCCGCCCAGTTTGGCCTCGACCGCTTTTAATACCTGCTGAGTCTCGCTAAATAGCACCGGCGGCTTAGCTACGCTTTTTTGATCCATTCCTCTGCCCTCCTTTTGCGGCTGTTCGTCCTCTTTGTTATTTAAAAAGTCTTTCCAAGACATCTACTTTCCTTTCAAATTCGTGTTAAATTTTACTTTTACGGTCGCCTGCAAGCTCGGCAAGATCACGGATCATCATCGCGAGCTGCTTAAATTTGATCAAATTTGACGCCAAAGCGCGCGGATAAACATCGCCGAGGCAAGCTAAATTTAGCAAGCGTCAAATTTACGCCACTCAAATTTAGCTCGGCCAAACCCGCCTCGCCAAAATTGGGCGTCAAATTTTAGTCCTCTTGGCGGATGATTGCGGCAAATTTATTAAAATAAACCTCGCTCACGTCGCTTAGCTTTTCATCGATATCGTTTAGCTTAAATTTATCTCCGCCCACGCTACCGATTTTTTCAAATTTGACGCCGTGTTTTGCGGCTAGAGATTGAAATTTAGCCTCGTCTTTTACGCCGACGATCGCGCGCGAAAAGCTCTCGTCAAATATGAAATTCGGCTTTTTAACGTCAAATTTGCACTCCGCGCCAAGTCCGCTTAGGCATGCCATTTTAGCTAGCGTTATGGCCACGCCGCCCACGCCTACGCTGTTTGCAAACTCGAGCGCACCCGATTTATTTGCCTCGATGACCAAATCCCACAACGCGCGCTCTTTTTTGTAGTCCACTGCGGATAGCTCGCCGCCCACCGCGTCAAATAGCGCCTTAGCGTAGAGCGACGCGGCAAATTCGCCCTTCGTCTCGCCAAGCACGTATATCGCCGTGCCCGCGCGCGCAAAGACGCTCGGTAGGCTCGCGTTTGCGTCCTCGTTCACGCCCACCGTCACGATCGCAGGCGTCGGATAGACGCTCACGCCCTCGGTATCGTTATACAGGCTCACGTTGCCGCTGACGACAGGCGTATTTAGCTCGCGGCAAGCCTCTTTGATGCCCTCGCAGCCCTGCGCGAACTGCCACATGACCTCGGGATTTTGCGGGTTGCCGTAGTTTAGGCAGTCGGTGATGGCTAGTGGCGTCGCTCCGCTCATCGCGACCTTTCGTCCAGCAGCCGCGACCGCTCTAGCCGCGCCGATTTTGGGACCAACGAAATTTGCCCGCGGATCGCACTGCGCCGCCATCGCGATCGCCCTACCCGTTTCTTTTACGCGGATAACCGCAGCCCCGAGAAGCCCCGGTTGTTTGATCGTGTTCGTTTGGATATTTGCGTCGTATTGATCGTAGATTAGCGATTTGTTTAGCACCTCTGGCTCACCAAGTAGCTTCCAAAACGCGGTTTTATTATTGACGTTTTCGGGGATTTGTAAATTTTTGATTTCGTCTAGGTATTTTGGACGCGCGGTCGGTCGGTCAAGCACAGGAGAGGCTTCGCTAAGCGGCGCTATCGGTATCTCGCCCGCTAGCTCGCCGTGCCAATAAAGCTCCATCACGCCGCTATCCGTGACCTCGCCGATGATCTCGGCGTCGAGGTCCCACTTTTTAAATATATCAAGTATCTTTTGCTCGCAGCCTTTTTTGGCACAGATGAGCATACGCTCCTGAGATTCGCTCAGCATTAGCTCGTACGGCGTCATGCCCGTCTCGCGCATAGGTACGCGGTCTAGATACATCTTCATACCGCTGCCGCTGCGTCCGGCCATCTCAAAGCTACTAGACGTTAGCCCTGCCGCACCCATATCCTGGATACCCACGACGTAGTCGGTTTTAAAGAGCTCCAAGCATGCCTCCATCAGCAGCTTTTCGGCAAACGGATCGCCTACCTGCACGGTCGGGCGCAGAGATTTGTTCGCGTCGTTAAAGCTATCGCTAGCCATCACAGCGCCCCCGAGTCCGTCGCGACCGGTCTTTGAGCCGACATAGATCACGGGATTGCCGATACCTTCGGCTCTGCCGTAAAATATCTCGTCGCTCTTGCAAAGCCCAAGCGCAAATGCGTTTACTAGGATGTTACCGTTAAAGCTAGGATCAAACGTCGTCTCGCCTCCGATAGTAGGTATGCCCATGCAGTTGCCGTAGTGAGCGATGCCCGCGACCGCGCCTTTTAGCAGATAGCGCTGTTTTTTCGCGTTTTCGCTCTCGCCCCTCACCTCGCCAAATCGCAGCGAGTTCATATTCGCCACGACCCGCGCGCCCATCGTAAATACGTCGCGCAGTATCCCGCCCACGCCCGTTGCCGCGCCCTGAAAAGGCTCGATGAAGCTCGGGTGGTTGTGGCTCTCCATCTTAAACACCGCCGCAACGCCGCCTCCGACGTCGATGACGCCCGCGTTCTCGCCCGGCCCCTGAATCACCCACGGCGCCTTGGTCGGGAAGCCGTTTAGGTACTTTTTACTCGACTTGTAGCTGCAGTGCTCGCTCCACATCGCGGAAAATATCCCAAGCTCGAGCAAATTTGGCTCTCTGCCTAGGATCTTTAGGATCTCCTCATACTCTTGATCGCTGATTTTGTGCGCTTTTACGGTAGCTTTGTCCATTTTTAGCCTTTAAAAAATTTTGGTTGATTTTACTTAAATTCGCATAAAAACTTGATAAACCAAAGGAGTGAGAGCGGGGTAAATTTGGCGAATAAAACAAGAGTCTAAATTTCATACGGCAAGCTAAAAATATTCTGTTTATAGTTATTGATTCGGCTCTAAATTTAACCGAAAAATTGGCATTTTTGAGGTGCGGGTCTCGGAAAGTAACTCAAATTTTAGATAAATGCCAAATTTAAAGTAGCTGTGGAAAATTAAAAATTTAAGCATATTAGTACCCTAAATTTGACGCAAGAAAGTCCGATATTCCGCTAAATTCGGCGGGCGATTACCCGCCGCAAATGCCTACTTGCTCGGCATACTATAGTAGCAAAGTATGTTTAGCAGGATGCGTCCTTGCTTTTTGAGGTCTTGATCGATGACGTCTTGTTTAAATTTCGCAGAGATCGCCTGCTCTTTAGCTTCGGCTAATTTGCTGCCTGACAGGTTAAATTTAAAGTCCAAATTTTTTATCTCAAATCCCTTGTTTCCGACTATCTTCGCGTCGATCACGGTAGCGAAAAACTCATCAGATGCGCCCACGTAGTAGTTCGTCACGCTTCTGGCGCTTATAGGTTCGCCGCTAAAAAACGCCTTACAAACGGGAGATTTTTGCGCGCTATAAATCGCGCTCTCAAGGATCCCGCCGCCAAATTCGTAAAACTTAAATTTCTTTGAGTTTTGTAGTTTTTTTATCTCGTCTTTATCGCTCAAATCCACATTTCTACCGCTATCTAGATCAATCACTATCAGAGTTTTTACACCGTCGCCGCTTGAGTAAACCCAGCCTAGATTTTGGCTCGCCGAGTCGCTCTCGTCAGGCGATTTCACCTCGGCTCTACCTATATAGTCGCCGAATTTTTCCTCTTTTTTACCGCCGCTCATCTCGTAGACCGTAGTTTCGGTTATAAATCCGATCTGCTGTATACTAGCGTCGTTTTCCATATACGTACGCCACGCTCTCTCGCCGCCCATCTCGCCTGTGATGGCCGCGCAACCGCTAAAAATTAGTGCCATAGCAGCCGCTGCTACCGTCTTAAAAATCATCGTACTTTTCATTTTGATCCTCTCTTTTTCGCGCTCAAAGCGCAAATTTGATTAAGCGTCAGCTCATACCCGCGCAACTCGTTTTGGATTTTTTCCTCAAATTTATGCGTTTTTTCGGCGACCTCTCGCGGGCCGTCTGGATTTGTAAAATTTTTTATCTGAGATTTTAAAAGTAGCGCGCCGCTTTTGGAGGAAATTTTTGCCTGCGTTATAACGGCTGTGAAATGCCGCTTTTCTAAATTTTGCGCGTCGTAGTAGCTAGATGCTGATTTCACGCTCACGTTACCGCCTTTTTGAAACGCCTCGCAAACCGAAATCGGCGCCTCAAAAACCGCTACCGTCGTCAAATTTGAGCTAAATTCGTAAAATTTGATCCGCCGAGCGTCCCGAAGCTCGGTTACGCTTGCTTCATCTTTTAGATCAAACTCCGCCTCGGTATCGGCGTCTTTTAGCATAAACGCACTACCACCGCTTTTATAGACGGCTCCAAGCCTAAAAGGCAGCTTGGCACCGTCTTTTTTAGTAAGCGCAAAGCCCATAGTCTCGCCATCCTCAGGCTGGGTACGAAAATCGCGAGAGAAAAACGCCGTCAAAAAGGCAACCTCTCTAATGGCACCGTCCGTACCCAGATATCTCGTCCAGTTATCCTCGGGAATGTCGATATTTGAGATGTCGCGCTCGGCTCTGTTTGCACCGCTAGTAATGCCCGCGCAACCGCTAAACGCCAAGGCCGCAACAGCCGCTAGAAATAAGTTTTTCATCTCGCACTCGCGTTTAAATTTGATAAAAGCGATCAGTTTTTAGGCGCGGCGCAAACGATGTTTGATAGGATTCGCTCCTGTTTTTTAGCGTCGGCATCTATGACTTTGCTCCTAAATTCCGCCGATCTAGCCCGTGTCTGCGTGCTAGCTAGCTTACCGTCGCTAACGAAAAATTTAAAGTCTAGATTTTTGATCTCGGCGCTTTTGCCCTTTTTTACTCCGATATCCATCAGAGTCGCGAAAAATTCGCTATTGTCGGCGCTTTCTTTATCGTAATAATTAGTCACGGCATGAGCTTTTACCACCTTACCCGCCGCAAAACTCTCGCACACGGCGCCCGAGTCCGCGCTAAAAACCACGCTCTCTAATATGCCGCCGCCAAACTGATAAAATTTGACCTTTTTAGCATTTCTTAGAGTCGCAAGCTCGTTTTTATAGCGCATATTTATGTACTGGTAGCCAAATTTTTCCTTATCGTTAAGCTCTAAAACTATAAACGAAACCCCGTTTTGCGCGAACATATCGCCAAGCTTCAAATTTTGACCGTCTTTTTTTATGAGCGCCATGCCGATGATATCGCCGTTTTTTTGCGCGTAGGTTGCGCTCAAATTTTCTGAGAAAAATGCGACATCGCCGACAGTGCCGTCGTTTTCTAGATATTTAATCCAGTCCGGTTCAGGCGATACTACGCTACTTGCTAGATGATCCTGCGAAGGCATGCAACCACCCAGCAATGCAGCTAGAGCGGCTATAGATAAGATTTTTTTCACTATTTTTTTTCTTTTTTACGGAGTAAATTTAGTTATTTGCCGAGGCAAAAGTTGCTAAACATTTCGTCTAAAATTTCGCTTCTTTCAAACGGCTTCGTGATTGACGAGATTTGCTCTATTGCCGTGTTTAGCTCATAAGCAAAAAGCTCAAGTTCGGACCCCACTAGCAAATTTAACGCTCTTTTTATCGCCTCGCTCGCCGCCTCGCAGCTTGAAATTTGACGGGTAGAATTTAATAATATCTCGCTCGTCTCCTGCGCGTCGAGATAGGCTTTTAGGCTATTTATTATCTCGTCCGTTCCTTGCTTTGCGCATATTTTTATCGAATTTTCGGGGCTTATAAATTTAACTCCGAGATCGCATTTATTTAGAACGTAAAAAATCTTTTTTTGCGAGTTTTTTAAAAGCTCCAGGATCTCGTTATCCTGCTCGTCTGCCTCCTGCGACGCGTCAAAAACAGCCAAGATGACGTCGGCCTCCTCGATAGCCCGCAGCGAATACGAAATACCGATCTGCTCAATCTTGCCCGCGTTTTTGCGGATGCCTGCCGTGTCTATGATGCGCACTAGATGAGTGCCGATTTTTAGGGCTTCCTCGATGCTGTCTCTAGTCGTGCCGGCCTCGTCGCTGATGATCGCGCGCTCGTAAGATAAAAGCGAGTTTAAGATCGAGCTTTTACCGACGTTTGGCTTGCCGACTATCGCGATTTTAAAGCCCTCGAGCAACCCTTTTCTGCTCTGACTTATGGCGACGATTTTATCTAGTTTAGCGCTGTTTTGTTTTAGCATTTGGCTGATGCTCTCCAGCAGGTCGGCAGGCAGATCGTCGTCGGCATAGTCGATGCTAGTCTCCGCGAATGCCAGAGTTTTTACGAGCTCGGAGCGGATTTCGTCCGCAAATTTAGCCAGGTCGCCCCTCATAGTGCGGGCGATGATTTTTACGCTATCCTCGCTTTTTGCGTTTATGAGCGAGTTTATCGCCTCGATCTTGCTAAAGTCCATCTTGCCGTTTATGAGCGCTCGCTTGCTAAACTCTCCTGCTCGCGCGAGTCTAGCGCCGTTTTTGATGAGCTCGCCCAGGATCAAATTTGCCACCACTAATCCGCCGTGGAGCTGAAACTCCACCACGTCCTCGCCTGTGAAGCTGTGAGGGGCCTTGAAGTAAATAAGTAGCGCTTCGTCGATAAGCTCGCCTTCGGCGTAAATTTTAGTTAGAGTCGCGTAACGCGGGACAAGAGAGGTGATTTTGGTGAGTTTTAGAGCTAGGCCAAGGGCGTCCGCGCCGCTTAGCCTGATGATAGAGATCGAGCCTATGCCGTGCGCGGTAGCGACGGCTGCTATGGTCTCGTTCATTTTTTGATAAAGTCGTTAACGACTACGAACTGCCCGTCGCTATTTGACTTTACGCTTACATATTTGTCGGGGAATTTTTCGCGTAGTTTTTCAAGAGCGATCTTAACCAAAACGCCGTCTAAAGACTTGGTTTTAGCCTTGCCCGTTTCCTCTACGCGCTCGATTATTCCCTTTAGATACTGATCGATCGCGGCTTCTTGATTTTGCAAAAATTGCGCGATCTCAAGGCGTACCGCAAGGCCGTATTTTGAGCTGATCCAATTATAAAGCAAATACGAAATCGCCTTGTAGCGGTAGCCCTCCTTGCCGATGAGCAGCGCCGCATCCTCGCCGTCAAGCTCGACTATCACGGTCTCGTCATCAAATTTGCGCACGTCTATCTTGTTTATAGTAAAGAAATTTCCGCCAAAAAGCTTCTCTACACCCTGCTTTATCTCAGGCAGGACTTTGTCGATGTCGGCTTTTGGTTTTTGAGCCTGCGCTCGATCGGCTCGGGAGTCTTGTTTTTCTTTTTTAGCTAAATTTGGCACAGCTTGCGTCAAATTTGCCTCGCCAGTGGAAACTTGCGAGCCCAAATTTTCGCTAGATGCAGCTTTTTCATCGCCTTCGTAAAAGTCGTTTTTATTAAAGGTATCGATTATAGAGTGATCGAGGATATTTTTGCTGCTATCTTTTTTAGGTTGTTCTTTTTTGTGTTGCTCTTTTTCTTTTACTTGAGGCTCTTTTTGCAGTTGTGCTTCTTCGACCTTAGGCTCGTTTGCCGAGCTCGTTTCGTTTTGCTTTGTCGCATGATTTTTGTGATGTTCGTGGCGATTTTTATGATTTTTTTTCTTTTCGCTTTTATGATTTTGCTCTTCGCCAGAGCTCTCTTTTTTCTTAAATTCCTTCTTTTTCTCGCCGCCATTTTCTTTGTGACCGTTTTCGCGTGGGGCTTGAGTGGCTTTTTTTGCTTCCTTATGCGCACCCTCTTTGACCGCCTCGATGATCGCTGTTTTTTTGAAAAATCCCAAAAATCCCGCACTCGGGTTTTGTAAAATTTTAATATCAAGCTCCGTGACTGAGCAGTTTAGCTCCTCGGCGGCCTTTTGAAAAGCCTCTTGTAAATTTTCAGCTTCGATTCGCATTAGGCCTTTACCTCGGCTTTCTTGTGCTTTTCAAAGAGTTTATTTACAAAAACTTGCTGAATAACCGAGCAGACGTTGTTTACGAACCAGTAAAGTGTAAGTCCCGCAGGGAAAGTCACAAAGAAAAACGTAAAGATAAGCGGTAAAAATTTCATTATCTTTTCTTGCATAGGATCGCTAAAGGTCGTCGGCGTGAGCTTTTGCTGAAGGAACATCGTCGCACCCATCAAAATAGGCAACACAAAATACGGATCCATAACCGAAAGGTCATGTATCCATAGTATCCACGGCGCAGCTTTTAGCTCGATCGCGTTTAGCAGTACGCGGTAAATCGCAAAGAAAATCGGGATCTGCATAAGTATCGGCAAGCAGCCACCCATCGGGTTCGCGCCATTTTTCTTATATAGCTCCATCATGTGCATATTTAGCTTTTGCGGATCGCCTTTGTATTTGGCTTGCAGCTCTTTTACCTTTGGCGCTAGATCTTTTAGCTTGTTCATCGATAGCATGCCTTTGTAGGTTAGCGGGAAAAGCACGATCCTGATAACTAGCGTCAGAACGACGATTGCCCAGCCCCAGTTGCCGATATAGCCGTAAAGTAAATTTAAGAATGCAAACATCGGTTTTGCGATAAAGGTAAACCAGCCGTACTCGATGACGTCCACAAGCTCCTCGTTTATCTGGCTTAGAGTAGCGTGGTCTTTGGCACCGATGTAGCCTTTAGCTTTAAAATTTTGCTCGCCTTTTACGAATATTACTGCATTACCCGCGCCGTCTTTTGAAACGACGGGATTTAAAAGTCCGTCAAATTTGAAAAATAAGGCCGTGTAGTATCTGTCGCTAGCTGCGGCTATGTTTACGTTATTAAAGCTTTCAGTCGCGTCTACGTCGCCATCCTCGATGATGGTTAGCTTGCCGTCGTTATGCTTAAGCAGCGCGCCGTGGACGGTATAGTTGTCGATAGCGACGCTTGGACGAAAACCCGGAGTCACGTAGTATTCGCCCGCGCTCACGCTAAGATCTAGGTCGTAGCTTCCGTTTGGATAAAACGTGATTTTCTTAGTTACGCTAGAGCCTTGCAAATTTTGCGTTAAAACTATACTTTTTGGCTCGCTGGCTAAATTTATCTCGCTAACGTCGCTCGTGTAAGCCACTTTAAAAGCTTGCTCATTTAAAGCTTTGTCGCTAAAGCGTACTTCAAGCGGTAACGGCTGAGCACCTGCTAGTTCGATGCGATTGCCTTCGGCGTTTTTGTATTTTTCGTCATTTAAATAAAATTTCGAAATCCTGCCCAGCTCGTCTATGCGCGCCTCAAAGTGTTCGCCCTTTATCACAGCGATCTCGCGGCTTTGAGTCGATGCGGCCTGCGGAGAGCTAGCGCCTGATGCGGTATTTGCGCTTGGAGCGGCGTTTGCTTGCCCTACCTGCTGCGCAGCTACTGTTTGATTTTGATCTAACGGCAAATTTTTAGGAATAAAAAAATAATCGTAAGCGATAAAAAAGATAAAAGATAAAACGGTCGCTAATAACACGCGTTTTTGAACTGACATATTGTCTAACACTATTTTTCCTTTTGAAAGTCTAAATTTTTAATAACGTAGAATTTATTTTTTTTATACGGGACGAACCAAAATGCGATGTGTGATTTTAAATTTTGATTGGATATAAAAAAAGAGTCGAAATTTTTACTAATGATGGGGTAGTCGATGCCGCCCTTAAAGAGTTGATTACAGCGTAAAATTCTAAAAATAACCGCGAAGAGCGCCGAGAAAAAGCCGTTAAATTTGAACTGCCAAACGGCAAATTCCGAACACGAGGGATAGTATCTGCAAGACTTCGGAGTAAATTTAGAGATATAATCTTGATACGCTTTTATCAAAAATAAAATAGCTTGTTTTATCATTTTCATATGCCTGATTTTATACATCCGAGTTTTTTCATAGCCCAAGAGATATTTTTTTTGAGCTTTAAAAACGAGCTTTTATCTAGCCCGTTTTTAACAACTATCACGTAAATGCCGTCCGCAAGCTCATTTGAAATCTCGACGACGACCGCTCGCAAAAGTCTTTTACATCGGTTGCGAACGACGGCTTTGCCCACCTTTTTGCTGGCTACGACGGCTAGTTTGTTTTCATTGCAAGGCTTAAAAAAGACTATCGCCTCTTCGCAGTGCCATTTGATGGCCTCTTTGTAGACGCTTGAAAACTCCTTTTGGCTACTTATAGGGCTAAATTTGCTTAAACGGCCAATCTTGCTCTGCCTTTTGCGCGTCTTGCGTTTAGCACTTTGCGGCCGTTTTTAGTTTTCATGCGGACGCGAAACCCGTGAGTGCGTTTTCTAGGGGTTTTATGAGGTTGGTATGTTCTTTTCATAAATTTTTCCTTATGGTGATTTTGATATAAGTCGGTGATTTTATCAACAAATCGCTTAAAATCCTTTTAATAAATTTTTAAACTTCGTTTTAAAATAATAAAAATATAATCGCTTATTAAAATTTAGGAGCAAATTTGCCTTACGTTATTAGAAAAGCCGTTAGAGCGGACATTGCAGCAGTTTGCAAGCTAGTTAAAGAGCTAGCCGAATATGAAAAAATGAGTGATGAAGTAAAATTTACGCCCGAAATTTTCGCGGGGTCTGTTTTTGAGAAAAACTACGCCAGGATTTTAGTCTGCGAAACAGAGGGTAAAATCATAGCTTACGCGATATATTTTTACACCTTTTCCACGTTTTTGGGGCTTGGCGGGATGTACTTAGAGGATCTATACGTCCAAAAAGAGCATCGCAACAAAGGCATAGGAAAAGAGTTTTTTAAGCATCTAGCTCAAATTTGCAAGGACGAAAATCTGCAACGCCTCGAGTGGGCGTGCCTGCACTGGAACGAGCCCGGCATCAAATTTTATGAAAAAATGGGCGCGAAAAACCAGTCCGAGCAGTGGCGAAACTACCGCCTGGACGGCAAAAATTTAAGCAAACTCGCGCTTTGATTTATCTGTTTTTAACGCCCTTTTGGATATCATCGCGCGATGAATTACGCAAACGAAATTTTAAGAGAGCTTTACTATCTTAGGGCGTTCGGATATAAGTTTGCCGATTTTTCGCCTTCGCTCGCGGCCTTGCCGAGAAGCCTTGCCGAGCTAAACGCAAGCATCAAAGAGTGCAATCTATGCGAGCTTTGCAAGAGCGCAAATCAGGCGCTAACGGGTTTTGGCGATAAAAGCGCCAAAGTAGTTTTCGTATTTGACGCGCCAAACGCCGCTGAGGATGCGAGCGGAGAGTTTTTGGCTGGCGACGATAAGTTTTTGCAAAATTTAAACGAGCTAGCGGGGCTTAAAAAGGAAGAAATTTACGTCACGAGCCTGCTAAAATGCAAGCCCGCCGCCAAAGCTCCGACAAACGCCTACGAGCTTTGCGAGCCGTATTTTAGCGCGGAAGCCCGTCTAGTCGCGCCAAAGCTCATCGTAGCGCTTGGCGAAGAGGTTTTTTACAAAATGATAAAACAAAGCGCACAAAGCTTTGAAACCATAAGGGGAAACATAATGAAATTTAAACACTCGCCCCTTCTGGCGACTTATTCGCCAAGCGTCGTAGCGAAAAATCCAAGCAAAAAAGAGCTGTTTTTCAGCGATCTAAAAAAGATAAAAGAGTACCTATGAGAAAAATTTTAACCGTTTTATTGACCTGCTCGGCGCTATTTGCCAGGAGCGACAAACCCTCCGATATCCCACCTGCGAGCGAAATTTATATAAATTTAGAACCCGTTAAATGCAGCGACACATGTTTATTAGAACTCGTTAGAGAGGGTCTTTTGCACAGCTTTTTAGCTCGCTACGAAGGAAGCTCCAATCAAGAAATTTTACAAGCCTTTAACGCTCTAAACGGCTCGTACGTAAACGCCGGCACCGAGAGCTTGACGCCAAGCTCAAACGCCGAGTTCAAGATCGCCGTCATCATCCCGCAAGATAGTATAAAAAGCTACGCCGGCGTCGTATCAAACGCGGTTATCGCCTATGTAGTGAGGCAAAATGCCCCTATCGACGTTAAATTTTACAACATCGGCAACGAAGCCCCAAGCGCTATCGACGGCGCGCTAGCACGCGCTAGAGGCGAAAATATCGCTTATATCATCGCGCCGTTTACGCCTGTTGGCGCAAAATATCTAAACGAGGTTTTAGATCCGTCTATGACGGCTTTTGTGCCGACTCTGCACATCTCCAGCGTCGATTCACCGCAGGATAATTTGATATTCGGCGGTATAGACTATAAAGGGCAAGTCGAAAAACTGCTAAATTTCTCAAACGGCCAAGTCGCGGCATTTTCTGACGGTAGCGCGCTAGGAGCGGCGCTAAATCGCTACGCTGACGAGTTTAGCGGCGGGCTAGCCTACGAAAACGAGATCGCAAACGGCGTCACCGACCTAAAGTCAATACTATCTGGTAACTCGAGACTAAGCGGCGCGACCGTTTTTCTAAACGTTCCGCTCGTAAAAGCCTCGATGGTGAGCTCTCAGATGCGCCTTTACGACGTCAAATTTAACGCCCTTTTAAGCACGCAGATAAACTACGCGCCGAGCATCTTTAAACTCATGCAACCGCAAGATAGAGAAAAGCTCTATATAGCCAACTCGATTTCTAAAACCGACAGTGCACTAGACTCAAACAACGAAATTTTGGGGCAAAATTTGAACTTTAACTGGGTTGGTTACTCCGCTAGCGCCGGGCTTGACTACATCTACGCGACCTACCTAAACCGCGGTGCGCAGAGGCTTTTTAACGAGAGTGTCGAGGACTCGCAGATCATCTATGATACGAAGGTTTTAAAAGCCGGCGAATACGGCTTTTACGAACAATAAGAGGAGAGAAAATCCACTATCTCCTCGCTCATCTTAGCAGGTCTTAGGTTGCTAACAAACGCAACCTCGACGTCCGCTTCAAAGACGAGCTCGGGTTCGCATTTGCCGCTTAAATTTGCGATTTTATAAATTTTTTGATTTATGAGCGCGGAGGCTTTTTTTAAGCTTGCCACGCTATTTTTTACCTCGAGTAGATCACCAAGGATGGCCGGTTTTTTAAATTTCGCCCAAATCTCGCTCACGACAAAATGCCCGTCCTTGCTAAAAGGCTTAACCTCCGAATCAAAAAACATTTGGCTGCGTGCCCTTTCGCAATATTTTATATAGTTTGCATGATAGACTATGCCGCCCGCGTCGGTATCTTCGTAGTAGATTCGTATTTTCATCGCTTGCCTTTATGCTTAAAGTCTCGCACATTTTACCCGTTTTTTTTAAAAGATTGATTATAAAAGCGTCGCCGTTAAAATTTCATCACGCTCTTACGTCAAGCTTTCTGTAAAATTGGCCCCTCTCGCCTACTTCTATACCACCGCCAAACTCGTTATTTAAAAACGAAATATTATATAGATCCTTCGCCGTTAGGGTTTTATTATCTCCTAGGTATATCAAAAACTGTTTTCCATGCTTAGTAGAAAAGGATTTTATAGCGCTAGCTCCTATTTCCTGGAGCGTCTTATATTTGCCGTCGGTATCTA
>NZ_CALIAV010000054.1 GCF_938045625.1 uncultured Campylobacter sp.
ATTTTAATCTTTTGCATTTGTAGGTTTTGGGTTTGCCTTTTGGCTAGCTTTCGGGCTTGCAGTGAGATATCCCCATCTATTTGAGATTTGATCGTCGGCTCTATTTCTTTAAAGATTTTCGTCTATATTTATATCAATTGTCAGCAATTGCTTTTTCATAACTTCCACTCAAAATTTTTATCAAGTCATTGGTTATATAGCTTTTGTTTTTAAATCACTCCAACGCATCCTAAGTTTACGCCGTCATATAACAGCTGCGCCTTTACTATTTAGCATTTTGATATTTGCTAAATACCATGACGGCATTAAAATAGATATTTTAATTACTCTTTTGATTTTTAGATGTCTGGTCTATTACCTATCGAGTTGTTCTGCCGTCGGCTTCTTATCGACAAACGGAATATTAAATACAACCTCCTTGGCAGTCGGATTACCTTTAACTAAAACACCTTTGTTCGACGTTCGCTCTATTGCTTCGTGTTGGTATGCTTGCGCTATCTCCTTGAGCTCTTTGTTTTTCTCTCTAAGTTTTAAAATTTGATCTTGAGCCGCTTTAAGATCTCTGGCGATCCTAGCCGGACGCCATTAGCTCAAGTCTCCCCCGTGACACCATAAATGCTTTATTTATCGGTATTTAAACCGCCTCTTTTGCAGTTTTCCTTTCTTTGATTTTTTTCTTAAACCATAGTACACTTTTGATAAAAAGTGGTACAATTTTTCAGAATTGTTTTATTTTACGCAATACTTTCTATAAATTTGATTTTACTTTACTGTTCGATGAAAATTTTAGATTGCAAGACGAGTGTATGTAGATTTATCTTGCTTTTACATAACGTTTGAAGGGAACTATAAATATTTCAAATATTAGAATTTAGCTGTTCTATTTCATAAAAACAGTTATCGCCATATAAAAACTAAAAATATAAGCATATAAAAAACTCTTAATTTACTTTCAAATTTAGTTTTAAATATATTTTAAGGAGTAGTAATGGAAAATATTTCAGAAAAAGAAGGCAGTCTTTTGGTCCACGATAGAAATTCAAATGATATCATAGATGAAGGAAGCGAACTGTTTGGAAATTTTACTCCTTTAAATCCTAGTAATAGAAATTTAGCCGTAAATGGATAGTAGCTTGAAAATCTCCAAACCCGAACAATGATAATATTGAATAAAATCAACGTAATCAGCATTACGTGCTAAGTATAGAATAAGCTAAGAAGCAGTATAATTATTTCATTTTATATTTTTATACTGGATTGGTTTAATAATGCCAAATAACCCCGATAAGACATTAGAAGAAGAGTATATTGAATTTAGAAAAAATAACTATTTCGGTAAATGCTTTATTTCTTCACTATATGTGCACGTAGCTTTGTTGCTTATTATTTTTATTTTGCCAAACCACATAATGAGCTTACTGCCTTTACTAAAATTTTTTACACACATCATGAAAAATATTTTTCCAAATATAGAATACTATTCTAATGCAAGCAATTTACCTGAATTATGTGAATTTTATTTTAGCTACTTATGGCTGGTATGTCTTATGATATTAATATGGTGTATTATGCAATCGCCGCAATTAAATCATGAGGCTAAGCAGTTTTTTGGAACATATGAATATCTTAATAAAGGAATATTTCCTGAAAAATTTATTAAAATTGAAAGCAGTAAAAAAGAGCGTATGATAACTATCTTTTGTGTTATATTTATTGGATATGCTCTGTATATAAATTACAATGGCTACTTAATAAATAGCAGTATATTTTCAGAATGGGTGTCAGATAGACTCGGGATGCTTGCTATGGGCGTTTTTCAAAATTTAACTATTCATGTAGCAATAGTATATATTATGATTAACATATATACTATTATACATATTAAATGGCTACATAAAAATACAAATATAAATTTTAGGCCCAATTAAACTTAAACGGACTCTCTCTTATAAATTTCAACAGTTTATGATATAGCTTTCCTGTGTATTTTTAGCGTTATATCTAAATTCTATTCGCTACGCTCATTACTTTTCAAGAATGCAGTTCTAAACGTAACTTACCGCTCCCTTGTGTGAGCCTAATTTAAAAATATATCCTTTCAGTCAATCTCAGCAAGCGCTCAAAATAATTCAGTATAAAATATTTATATTTGCCAAATTTCGCAAAAATAATACAGATAAAGAAATCATTAAATTTATCCTAAAAATAACCTCGTTATTAGTAAAATATAGTATAATCAATAATAAACAAATTCCACACAAGGAGATAGCTATGAAGAAACTAGTTTTTATCCTTTCTGTTGCGTTGTTTACAATATCCGCTCATGCGGAAAGCAGTACTGTAATCGCAGAGTAACTAAGATCGGCCGGCAAAACCGTAGAGTCTCTCGCCTACGATAAAGAGGGTTGCCTGAAAGAGAAAAGTTGGTTGTCTTGCGAACGACTCGCGAAGCATTACGATACTACGAAGCCGGACATGCCTTGCGATTCGGAAACGGTCACGGAGTACTACAAAAAGTGCTGCGATTATTCAAAAAACAAGGTCCAACTATGCTGCGACAAGGGCTATCCAAAAGAGCTTGAGGAGAAACGCGATGCGGCTTGCAAAGCAAAAGATGCTAAAAGTTGCGGCACGCTAGCCTCCATCGCACACAGACAAAAAAACTATGAAAAGTCGTTTAAGTATGCAAAAAAAGGCTGCGATGACGGAAAAGACAATACCTCCTGCGTACATCTTGCTTATATGTATTATTACGGTCAGGGCGTTGAGACGGATTATAAAAAATCGTTTAATCTATATGAAGGATTATGCGAAAGAGGCATATATAGTATGTGCCCCATCCTGAGCCACTTCTATACGGACGGCGTAGGCATGAAACAAGATATCAAAAAGGGTAAGGAAATTTTAGAAAAACTTTGCTACGATAAATATCCAGAAGGCTGCGCCAATCTAGCCGCACTCTATGAAAGCGATAAATACGGCATGAAAGACGATAAAAAAGCCACAGAACTTTATACCATGGCTTGCAAACACAATCCAAAAGGCCCGGCATGCGACAAGATAGGCGGCATGAGCAAGAGGCTTGAGTTTTTTTGTACCGAAAAAAAGCGCGGTTATAGTTGCGTTGAGCTGGCAGATACTTATTACAGAAACGATCTGGAAAAGAAGTTATATTTTTACAACAAAGCTTGCGAAATCGGATTTGAACGCGCTTGCGGCCAGATTGCTAGTATCGCCGAGCAAAAAGAAGCTTCAGAAAAACAAAAATCTGCTTGCGACGAAAAAAAGGACGGCGAAGCTTGCTTCCAGATAGCAAGCTCCTACAACTACGATCCGAAAAATCAGCTGTATTTTTACGAAAAAGCTTGCGAATACGGATATGGACAAGGATGCTACGAGGCTGTAAAATATACTAACGATCCGGAAAAAAGTTGTATTTTTTTGACAAAGGTTGCGAATACGGGCTCGCGTATACGTGCCTCTATGCCTTAGACCTCGTAAGGGGAGATAATAACAAAGCGATGGAATATGGATACAAAGCATGCAAACTAGGTGATACTGCAACTTGCAAAAGAATTGAGGGAATCGCTAAGAAGGCTTGCGACGGAGGCGATCAAGACGGTTGCAAGTGGCTAGATACAATAAAAAATCGTAAATAAATTTAAATTTGAGCCGAGTTTAAATTTGCTCTCGGCTCAAATAAACTAAAAGATTGCGAAATTTTTAGTTAAATATGCGACTTTAAATTTTCTACTAAAAACGGTTTTAGTTTAAGCAAGACGCATGAAAGAGAGCAATCTAATAAAAAAGAATCAGGAACCGATAAAATTTTCTATAAGGAGAGTGTTTTATGGTTTGCAAACATTTTATTTTACCACTTAAAATTCTTTTCGTTTTTACCGCTTTTTCCTTTAAGGAGGCGACCAGATGAATCCCGCACCGAATTTAAAAAAACTAACACTACTTCACTCCAATGATTTGCACGGAGACTTTTTGGCCGAGCAAGTGGACGACAAACTAGTAGGCGGCGTCTCTATGCTGTCCAGCTATATAAATCAAGTCCGCCAAACCGAGAAAAACGTCATCTACGCTATCGCAGGCGATATGTTTCGAGGCTCGATTATCGATTCGGAGTATAAAGGGATTTCTACGATCGAGATCATGAACGCCCTGGCGCCAGATATCGCTACGGTAGGTAATCACGAGCTAGATTACGGTATACCGCATTTGCTTTTTATTGAAAAGTGTGCCCAGTTTCCCATCATAAACGCAAATTTGTTTATCAAAACCAATCACGCCCGTCTATTTCCGCCTTGCTACATCATGGAGCTTGACGGCATGAAAATCCTTTTTATCGGTATCATTACCGATGCAGTTTTAGCACAGACCAAGCAAGACTACCTGATCGGCTCTTTTATCGGAATCGAAGAGGTGGCGCGAGAGGTCGGGCGAATCTGCAACACCTACAACCGAATCGATATCGATTTTACGGTTTTGCTAACTCACATCGGTTTTGAGGCTGATAAAGAGCTAGCCGCTATGTTGCGACCGGAATGGGGCGTCGATCTGATTATCGGCGGGCATTCCCATACCTTGATGGAGCAGCCTTGCGTCGTCAATGATATTTTGATTGCGCAAGCTGGCGTCGGTACCGACCAGATCGGACGATTTGATATCGTGGTCAATACAGACACCAACAGCATCGAAAGCTATAAATGGCAGTGTATCCCCATAAACGACAAATACTGCCCGGTCGATGAGCAAATAGAGAATTTGATTTGAAAATATAAGAGCGTAACCGATCAAAAATATACTCGCGTCATCACCCGTTTTAGCTGTCCGCTAACGCACCCGCAGCGCAACACCGAAACGGCTTTGAGAAATTTGTTTGCCGATATTTTAAAAAACAGCCTAGGCATAGATATTATGTTGCTTGGCTCAGGCAGTATTCGGGGCGAAAAGCTAGGACCGATCGTGGATTACGGCGGTTTGGTCGAGATTTTTCCTTATGATGACGGCGTTTATATGTTCAGAGCGGACGGGCGAACCTTTCGCCAAATTATGCGCTATCTACTGCGAGACGACGCCTTTTTGGGAACAACGGAATTTTATCAGTTATCGCAGGGGCTAAAACTCGCCTATTCGCGCTCCAACCAAGAAATCATTAGCCTAACTTATCGTGGAATAGAAATAGCAGATGACGATATTTTCACGATCGGTCTACAAAACTACCATTACTGTAATTTAGAAAGCTTTTTTGGCGTTAGCTTTGAACATGTAAAAACTTTCGGTACTCCCAAGATGATTGCTACTTCTTGCTTAGATATTTTAGAAGAGTACTTAAGCACGCACAAAGCTATTCGGCAAGACGTCGAGGGGCGATTAACGATTTTGGATTAAAGCGTTTTTTGACCAGCTGGAGCTGCTTTTTAGGACTCTCTTTTTGGTATAAAAAGAGAGCCTGCTTTTTGACAAAGGTTGAAGTATGGGTATTTTAAAAATGTCGTAGTTTGCAGCTAGTTTACTCAAAATTTCATAAACACACTACCCAAAACGCATTCGCAAAGAAACAAGCCAAAAGCGTATTTTCTTAGAAAACTAGGCAAAATATTGACGAATTTTGATAAAAAGTAGAATATTCGGGCAAATTTACCCGCGCCCTATCTGCACTCGAGCTTCGTTATCGTTTGGGTATTAGCAAAGTACGACGGGTACGGCATAGAGAGGCTAAAATTTCGTATTTGTTTTGGCGCGATATTTTTAGCGACGCTAGCGGTGATCTCCGCGACGTTTGAGCGCTCCTCGCCGCGCGAAAATAGCGATAGTCCGCTAGGCTTAAAGATAGAGCCCGCGATCGTGTCCTTGCTCACGGGGTTGTTGATGAGTTTGACGGTCAGATCGCAGTTTGCGATGCTAAACTCGCCCGTATTTCGCAGCGAGCCCTTAAATACGATGGTTTCGTTTCTTAGTACGCGGTGACCTGAAAACTCCGTCAGCACGGCCTTTTTGGTGTATTTATCCACGATCATCATAAAAAAATATCCAAGCGTCAGCGTCGCTATTACGTTTATCGCAATGTAAATTTTAAAAAAATTCGGATTTTTTTCACCGCGCGCTATCAACGCAAAAAGCACCGATAGTAGCGCCAAAACCGCAAGCGCGATGAGGTGAAATACGTTAAAATACCCTTCCATCAAAAGCACTCCGAACTTGTCGTTACGTTGTAGTCCTGTGCGCGAAAGTTATTTACCACGTGCGTGATCTCGCGCGTCGCGTTTATGTCTAGCACGTCTTTTAGCACGATATTTTCCCTCAAAAACGGCTTTAGCTCATTTGCGTAACGGCGCAGCGTATTGCCCGAGTTTTTGTAAAAGCTAAGCCCGATTTCGCAGTAGTTAAACGGCTTTTTTGAGAGATTTGTTAGGCGCAGATCCACAAGCAGCGTATTTGAGTACTCAAGCTGCTTGGTTGAGACTAGCTCGAGCGAGCGGGTTCGCAAATTTTCATCTAAAAGCTTAGGCATAAAATACGCCCCGCACCCAAGCCCTGCGATAGTGACGATCATCAGCGCAAAGCCCGCAAAAAAGGACTTTGACGCGACATAGACGCAAAGCGAAACGAGCGCTAAAAAGGTCAAAAACATCCAGATATAGGCGGCAAAATCCACCCAGCCAAGGTGCATCAGATAGAAATTTAAGCCCTGTTTTAGTTCGTTTATCATCTTGCCTCTTTGCTTCGTTTGCCTTGCGGCGAGCCAAATTTAAACTCCTCCTGCATAAAGCGTGCCAAATTTGACCGCCCTAACCTTTTCGCGAGTTTTTTTCCTCTATGCCGCTTAGTCCGAAACGGCGCGCAAGCTCGGCCTTGACGCGGTCGGGGTGCACTCCGTGTAGCGCCAGCGCCACTAGCGAGTGAAAACATAGATCCGCCGCCTCGTAGACGATCTCCTCGGTCAGCGTTTTTGGCTTTTGGTTTTGAGACGTCTCGGCTTGGCTGTTTTTGTTTGCGGCGTTTTCGTTTGAAATTTTAGCAAAATTTTCGTTTTGGGTTAAATTTGACGAAATTTGATCGCCGTTTGCGGCAGAGTTAAACTGCACAGTTTTGTTTTTGCGCACCGAGGCGTCCTTGCACGCCATCACGAGCTCCGTGGCCTCCTCGCCAACTTTTTTTAGGATTGCGTTTTCGCCCTTTTTAAACAAGCTCGCGACGTACGAGGTCTGCGGATCGGCGTTTAGCTTGCGGTCTATTATCGCGTGATAAACCTCGTCGATTATGCCGTAGATCGGCCTTTTGGCTTGGTTTAAATTTTGCCCGTCGGCGCTGGTTAAATTTGACTCGCCGCCGTCTCCCGAAATCTTTCTAAAAAAGCATGATTTTGCGCCGGTGTGGCAGGCTATGCCGCCGTTTTGAACGACTTTGAGCAGTATAGTGTCGTTGTCGCAGTCTAGGAAAATCTCATCTATCGCTTGCGTATTTCCGCTCTCCTCGCCCTTTTTCCAGATGCGGTTTTTCGTGCGCGAAAAATAGTGCGCAAAGCCCGTTTTTAGGCTCAAATTTAACGCCTCTTCGTTCATATAAGCAAGCATTAAAACCTCGCCGCTCGAGCTTTCTTGAACGACGGCAGGCAAAAGACCGCCTACTTTTTCCCAATCTATTTTCATTTTATTTCCTTTCGGCTACGGGTTTGGCTCGGCGTGCGGGCAAATTTTAAATCCCAAATTTGACTTCAAATTTAAGTATAAAAAGGCAAAGTTTTTTGCAAAAACATTTCGCTTCGCAAAAAACTTCGCCTGTTTCGAAATGATTTTGGAGTTACTTGGCCAAATTTAGCGACAAACCTGACTCTTGCTTGTGATTGTAACCACAAGAGAAACAAAACCCCCGAAAAAGCGCTCGCCCGCAAAGCGCAAAAAGGCGAGCCGCTTCAAGCAAAAGTTATTGCGTTATCGCGCTTTGCTTCGCCTTATCCTTAGTATCCACCCAGATATTCGGCACCGCTCCACCAGGCGTTAAGAATATCTTCGCGTCTTTATTTTCGCGCAACGCCTCGTTAAATTTAGCCTGCGTTTCGATCTGCTTTAAATTTAGCAAATTGTGATCGAGGCTTTTTGCGACCTCTTTGTTTGCGTATGCCTGCGCGTCGGCTTCGATCTTAGCGGCGTCCGCGCGACCCTGAGCCTCGATGATAGCGGCCTTTGCCGTACCTTCTGCGAGGGCTGCTTTTTTGAGCGCCTCTTGATTTGCGCGCTCTACTTCGTACTTGGTTCGCTCGGCCTCTTGTTTAGCGATTTGTACGCGTTCGATCTGCTCTTTTACCTTTTCAGGCAAGATAATCTCGCGCAGCTGCACGGTTAGTAGTTCGACTGGTTTATTTGGCTGCGCGTCGATGTCCTTGCGGATACCCTCGTCGATAGCCGTGGCTAGGTCGTTTCGCTTCGTCGGAAGCTCCTCGGCGGTGTATTTGCCTGCGATACTGCGCACGACGTCGCGCACGACGGGATCGACGATCTTATTTTCCCAGCTAAGCCCCCAAGACGCGATCGTTTGAGGCGCATTTTCCGGATTTAGGCGGTACTGCACGGTGATGTCGATGCTAACAGGCAAGTTTCTCGCGTCCAAAACGGAGATCGAGTTTTTGCGGATGATACCCGCTTGAGCCTGTGCGCCGTACTTTTGCGCCGCTTCGCCCATATCTTCGCCCGAAGTGTAGTTGATGAGGCGCACGCGCGTATCGACCACGATGACTTTTTGCAAAAACGGGATAAAAAAGTGTAGTCCCGGCTGCATCGGAGACGGGTCGTATTTACCCAAATTTGACTTAATACCCACTTCGCCTGAGTTTATCGTGACGAAAGGCTGCGTGAGCGCGATCACGGCCACGAGCGCGATGATGACGTAGGCAAAGGCCGAAATTTTGCCAAATCCTTTAAAATCAGGCGTTTTAAAATTTACTTTTGGCCCCTTGCTCTCGCCGCCGTTATCGTCTCCGCCGCCGGAGCCTCGTTTTTTATTAAAATAATCGTTCAAATCTGCTGGCATTTCGTTCCTTAAATGTAAGTTAGCATCGAGGCGTATTTTGGATTGCGTCCGTAAACTACGTCAAAATACGCGTCTTGTAGGCGTTTAGTTACCGTGCCGCGCTCGCCCGTGCCGATAACGCGGTTGTCGATGTTGCTTATCGGAGTGACCTCAGCCGCCGTACCCGTAAAAAACGCCTCGTCCGCAGTATATGCGCGGTCGCGAGTGATGCGCTCCCTGCGTACTTCGATGCCTAGGTCGCGAGCGATTTTGATGACGGTATCTTGCGTGATGCTAGCTAGGCTGCTGTCGTTTGGAGGAGTGATGAGCGCGCCGTCTTCCACGATGAAAAAGCACTCGCCCGGCCCCTCGGAGATGTAGCCCTCACTATCAAGCAGTAGCGCCTCGTCGTAGCCGGCCTCTTTGGCTTCGTAGTTTGCCATTTGCGAGCAGAGGTAGTTCGAGCTTGATTTCGCGCGGCTCATTTGACCACCGACGTTTAGTTTGGCAAAGCTTGAAATTTTCACGCGGATGCCTTTTTTAAGCCCCTCTTCGCCTAGATACGCACCCCACTCCCATGCAGCGATTGCCGTATTTACGGGAGCTTTGGTGTGAGCTAGACCCATCACGCCGTAGCCTAGGTAAACGATCGGGCGTAGATAGACGTTTGATTTAAATTTATTTGCGCGAAGTAGCTCGACCTGCGCGTCTTCAAGCTCTTTTTGCGTGTATTTGACGTTTAGGATCGTCATTTTGGCTGATTTTAGTAGGCGCGCGGTGTGATCGCTAAGGCGAAATATCGCTAAGCCTTTATCCGTCATATACGCTCTTGTGCCCTCAAATACGGCGTTTGCATAGTGAAGCGAGTGGGTTAGGACATGGACTTTGGCGTCCTCCCATTTGACTAATTTTCCATCCATCCAGATAAATTCGGAAGGGTTCATTTGGCATCCTTTTTCATAAAATTTGCTGAGTGTAGCTAAAATTTCTTTAAAATTTTGTAATGTTTAAGATTTGGGCTTAAAATTTTGAGTTTTCGGGGTAAATTTTACCCCAAATTTACAGCTTCTCCGTCACTGCATCCTCGATGTTTTCGGCAAAAGGCAGCACGAGCGTCTTACGAGATCCAAACGCGCTATGCCACAGAGCTTTTTTGATTGCTTCGTAAGGCGTATCGTAAATTTTAGCCAGCTCTTGCAGTAGCTCCTCGGCCTTATCGTCGCTTAAATTTTTACGGCGATAAAATAGCATTAACGTCGCGCCGATACCGATAAACTCAAACCCGAATCGCTCGTTCATCATCAAAATAAACGCATACGTCTGCTCAGGTTCAAAATCGTCCGCAAAATACCCCTGAATCATTCTCGCAAATACGTCCGTACTGCGCTCGCAAGGGCACAGATACACGTCGATATCCTCGTCAAGAGCGTTATAATCGCGGGTATTTAGGTATTCTAAAGCCTTTAATTTATCGGGATAGTTTAGGCTAAATTTACCGTAAAATTCGCTGACTTCCGTCTTATGCTCAGGGTTATTTAGTTTGCTTAGCATTAAACGAAACTCAGCAGCCGGAAAGTCTCGAGCGTCCGGATTTTGCGCGCTATACTCTTCCTCGTCAAGCATCTCGTAACTAGAGCTTGCGTGCATATTCGTGTATTCGCATTGCGGGGCGTTTTCGATGATAAAAAGCGGCTTAAATCCCGCATGCTGCTCGCACAAGCGATTATATGCGATCGTGACGGCGTTCATATTTTGATGAGCGTTAAGGACGCCGTATTTTAGGGTAAAATTCGCTTCGCGCGTGTAGCGCGGATCAGGCTTTGCAAACCTAAACGAAATAAGCTTTTCAGGGCGACAAATCGTGTAAAAAGCTAGTTTTAATTTCTCAAAAAACGACATATTTTTTCCTTTTTAAATAATTTAATTATTTAGTTTAAGGGGGTAATTTAAACCAAAAACGGCTTAAATCTCAAATTTGACCGCAGACTTTTAATCCAAATTTGACTTCAAATTTTAAATAAAAAACAATATAGCGAAGCATTTTACTTTTTACTTTACGCTTATGCTCGCAACAAGTATACGAAGCGGAAACTAGCCCAGCAGGATACATATAGTAGCAACCGAGTTTGGACGATATTTTCTTCCGTTTGCAGTTGCGACCGCAAGCATAAGTATAAGTGAAAATACGAGCCGGCAAAACCGCTATTTTTCTAAAATTATCCTAGTAGCGGCCGGATCCACGCACTCTTTTTGCATTATTATTTCGCCTATTTCTTTTGCCCTTATCACGCCTGAGAGCGGGTTTTTCACGCTAGCTATGCCGCCTAAAATTTCCGCGTCCACGCTTGAATACTCAAAGGCTAGCGTCGTATCTAGCGTCTGGCAGCCGCGCAGCACGAGATTTTGCACGTAGCAAAGCCCCTGCAAGCTCTCTATCACGCAGTTTTCAAAGGTCACGTTTTTGCTGTTCCACGCGAGGTATTCGCCGCTTATAAAGCTATTTCGCACGGTCACGTTCTCGCAGTTCCAAAAGGCGTCTTTGCTAAGCAGTTTGCTATCCTCGACGAGCAGGTTTTTGCAGCCGTCAAAGCCGTAGTTCCCGTCCAAATTTAGCCCATAAACGCGCACGTTTTCGCTGTTCATCGCAAAATAATCCCCGCGCGCGCAGACGTTTTTTATCTCTACGTCCGCACAGCTCCACAGCGTCTCCTCAGCCTGGGTCAAATTTACGTTTTCTAGCCTTACGTTTTGGCACCTGCGGAAGGATTTTGGCGCCTGTATTAGCGTATCTTTAAAGCTAACCTCCCGCGCGTACCAGATGCCTGCGCGCGCCATTTGCAGTAAAAATCCGTCCTCCACGGCGATGTTTTTGGTGTACCACAGCGGATATTTCCACTCGAAAGTGCAGTTTTTTAGGCGCAAATTTTGCCCGTGCTTTAGCGGCGACTCGCCTGCCGCAAACCCGCACCGCTCAAACTCTGCGTCCTTTGCGCCGAACATCGCGCGCTCGCCGATAAATTTTTGCTCGACAAATTTTTGCATATTTCGCCTCCGTCGTTTTTGTTGATTATATCGGTTTTACGGCAACAAGGGTGTAAATTTTAAAAATCTGAGCGAAATTTATGAAGCAAACGGGTAAATCTAAGCAGCAGTAAAAATCCAAGCGTTTAGGCGTTGCTATTGTCTTTCGGAGTCCTATTTTCCCAAACGCCTGGCAGGAAAAGGTAAGATTTAGACTATCGCAAAGGATGGAAACGCGAGCCTAAATTTTACCTCTTGCGGTCAAATTTGCCGTATCCGAGCGAGTGCGGTAGGGCGTCAAATTTGATCTAAATTTAAAGCCTGCGACCCATCAATTTGAGCGGGCAAATTTAACCGAGCCGCAAGCGCAAAAATCCAAATTTACCGAAAGCGGCCCCAAAGCGCACCGGTCGGGAGCCGCTCAATTTTACTTTTCAAACGCCTTTTCTAGACTAAACGGAAACGCCTGATAGCCCATCGCATTGGTCATTTTGATTTCGATTGACGGCTCTTTCGCGCCCCATTCAAACTCGTTGATATGCGGGCTAGGTACGCCTACCGGACGACCTTTGACGATGTCAAACTGCATGCCGGCAACCGCGGAGTAAACCATCACGCTATCTAGGTCGTCTTGATACTGCGCTAGCGAAGTAACAGAGCTGTACCACTCGCTGCCGCGCTGTTTGCCGTATTCCCAGACCTGCTCGACGGTCTTAGCGTTCTCGTCGATTTTATAAACGACCGCGCGGGAGTATTTCATACCCGCCATCGCAGGCTGCTCCATACCGCGGGTGTCGCCGTTGTCAAAGACGGTGAGATAGACGACGCCTTTTTTGGACTTGCTGTCGATTCGGAAAGCCGTATGCTGTGTCCACTGCCAGTCAAACCCGCCCGTTTCACTCTCGTAGCCAGGGCATTTTGAGTACTCGTCCTCGCAGACGATTTTTTTGCCGTCTTTATCTACAGGCTGGAGCAAGTAGCCCTTAAACTGATCCTTCCAGCCTTTGTGCGCGCCCATTATCCATTTGACTTTTTTGTCGCGGCCGATCTTGATGACAGCATCTTGGTGGCGGCTGGAGATGATGATACTATCGTCGCTTGGATCATAATCCACGCTATTTACGTGCGCCCAGTTGCGTCCAGGGCCCGAGCCCACGATGTCGCCCCATTTTTCGTTCGTATCCATCGCGGCTAGCTCGTCCGAGCTAGCGGTGTGGCCCGCCTTGCTAGCGTCGATGTTTAGGCACACAGCGCCCTGATCGAGAGTTTTTAGCACGATGTCGCGGTACGGATCGAGAATTTCATACAACCTAAAATCATCCACGACGTTGCCGTCTCTATCGACCTCAACGATGACGTCGCGCACGGTGCGGACGTTTTTACCGTCGGCGCGTTTATAGTTGGCGTTTGCCGCGCGCAGGAAGTAGTGTCCGTTTTGCGCTACGTCCATAGAGTGCGAGAAGTCGTTGTAGCCCGCAGGTAGCTCGCGGTTAAAGATTTCGCGGCCCATTATGTCGTATTTGGCGTATCGCTGCCCATAGCCCCACGTCATCGCGCCGTCGTCGTTTTGCTTAAAGCCCATCATGACGCCCGCGGAAAAAGGCTGCTTGAGGTCGTAAATTTTACTAGGTTCTAAATACCAGCGCACTTCGCCTTTGGTGTCTAGCACGAAGTTGTTCGGGCTGTAGTTCCACTCGATCGCGCCGCCTGCGGGGTTGTTCCACACGACTTTGGTGCCCTTGCCGGTTTTATTTACGAAGTTATTTACGTAGTAGAGTCGGTTGGCAAATTTGGCGCTCGGAGCCTTTACGACTTCGATTTTATCAAACAGCGCGCCCTTTTGAGACGGCATGCCCGAACTCTCCAAATAGATCGCCGGAGCGTAAATTTTATAGGTTTCTTTTACGTGCTCGGTCCCACCCTTATAAATTTTATCATACTCGACCTCGACGGTGTTTTGATAGTCAGGGTAAAGTCCGAAAACAGGGATTCCGCCATGAGTGCGAAGGTGCTTGTCGGCGACTTTATAGCTGATCGTTTGACCGTCCGGTTTTGGCACGATAGTGACTTTGGCGTTTGCTAGCGTGTAGCCGCCGTTTTTGATGACCGCCGTTAGAGGCGCGATGTCGTACGGGTTTACGACCACTTCGCCGATCTTGCCGGGGATACCGTAGTCGATGTGTGCGCCGCTAGGTCCGCCGATAGCCAGTGCTGCCGTGCTTAGACCGCCTAAAAGCGCCACAGCTAGCGCAAATGAGGAAAGAGTTCGCTTCATCTTATTCTCCTTTGAATTGGTTTGATACCGTAATTTTAATCAACCTCGCTAACGTAGAAATCACGCGTTTATTAAAACTTGCTTAATTGTAAAAAATAATTTCAAATTTTATCTTTTGTGCCAAAATTTAGTCGAAATTTTATAAATTTAATCTAAAATTTATCTTAGCGTGAGTTCTGCGGCGGCGAGAGGATATAAAATTAACGCAAACAAAATCATTTTAAGGAGCACTCCATGAACCTACTTTCTAAATTTAGCAAAGGCTTTCTAGCAGTCGCGATGTTTGGCGCCCTTAGCGCAGCTGCGTTTACCGAGGGCGAGGACTATGTAAAGCTGCAAAAGCCGCTACCCGTAGAGCAAAACACACTGGTTAAGGTCTTTAGCTACGCATGCCCGTTTTGCTACAAATACGACAAAACCGTAACACCAAAAGTCGTAGAAAAGGTCGCGGGGCTAAAATACGTGCCGTTTCATCTAAAAACCAAGG
>NZ_CALIAV010000055.1 GCF_938045625.1 uncultured Campylobacter sp.
TTATCTGGACGGCAAAGCGGTAGATACCAAGCGCACGCCCATAAGCGACGAATAAAACGCCTCGCAAAACGCGGGTGAATTTGTAAATTTAAGACGAGTGCGCGCCTAAATACGCGGCGAGCTTCGGTAAAATTTCAAGCCAAAGAATCTAAAAAAGGATAGAAAATGAAAAAATATATTGTCATCACCGGCGCAAGTTCGGGTATCGGAGCGGCCGCAGCAAAGGCGTTTGCTGGGCGCGGAGAAAATTTGATCCTAATCGCGCGCAGAGCGGAGCTGCTGCAAAACTTAAAGGAGGAGATCGCTAAAATTTCGCCCGAATCGGACGTAGCCATTAAAATTTGCGACCTTGCGCGCAGCGAGAACGTCCTAGCGCTTTGGGACGAGCTAAAAAGCTACGAGCTAAAGGCGCTAATTAATAGCGCTGGCTTTGGGGATTTTGGCTTAGTGGGAGAGCAGGATTTACAAAAAACGGTAAGAATGATAGACCTAAACGTAACCGCGCTCGCGATACTTTCGAGCTTATTTACGCGAGATTACAAACGCAAACAAACTCAGCTTATAAACATCTCCTCCGTGGGCGGCTATTTTCTGGCGCCCGGCGTCGTGCCGTATTGCGCTACAAAATTTTTCGTAAGCGCTTTCACCGAGGGTTTGAGCCACGAGCTGGCGCAGGATAAAGAGGCCAAAATGCAGGCTAAAGTTCTAGCTCCCGCCGCGACTAAAAGCGAGTTTTGCGACGTAGCTTCGGGAAAGCGCGGATTTGATTACGATGCGGCGTTTTCGCAATACCACAGCAGCGAACAAACGGCAGAATTTTTGCTCACGCTTTACGATAGCGATGCATGCATCGGAGAGGTAGATTTGGCTAGCTTCGAATTTAAACTTAGCGAACCGAAATTTAATTATATAGCAGCCGCCAAATAGCGGATCGGGTGAGGCGCAAGCTCACTTATAGCTTGCACTGTTAAGTTGCTTCTTTACGTGCGAGCAGGACTTGATTAGCTTCGTAGCGACAAGCTGCGCAGGCAGGCGCCTTTGAATTTTACGCATTTATAGATCGCACGACGAGCCGTGCCGTGTGGACGATACACGCGTAAAATTTAGAATAACGTAGCGCCTGAGTTAAATTTGACTGCAAAGCGCGATAAAATTTATAGAAATTTAAGGAACGAAAATGGGAAAAACGGCTTTGGTTGTGGGTGCCACGGGAGCGGTCGGACGCGAGATCGTGCGCGGGCTTTGCGAGAGTCCAAGCTACGATAAAATCATCGTTTGGGCGCGCCGAGAGTTAAAATTTAGCCACGAAAAGCTAGAGACACAGATCGTAAATTTTAGCGACGTAAAAAACATGCCGCCACGCGAGATAGACGAGATATTTTGCGCGCTGGGCACGACGATGAAGCAAGCCGGCAGCCGCGGGCAGTTTTATAAAGTGGACGTGAGCTACCCCGTAAATATCGCAAAATGGGGTATCGCATCAGGCGCGCGCCGTTTTGTGCTCATTTCATCGCAGGGCGCGGACGAGAGGTCGAGATTTTTTTATCTGCGCGCAAAGGGTAAGGCGGAAAAAAAGATCGCCGCGCTAAAATACGAGAACGTGCAAATCGCGCGGCTGCCTGCGATAAAAAGCGAGCGCGAGCAGGTGCGTATGGGCGAGCTCTTTATGGTTTGGCTGTTTGGGCTTTTGCCGAAATTTATCTTAACTAATTACCGCCCGATGAGCGCGAAAGATATCGCCGCCGCCGTTATCGCCGCGGCGCAGACGGACGCTAAGGGCGTGCAAATTTATCATCCCAGAGAGTTTATTTAGAAGCGAAAGCGTAAAGGCGATTTTGGCTTTAAGCTTTTAAAAACGCCGAAAATGCGCCTGCTATTTTAAAATAAAAAATCGGCCGAAATTTGCAAGGCGTGCGGCCTTATTTAAATTCGGCTCTTGAGCGCGGTTTGGCTATTTGCTCGGTCGCAGCCAAAAGTTGGGTGTGTCAAAAAAGAGGCTTTTGTTTATGTTTGGCTATTTGTTTAGTCGCACTCAAACGCTGCTAGGACGGCTTTTGCCCCGCGATCCGCCTAACAGGTAGCGCGAGCCTGTACGCAGTTTTGCTTTGCTCGCGCAAAAATCAAAACGCCTACTTAAAAACTATGCCGGATGCGGTAAAATCCATTTGCTCTGGTTCGACGTTTAGTAATGATTTAAAAACCAGCCTGCCTACGGCTTTTAGCTCTGCCTCGTGCGCGGGATTTGGATGCTGCTGCAACTCCTGCTGCATTGCCATTAGCAAAAACCCAAGCCCCATAGATATCTGATACGAGTTCATCATTTCCGTAGCCTTTCCCTCAAACAGCTCCGGTTTTTTGCGCAAAAACTCGGCGATCTGCAAAAATGCGGGCTTTACGGCTTCGTCCGGCATCGGATGATTAAAATACGCCGCGTAAGCGCCTCCTAGTAGCGCCACGATGCCGGTCGCCACGTTTTCTTTGGGTATGCCGTATAGCTGCTCGACGCTGCCGTTTAGCTTATCTATGCCCTCTACTAGCAAGCGCCGCCCCTCGTCTTGCTGCGTGGCAGGAAAAAGCTGCGCTATCTGCTCTATGCCGTCCATATCCAAAAAATGATCTCCGGCTCGTACCAGCGCACCCGTATAGAGTATATCGGTCTTGATATCTTTGGCATAGGCGGAATCATCGGGCGGATTTAAATTTTTTCTTGCTTGATTCATAGCGCGGTTATACGCATCCTGCCGCAACCACTGCTCGTTAAAATCAATCGTAAAAAAAGCCTGCGCGCTACTAAAACACATCACCACTCCAAGCGCCGCCGCGCCGACTCGAATCTTGCCTAAAATTTTCATAAAACGCCTCCTAATACAAGTTTATGCGACGTCGCCGCATTGCCCGCATTATACCTAAAATAACGCGGCTACGATCTTTTTTATTCTGATTGCCTCTACGCTGCCGCGGCGCAGACGGACGCTAAGGGCGTGCAAATTTATCATCCAAGAGATTTTGCGCAAACGTACGGCAAGTAGTCAAATTTCGCGCTTTAGCTCAAATTTGACGCCGCTAGCAGTCTAAATTTACCGCCTACTTCGCCCGCAAAATCGGCGCTAAAATTTAATCCCTCGCACGACCTGCGCGCCAAGACCAGTTTGCATATGTCGCAAAAACATCGCGTGATAAAAGTCCCCCTCGTGCCCCGGCGCGTCGTAGGTGGCGACGAGGCTTGCCGGCACTAGGACTTTGCGCCTGATGTTTGCCTCGTTTGCGCTGAGCTTTAGGTGCGAGACTAGCTGATAGACGCAAAGATCGGTGCAGTCGCCTAGCACCACAAAGGTGTCAATCTGTGGATTTTGCGCGAGAAATGCGTTAAAATCGGTGCAGTAAGCCGTGCTCAGGGAGTTTTTGCGAAAGATTTTTATCTCGTCAAAAAACGGCAATTCGCGCAGTTGCGGTATCGTCTTTGCGCCCTCTGTACCTTTGACCGCGTGCGGAGGAAATGCGTCAAATTCCGCACAGTTTGCCTCGTGGCTATCCTCGAGTAGCACGAGATTTCTCGCACCCGCCGCGTAAGCTGCGCTAAGAGTCTGCGCTATACCGTCCGCGATCGCGCCCACTCGCGGGCTAGCTAGCGGCCCCATGCTGCAAAATCCCTCTATCATATCCACGCTGATAAATGCGGTGTTTGCCGCGTCGCCCGCTAAAAGTTCGCTAAATTTAATCTCCTTTAGCTCCTCAAACCACTTCGCCAAATCCTCTAAGATTTTCGCGTCAAATTTCATTTTCTCTCCTTGTTTTGATTGTTTTTTTGTTCGTTGTTCGGCTCGCCGAAGCTAATCTCAAACCGCGAGCCGCCCTAAATTTCGCGTTCAAATTTAATCTCGCCCAAAGCGTCAAATTTCATCAAATTCACCTGCCTAGCCGCGCGTCTTTGCGGGCAAATTTACGCAAAAGCTCTTTGGCTCAAGCTCGATCTCGATACTGCCGCCATGCGCCTGGACGATCTGCAGGCATAGGTGCAGGCCTAGGCCGTTGCCCTTTAGTTTGCTTGTTTTAAAGGGCTCAAAGACCATGGCTTGGTTTTTGATCGGCACGCCGCTATCGGTCACGGTAAATTTATGCTCGCCCTCGCGCTGCTCGTAGTCCACGCGCACCCAGCCGTCATCGTCCTCGTTTTCCTCGACCGCATCGATAGCGTTAAACAGCATATTTTGAAACACCATCGCCAGCAAATCGCGGTCGCCCACATAGGGCAGGTCGGGGAAATTTAGGCTAAATTTGATCTCCTTGCCGTATGTGTAGCACTCTATCGCCGCTTCGCACTCGCTTTTTAGCTCGGCTAGGTTAAATTCGCGCGCGTTTATCGTTAGACCTTTGGTGAAAAGCAAGGTGGCCTTGATGATGCGCTCGACGCGCCAGATCGCCTTTTGCATCTGCTCGACGACTGGGCGCGCGCGTTCATCCGCCTTTTTTATCAGCGTGGAGGCTAGCAGCGAGATCGAGCCCACGGGATTGCGTATCTCGTGGGCTAGGTGGGCGGCGACTTGACCCATCGAGGCTAGGCGCTCGGTGCGCTTTTCGGTCGTTATGTCGGTTGCGGAGATGATTTTTTTGCCCTCTTTTTGGGCAATTTTGATGAGGTAGATTTGCCCCGCGGCGCTTATCTCGCCTTCATTTTGCGGGATAAATTTTAAAATTTGACCCAGTTTTAGGGCTTCTGAGTTTTGTAAAAATATCTCGCCCGCCTCGTCCAAAACCCAGATCGCATTGGGCAAAATCTCCACGATATCTTTGATAAAGCCTTGCAAATTTGCATACGACGCGGTCAGATTTTTGTACTCGCGCTCTATCAGATAGGTTTGCTCGATCAGGCTTTTTAGTCCGTCTTGGACGCTGGTTTTGTCGATCTGAGTCATAAAAGCTCCTCGAAATTTTCTAAATCAAAAAGTAAAATTCGCTCGTTTTTTAGGCGGCCGACTTCGTTGCTAAAGCCGCTTTTGGAAAATAGCGCGACGACGTCTGGCTCAAAGCCTAGTCGCTCGCATTTTTTAAGGAGTAAATTTACCACATTTTTGCAAATTTTATGCTCTTTAAATTTAGCTTCTCCAACGATGATACGTCCGTCTAGGCTCAAAAATATATCTATCTCGATATTTTTCGCCCACAAGCTCCGCACCCGTGCTGGCTCCGTGCCTAGTCTAAACGCCAAAAGTTCGCGGCAAAGCAGCTCAAAGCCAAAGCCCGCGTACGAGTCGAACTCACGTCTGATAATCTCCATCAGCGCGGCCTTTTCGCCGTTTTTTAAAAGGGCCAAATTTGGCTCGATGAAATAAAACCAAAATCTAGTAAAATTGTCGTTAAAGACCACCTTATCCTGCGCCTTATCGCGCTCGGGCAGCTTTTTGGATTTTTGATATTTGCTTTTTACGCGCGGTTTTTCCAGTGTCTTTTCGATGCTGACTACGCCCGAATTTATCGCGGCGGCGTAAATTTTTAGGATGAGAGGGCGGGGCAAGAATTTATTTAGAGCATATTTTTTACGGTCGTTTTTAGCAAGCTTGCAAAGGGCAAATTTAAGCTCGCTCTCAAAAGGCGCGTCAAAGCTAAATTTGAGCGACAGATCTTCAAATTTATCTAAAATTTCCTTTTCGATCGCCTCGAAAATATCGTAATAATTCGCCTCAAATTTGAGCGCGTCAAAGACTAGATGAAAGTAAATAAGCTGCAGGATATCAAGGTGCTTAAAGCGCGCGTAGCTTGATTTTAAGGCGTAGATTTTTGCTCCTTTTTAGCCCATTTTAGCACAACTTTGGTTATAATCTCTTTTTTTATAAGGAAAAATTTTGGTTAGCATCGACGAAATCAGGAAAAATATTATTTTAAAAAAGGGCGTGCGCTACTTTGACTACACAGCCTCAGGTCTAGCCTACGCGCCAATAGAGCGCAAGATCGCAAAATACCTAAAAACCTACGCCAACACGCACTCAGAAAGCGCCTCAAACGCGCTAAAAACGCAAAAACGCTACGAAAAAGCAAGGCAGAGCCTAAAAGACGCGCTGGGGCTTGATGAGCGATTTTATCTGATCTCTGCCGGTTGCGGTGCGACGGGAGCGATAAAGAAATTTCAAGAGATCATGGGGCTTTACCTGCCGCCTATGAGCGCAAACCGCCTAGGCGAAGAGGCGGTAAAGGGTGCAAATTTACCCCTCGTCATCGTCTCGCCCTACGAGCACCACTCAAACGAGGTTAGCCTACGCGAGGGGCTGTGCGAGGTCGTGCGCATACCGCTAAGCAAGAGCGGGGAGATAAATTTCGGCAGACTCGATCAACTGCTCAAAATCAACTCAAAGCGCGAGATCATCGGCTCTTTTAGCGCGGCGTCAAACGTCACGGGGATAATCAGCGACTACAAAAAAATCTACGTGATGATGAAGCGATACGGCGCGACGGTGGCCTTTGACGCGGCTAGTTTTAGCTCGCACGATAACCTCGACGCCGACTATTTCGACGCGCTATTTCTCTCGCCGCATAAGCTTTTAGGCGGCGTGGGTAGCTGCGGACTGCTCGCGATAAGAAAAGAACTCGTAAAATCAGACAAACCGACCTTCGCCGCGGGCGGGACGGTTAGCTACGTGAGCCGTAGCTCGCATTTTTTCGCGCCTAGCATCGAGCGCACCGAGGAGGGCGGCACCCAGCACGTGATGGGGCTAATTAGAGCCTCGCTAGCATACAGACTACGAAACGAGGTCGGCCTAGACGTCATAAAAAGCCGCGAGGATGAGCTTGCAAAGCTATTTTGCGAGGGACTGGATAAGATCCCCGAGGTCGTGAGTTACTGTCCGCGCGGAGTGCCGAGACTGCCGATTTTCGCATTTAATGTAAAAGGCGTTTCGCCTTATGATTTCGCCGAAGCGCTGAGCGAGGACTACGGCGTGCAGACCCGTGCGGGGTGCGCGTGCGCCGGTCCGTACGGACACGATCTGCTCGGGCTAAAAGACGATCAGAAATTTGATCAAAAGCCCGGTTGGGTGCGCGTGAGCCTGCACTACTCGCACACGCCAAAAGACGTCGCCTATCTGCTAAAGGCCATCAAAAAAACTATCAAAAAATTTAAAACCAAAAAGGAAAAGAAATGAATAAAATTTTAGCCGCAGCCTTGTTTGCTCTTTGCGCCGTTTGCGCGCAGGCAAAGCCCTTTAGCCCCGAGCAGTACGCAAAAGTACTGCGCGAGTACAACTCCGTGGCGGGCGCGAACAACTACTTTGAAAGCGGTAAATTTAAAGAGGAATTCGAGCTTCGCAAAAAATACTGCGACGAGGGTCTAAGAGACGCGTGCGGCGATCTGGGGCTGCTCTACGTTACGGGTCTAGGCGCGCCGCGTGATGCTAAAAGGGCTGGCGAACTACTCGAGTACGCTGCCAAAAATGACGAGTTTAAGGCCATCTCGCAGTACTACGAAGCCGCACTTGACATAGCTCGCGCGTCGGAAAAATACCCGGACGACAAGGTGGCGCAGCACCTAGGAGCCGAGTTTAAAAACTCGCTAGAGCAGTGCAAAGCCTACAAGGGCGATCGCCACGTGTGCTTCCGCGCGCTGGTGATTAGCAGCATGCTGCCAAAAGGCGAGGGCGGCCTGGGGCTATCGCAGGCTGAGTTTGCCAAGGCGTGGGAGGACATCGTCGTGAGCGACGTCGAGCGCAACGGCATGGACGACTCGAAGGTAAACTCGCTGGCAAAGGAGCTAGAAGGACTAGCGGCGCGCTAAATTTGCGGGCTTTTGCGGCATAAATTTGCTTTTTTCGGCCAGGCGATCCGTCAAATTTGACCGTCCGCGCTTTTGTCTTTTTGCGGGCGGCTTCGCGTCTCATGTAAATTTAGATTATTCGGCTCAAATTTGACGCATCGGCGATTGCTAGGCTAAAATTTGAGTCGATTTTTTGGTAAATTTATCGAGCGGTGCATAATTTGCTTTTGCTCAAATTTGACTGCTTTTTACGGGCAAATTTGGCTCGCTTCCGGCGGCATTTTGTTTTGTCTGGCGGGCTTTACGGGTATCTTTACGGCGTAAATTTGCTAAATTCCGCTAGCGCTCAAATTAGCTCGTCAGGCTTAAAGCCTTCACTTGCGCTTTTTTGCGCGCGGTTAAATTTATGTGCCCGCGCGGGTTTTTGTCCTGCTCAAATTTGGCGTATTTTTACGCCCGGCTCAAATTTGCGCGGCGTTAATTTTTACGAATTTACAAAAACTTTGGAGAAAAATTAGATGCGAGATTCGCGCGAGTTTCAGGTCTTAGCGGGCGAGGTAAAAAACGTGAGATGGAATGCGGCTACGGACGAGTGCGTTTTTGAGATCGCGGGCGCGAAATTTAACGTTAAAAACCTCAAAGATCGCCTCGTGCCTCGCGAAAACGACCGCCTAGCTATCGCCTATGACGAGCAAAACGAGGTTTGGAATTTTAAAAACTTAACCTCGGGCAAATGGCTCAAAAACTACGCTTGGCGCGCGCATTTTATACTATTTTGGGCGGCGATCTTTGATATCGTTCCCGGTAAAATTTTAGGTGCGATTTTTGCGATACCTATAATTTATTTAAGCAAGTATTTGTCCGAATTTGCAGGCATGACGGCCTTGTTCGCCCTTGTTATTTGCTTATTTTTATCGCTACCCTTTTTGCACATATACTGGAGCGAAAGCAAAAGCTTAAGCGGCACGGTCGAGGCGTATCTGGCTTTGAGAAAATTTTTAAATGAGATGGATTTGTAAAATGGCGTCAAATTCAAGGGGATTTTTGATGAAAACCAAAAACGGTTTAAAACTGCTCGGCGGCCGCGCGGGTTCGCTTGAGTGCGTCTATAAAGACAAAAGCGGATTTGATTATAGCTTTAGCTTGGATGGGCAAATTTTAAACGTTCGCTCGCTGCAAAGTCCGCTCTTGCCGTTAAATGACGGCGACGAGATGCTGGCGGTTTGCGATAAAAAGGGGCGGGTTTTGGGGCTAAAAAATCGCTCTTTAAACTCCGCGGCCTGGTACGCCTATGAGCCTAGCCTCCTTTTTGCGGCTCTGTTTTTCGCGCTATTTTTGTTGTTCGCCGCGGCCGGCGTTTGGGGGATTTTTTCTGGTTTTGACGGACGGTGGCCGCTTTTTAGCACTTTGTTACTTGTTTTTGGTTTCGGCTCTCTTGCTTTTGCTTGGTTTAAGTATCACCGCGAGGCGTCTTTGGGCTTGCGCGTTAGATCGATGCTGGGCGCCACAAAAGAGCCCAAGTCTAGCGGCGAGGCTAACGGCAGGGTGCGCGACAAAAGGATTTTTGAGACGAAAGAGAAGAGCTATTTTAGAGTCACGGTCGGCGATACGTTTTTATGGGGTAGCAGCCATAAAAAGCGCGCCCTGGAGCTAGCAAACGGCGACGAAGCGAGCGTAAAATACGAAAATTTCAGGGTCATAAAGATACGAAATCTCAGCAAAAACCTGACGGCGAAAAAATCTCAAGGCTTTTTTGAGAGGGCGCTTTGGTTTAGCGCAGATATCGCGATTAGCCTTTGCATGGGGCTTGCTTTGCTCTATGCGGGGACGATGGATTTTTGGTTTTCGCCTTTTGCGGGGATTGCCGGCATCGTAATCTTGCTCGGCGGAGCCAGCTTTAACGTGTTTTATAAAAAGGATTAGCCCTTGGCGCGGAGATTTTAAATTTGAGCCCGCCACCGTAAATTTGACGCTAAAATTCGGCGTACAATTTGAGTAACGCGGGCAAGTCCGTCAAATTTAAGCCGCTCGCCCGCGTTTAAATTTACAAAAACGCTTGCAAATTTTGCCGGGCGGTAAATGGCAGAAATAGCGGCGATAAAGCTTAAATTTAGCGCGATCTCCGTGGTTTATATTGAGGCAAATTTATGCGTAGCAAGACTAACTGCGACCGTCAAATTTAGCCTAAATTTTGTAAAAACTCCGCGTATTCTCTAGCTCCGCGCTCTAAATCGTCCTGGCTTGATACGTAGTCCACGCCCGGAGTCTCCTCGGCGCCGTAAAATGCGAAAAAGCCGCGGTAGTCGGCGTGAAAATAGTATTTAAACGCAAGCTCAAACGGCGTAAGAACCTCGCGCAAGCTAAAATGATAGCGTCCTTGCGGGCAGTAATCGCTCTTTTTGATGCCCGCAGTCACGGCTAGCGCGACCTTGCGGCCCGCAATACCGTCCGAGCCGCGCCCATAGGCAAAACCGTGCGTCATCACCGCGTCGATCCATGATTTTAAAATCGGAGGGCAGGAGAAGTTATGAAGTGGAAACTGCAAAACGAGGGCGTCGTGGGCTCTGATGAGCTCTTGCTCGCGCGCGACGTCGATATCGCCTCTCCCGTAAACCTGCGTCAAATCATGAACGCTAAAGTGCTGCGGCTCTTTGAGGACCTCTTGTAGCAGGCGTTTGTTTATGGCTGAGTTTTTGATATCGGGGTGGGCTAAGATGATTAGGGTTTTCATTTTTCTCCTTTTTAATCGAGCAAATTTTAGCGAACCTGGCTTAAATTTAGGCGGAGCATTGCGCGGTTTAGCGAGGCAAATTTAGCGCATTTTTACAAAAACGCTTGCAAATTTCGCAGATTTTCTTTTATGGATGCGGGGCGGTAGAGTGCCGAGATAACGGCGATGTAGTCGGGATTTAGCGCGGCGATTTGCGCGATATTTGCTGCGTTTATGCCGCCGATCACGCAAATCGGGATACGTAAAATTTCCTTTGCGCGCCTGATCGTTTCAAATTTACAAAGCGGGGCGTGCGGTTTGGTCGGGCTTGCAAACAGGGCGCCAAATGCCGCGTAAGAAGCGCCCTCGTCCTGCGCCCTTAGCGCTAAATTTAGATCGTCGTAGCAGCTAACGCCGATGAAAGCGTCCTCGCCTAAGATCTTTCTAGCGGCCTTTACTCCGCCGTCATCTTTGCCGATGTGCACGGCGTTAGCGCCTATTTTGGCTGCAAATTTTACGTCGTCGTTTACGATAAATCTTGCGCCGTAACGCTCACAAAGCTCTTTTAGCGCAAGAGCTACGCGCTCGTTTTTTGGCTCAAGCTTAGTGCGGTACTGCAAAAGCTTCACTCCGCACTCTAGCAGCTCGCGAGTTTGCTCTAGCACGCTGTTTTCTGGCGTTAGGATATCATCCGTGATAGCGTAAATTTCAGACATTTTCGCCCGCTGCTTTGTGATCTAGTAGCCGCACGCCGAAATTTGAGCCGTGGGCGTTTTTAATCGCGTTTGCGACGAAGGCTTTGGCGCTCTTGATTGCCGTTACCTCGTCTGCCCCGCAAGCTAGGGCGCATGCGATAGCCGTGGCAAAGCTACATCCCGCGCCGTGCATGATTGTGGGACGCTCTAGCGGCTCGCCAAATTTAACAATTTCGCCGCTTTTTTTATAAAGCGTATCCTCGCAAATCTCGCTCGCTCGCGTGCGTTTTAGCACGACGTCGCAGGGCAGATCGGTGCTCAAATTTAACCCCAAAATGCGCGCTTCGTCTAAATTTGGTGTCGCGATGCGGGCGAGGCTTAAAAGCTCCTTTAACGCGTTTATGGCGCCATCTTGTAGGAGCTTCGCGCCTGATTTTGCCACGCAGACAGGGTCTATCACGGCTGGTATGCCGCTGTTTTGCTCTAGCCAGGCTTTGACGCAGGCTATGAGCTGTTTGTTAAAGAGCATGCCGATCTTTACGGCGTCAAATTTTAGCTCGGCGCAGGCTGCTTCTAGCTGCGCGTTTAAAAACTCGGGCGTTACGGGCATTACCGCGCTCACGCCGCTCGTGTTTTGCGCGGTTAGAGCCGTGATAGCGGTCGCGCTGTAGCTGCCGTAGGCCTCGCAGGTTTTTATATCGGCTTGCACGCCGGCACCCCCGACGCTGTCGCTGCCTGCGATGATTAGGATATTTTTTTTAGGATTTTTCATTGTTTTGCCTTGAGCGGTTTTGTTAAATTTGTCTTTGGTCGAATTTATTTGTCACCGAAATCCTTGCCAAACTCGACGCCTAGCTCCTTTAAATTTACGGGGCCGTTTCCTTGCGACTCCATCGGTATCGGCGGAGTTTGCGACTGCGTTTGCGTAGGCTGCTCGCTCGCAGGATTTTGCTCGGTTTGAACGTTTTTGGTGGCATTATTTTCGGCTTTCTTCGGCTTTTTCTTTGCTTTTTCGTCTTCTAGCTTTTTGCCGGTTAGGCACTCGTAAATTTCCGCGTGATTTTTCTTTGCCCAGTCCTCTTTGACCTCGATTTTTTGATACTCTTTGCTAGTAGGCAGGGCGAGGCCGTTTTTAACTAGGGTTTTGTTTAGGATTCTGCTTTCGTCGCTTACTTCGCATAGCCATCTATCGCCTAGATTTTTTAGCGTGAGCACGTAGTAGTTGCGACCCGGACGAAATATCTTATTGATCTCTTTGTCGTAGGATTTGGTGAAATTTTCCAGCTCTTTTTTTTCTTTTATGCATTTTGCGCCGTTATAAAATTTGACGTTTGCAAGCTTACAAGGGGCGATCACGGCGGCGTTTAGCCTAAAGATAAATGTATCGTAGTCTAAAATTTTTTCTAAAAAAAGGACTTCTTTTGTGACTTTTTCGCGTTTGGATTTGGTCGTTTGGGTTATTTGCATGTCGGTAAACTCGGCAGCCGAATTTACCGACAGCAAGGCTAAAGCGCAAAATTTAATCAGAGTAAAAAATGCGCTTTTTTTCATTATTTCAGATCGTATTTTTCTAGCAGTTTGTCGTAGCTGCCGTCTTTTTTCATCTCGTCAAGCGCGGTGTTTATCTTAGTGACTAGATCGGCTTGTTTGCCTTTGTCAAATGCTATAGAAAAGCCTTCGCTACCGTCGGTTTCTTTATAAAACTCCTCAAGTTCCGGATTTTTCTTTAAAAAGCCGTAGCCGATCGAGCTATCAAGTACGACCGCGTCTATCTTGCCTTTTTTTAGCCCCATGATTAGCGGAACCGGATCCTCGGCAGGCACGACTTTAGCGCCTGCGATAGCGTTAGCGGCGATCTCTTGGACGGTGCCTTGTTGTACGCCCACTCTTTTACCGTTTAGGGCGTCTTTGCTCGCGATGGCGTCGTTGCCTTTAGCGCGCAAGTAGATGTTTTCCGTAGCGTAGTAAGCCTGCGTGAAATCAATCGACTTTCGTCTATCGTCAGTCGCGCTCATCGCGCTTGCTACGGCGTCGATCTTGCCCGTTTTTAGAGCGGGGATGAGGCCGTCAAAGCTCATATTTACGATCTTGTACTCAAAACCCGCGCGTTTAGCGAGCTCGGCTACTAGGTCCATGTCAAAGCCGGTGATCTTGTTTTGCTCGTCCACGTACTCAAACGGCGGATAGTTAGCGGCTGTACCGATCTTTAGCTCGGCAGCGCCAAGTGTAGCTAGAGCCGCTAAAAGCAGCGCAAAAATCTTTTTCATTTTCTCTCCTTTAAATTTGGTTTCAAATTTAAGCCCGCAACGCGGTGCGGGCTCGTAAATTTACTTCAGGCCGTATTTTTCCATCATCTTGTCAAATTCGCCGCTCTTTTTGAGCTCCTCTATCGCGGCGTCTATTTTGCCGATTAGCTCTAGGTGCTTGCCTTTATTAAACGCTACGGCAAAGCCTTCGGTGCCGTCGGGAAGCTTTAAAAACTCCTCCAGATCCGAGTTTTGCTTTAGATACTCGTAGCCGATCGGGCTATCTGTTAGCACGACGTCGATTTTGCCTGCTTTTAGCGATAAAATCGCAGCCGCTACGGTCTCTGCAGGTACGGCTAAGTCGCCGCAGATGGATTTAGCTGCGGCCTCTTGCAAGGTGCCTATTTGCGCGCTTATTTTTTTGAGGTGCATATTGGTCGCATTTACGTCGGTACCTTTTTTGCGGATGAAAAGATTATCCGAAAAATAATAAGGCTTCGTAAAATCGACCGATTTTCTTCTCTCCTCGGTCGCGCTCATACCGCTTAGCGCGGCGTCTATCTTGCCTGTTTTTAGAGCGGGGATTAGCCCGTCAAAGCTCATATTTTGCACGTCAAATTTGACGCCGATTTTCTTGCCGACGGCCTCTATCATATCGATTTCAAAGCCTACGATTTTGTTGTGCTCGTCGATATACTCAAACGGCGGATAGTCCGCGCTCGAGCCTACTTTTATCGTTTGTTGTACCGCTACGGGGGTTGCCTCGTTTTTTACTGCAGCGTCTTTGCTCGCGTTTTCATTCGAGCTTTGACCGCAGCCTGAAATCATCAAAGCGGCGGCTACGAAAACGAAAAGTTTTTTAAATTTGCCGGCGGACAAAGCCGCAACGATGTTTTGTGACATTTTGACCTCCTTTTAGTGGTTTAAAATTTTACCTAGAAAATCCTGCAAACGCTGATTGCTAGGGTTTTCGAAAACATTTTTAGGCGTGTCGTCCACGGCTATTTTACCGCCGTGCATGAAAAATATCCTATTGGCCACGTTTTTAGCAAAGCCCATCTCGTGGGTGACTACTAGCATCGTGATGCCCTTTGCTGCGACGTCCTTCATGATGTCTAGCACCTCACCGATCATCTCTGGATCTAGCGCACTCGTTGGCTCGTCAAAGAGTATGACCTCGGGATTCATAGCAAGGCTTCTAGCGATTGCTATACGCTGTTTTTGACCGCCCGAGAGCTTGTGCGGGAATGCATACTTTTTATCGCTTAGGCCCACGCTTTTTAGTAGCTCGTCGGCTCTTTTTTCCGCGCTTTCTTTATCTAAAATTCCCGCTTTTATCGGAGCTAGGGTTAAATTTTGCAAGACGTTTTTATTTGCAAAAAGGTTAAAGTGCTGAAAAACCATGCTCACTTTTTGACGGATTTTGTTTATATCAGTTTTTTTGTCCGTTATATCCTCGCCGTTTATCTTTATGTGCCCGCCGCTTGGCTCTTCTAGGCGGTTTATGCAGCGCAAAAACGTGCTCTTGCCGCCGCCGCTAGGACCTATGATGGCGATGATTTCGCCTTGTTTGATATCTACGCTGATATCGTCTAGGACGCGTAAATCGCCGTAATTTTTACTCAAATTTCTAATCTCAATCATGGCGATTTAGTCTCCTCTCTAAAATTTTAACCAAAAACGTAAAGAACTTCACACTGACATAGTAAACTATACCCGTGAAAATGACGGGCTCTGGGCTATAAAATACCGCTTGTAGGCTCTTACTTTGCATTGTGATGTCGATGACGCTAATGTAGCCTACGACCGAAGTTTCTTTAAACAGCGAGATAAATTCGTTCGCAAGCGCAGGCAATATGTTTTTAGTCGCCTGCGGGAACACCACTTCGCGCATCGAGACGTAGTAGTTTAGGCCCATCGCCCTTGCGGCTTCCATTTGCCCTTTATCGACGCTATTTATGCCGCTACGCACGATTTCTGCGACGTAGGCGGAGCTGTTTAGCCCAAGCGCGATTAAAGCGACGTAAAAGTTATCGCTCCAGGTTGCGAAAATCACGACCGAAAATATAAGAAGCTGCAAAATAATCGGCGTTCCGCGCAGGATATCTACGTATTCGTCAATGAGAAAGCTTAAAATTTTGATATTTAAAAACTTTAAAAACGCCAAAATAAAGCCCAAAGTCACGCCGATAGCCGTGCCGCCTATGGTGAGTCCCAGCGTCACGCCATAGCTTTTAAGGTAAGCTAGACGTTGCGCCTCGTTTAGCTCCGTCGGATAAAAATAGTAAACGCCCGCGGAGACGATGACGACGAAAAACAGCGCCCTGAAAAATTTTTCGTTTAGCATTTCTTAAACCTTAAAAGTGTAATGAGGGTTAATAATACGGAAAAAAATATAAATTTAACCTTTTTTACGCGAAAAAATTATCTTTTAAACAAATTTATCATATTATCGTAACTCAAATTTAAAAAACCGAGGGAAATTTAATGGACTATGCACGCTATATCGCCATCGCGCTGTATTTTGGATTTTTGCTTTTCGTAGGGCGATACTCTTATAACAAAAACGCCAATATGGGCGAATATCTGCTCGACAACCGCCGCCTAGGGCCGGTTGTAACCGCGCTAAGCGCCGGAGCTAGCGATATGAGCGGTTGGATGCTGCTAGGCGTGCCGGGCGCGCTATATGCCACGGGGCTGGCTACGATTTGGATGGTTTTGGGGCTTGTTATAGGAGCGTATTGTAATTACCTATTTTTAGCAAAGCGTCTGCGCGTCTATACCGAGGTTGCGAGCGACAGCATCACGATTCCCGATTTCTTACAAAACCGCTTCAAAGACGAGACTAAAATTTTACGCATAGTCTCGGGCCTTTTGATCTTGATATTTTTCACGCTTTACGTTAGTAGCGGCATAATAGCGGGTGGCAAGAGTTTTGAGAGCTTTTTTGGATTAGATTTTAAATTTGGTGCGATTTTTACGCTGGCTATCGTCGTTTTTTACACGTTTTTCGGCGGTTTTCGCGCGGTTTGTATCACGGACGCGTTTCAGGGCATGCTGATGTTTTTGGTACTTGTCGCCGTACCCGTAGTCGCGTTTTGTAATCTAAATTTGCCAGACGGTGCTACCTTTTGGAACGAGGTGTCAAAATACGGCAAAAACCACCTAAACGTCTTTTACGATCAGACTTTTTTAAGCATCTTGGGACTCATGGCGTGGGGGCTTGGGTACTTCGGACAGCCGCACATCATCGTTAGGTTTATGGCGATACGAAGCTCAAAAGAGCTAGCCCAAGCGCGCCGCATCGGTATCGGCTGGATGACGATAGGGCTTGCTGGAGCGATGATGAGCGGACTGATCGGCTTTGTGTATTACAGCGAGTTAAATTTGCCTCTGGCTGACCCCGAAAAGGTCTTTTTGCAGCTTGGCGAAACGCTGTTTCATCCGTTTTTCGTGGGTATTATTATCTCGGCCGTGCTTTCAGCTATCATGAGTACGATTTCTAGTCAGCTTTTGGTTAGCGCAAGCTCGGTGACGCAGGACTTTGTGTTTGCCTTTTACAAAAAAGAAATTTCGCAAAAAGCCCAGGTCGCAGCCGGCAGATACGCCGTCGTGGCCGTCGCGCTCGTGGCTACCGCGCTTGCTTTTAGCTTTAACGAAAGCGTGCTAAACGTCGTGGGCTATGCGTGGGCGGGCTTTGGCGCGAGCTTTGGGCCGGTGCTGCTTTTTAGCCTTTATTGGCGCAGGATGAGCGCGCTGGCGGCGCTTCTAGGCATGATAACGGGCGGAGCGACGGTGATCGCGTGGATAGCGCTTGGGCTAAATTCTTACGTTTACGAGATACTGCCTGGCTTTGCGGTCTCTTGCATCGTGATTTATCTAACCAGCCTCTACGGTGACGCGATAGATAAGATGAGCAACGAGCCAAACTCGGCCACTGTGCAGGACGAATTTGAAAAAATGAAAACGAGGCTGTAAATGCAAAGTAGCGTAAAATGCGGTAACTGCGGCGCCGAGGTCGATGTAAATTTGGCTCTAAAAACCGAGCTTGAGCTTGAAATGAAGCAAAAAATGGCGGCGGCTAGACGAGAGTTTGATAAAGAGATCGAGATTAAGAGGGCTGAATACAAGGCGCATTTAGATGCTTTAAACGCGAAGGAGAAAGAATTCGACGCTAAATTTGCCGCAGCCATAAACGCTAAAAAAACCGAGCTTGAAAACGAAATAAAAACAAAGCTCGAGGGCGAAAATTTAAACATAGTAAATGCCCTAAAAAACGAGCTTGAAGCAAAGTCAAAGCAGATAAACGAGCTAAATTTAAAGACGCTTGAGATAGAAAAACTAAAACGAGAAAAGAGCGAGTTTGAAAGCGCGCTGATGGCTAAAACCGAGGCCGAGCTAAGCAAACGCCTAAACGAGGAAAAAGAGCGGCTGGGCAAGGCTCTAGCCGAGCAAAACGAGCTAAAATTTAAGCAAAAAGACGAGCAGCTAGAAGCGCTAAAAAAGCAGCTAAACGAGGCGCAAAGGCGCATAGAGCAGGGTAGCGAGCAACTACAAGGCGAGACGCAAGAGCTCGCCATCGAGGCGTGGCTACGGGAGAAGTTCGTATTTGACACCATAGACGAGGTCAAAAAGGGCGCAAACGGCGCGGACGTGATGCAGATCGTAAATACCCGCGAGGCGCAAAACTGCGGCAAAATCTACTACGAGAGCAAACGCACGAAAAATTTTTCAAACGAATGGATAGAAAAATTTAAGGCCGATATGCGCGCATCAGGCGCTGACGTCGGAGTGCTAGTTAGCGAGGCTCGGCCGCGGGAGCTAGAGCGCATGGGGCTGGTTGATGGCGTATGGGTGTGCAACTACGAGGAGTTTAAGGCGCTTTGTTTCGTGCTAAGGCAGGGCGTCGTAGAGCTAAATTTCGCTAGGAACTCCGCGCAAAATCGCTCAAACAAGATGGAGATGCTCTACTCGTATCTCGTCAGCAATGAGTTTAAGATGCGTATTGAGGCCATCGTGGAGGGTTTTTCTGCGATGAGCGAGGAGCTAGAGCGCGAGAAAAACGCTATGAAACGCATCTGGAAGAGCCGCGAAAAGCAGATCGAAAAGGTGCGCGACAACGCGATCGAGATGTTTGGCTCAATAAAGGGGATAGCGGGAAATGCGATAGGGGAGATAAAGACGCTGGAGTTGGGGTTTGATGCGGGAGATTTTGATTCCCCATAAACGGTGGATTTTAGAATAAATTTTTCTGCGCCCCTGCAGTCACGCACGACTAGTCCGCTCCTTTGCGGGCAAGAAAAATTTACTTAAACTACGCCTATTCTGTCTGGAATATTTGTCTCATATATTCCTAAATTTGTAAATTTTATCTGCCAAGACCCGTATTTTTAAGGCGCTAAATTTGGTTTTCAAATTTGACGCTATGTGTTAAATTTCTTAAAAACAAAAATGATTGTCTACGGTTATCTTGTTTCTTTGTTAAGGGGGAAGGGGCTTGAATTACGCTCTGCTAGCAGTTGCGAGGCAAAGCCGAAGCAAAAGAGCTCCCTTCCTCCTTAACAATCCCCCAACCCCTACGACGTGAGAGGTGGCGACATAGCTTTGCTGACGCAAAGCGTCGTTAGGTTTTTAAATTCGCAAATTTGCGTCTGCTATAAATTAAAAAGATGTGTAGCGCGTAAGCGCCAAATCTAGACCTACACGCAGTGCAGCAACTTCTAACGTGCAGTGGGGCTGGAGAGGGCTTTGGAGAGGAAGGGGCGACGCTTCGTAAGTAGAACCCCTTCCTCTCCAAAAGAAAGGAAAAATTGGAAATAAAAATGGGGCTCTTTTGCATCGTTACACTCACAACTGCGAAGCAAAGCGTAGTTTAAAACCCCTCAACATAAAAGCAAAACAGCATCAAATTTAGCTAACTCAAATTTTACGTCTTAAAGATGCGGGGCTAGGCGAGTAAAATTTTTCAAGTTTTCTCTCAAATTTAGCTCGCATCGACATAAATTTGATATTTGCCGCAGCGGGCGCAACGAAACAGATAGCCCGCCATATCGCCTCCTGCGACTAGGTAGTCACGCACGTCCTCTACTGCAAATTCCCCGCGCAAGGCGTAGTCTGCAAACACCCCCTCCGCTATGCCCATCTCCTGCAGCTCCTTCGTGCCCACATCGCCCAAAAACTCGCAGTAATCGTCGCAACACGTGAGCCAATGCGCCCCCTGTCAGCTAAAATACCCCGGCGTCCTTTGAAACAACTCCTCGGTTTTGCCATGCGCGTCCGCAGCGCCGTCCGGCAGAGGGTCGGCGTCCTGGATGAAGCCGGCGTCAAATTTCGCCGCAGCCGCGCCGCTAGCGATGCAGTGCGGACAGAGGTAGTTCACGTCCTCCACACTGTAAACGCTACCGCAATAATACACGTCAGTCGCCTGCTCGCAGCATTCGCAAACCACGCTCACATCGTCCTTGAATACGCCTGTTTTGAAGGGATCCGGGTGGTAGCGAAAATGAGGCAGGCTTTTTAGTTTTCTACTTTGGTGCGCCGCCTCGCTAGCGGTTTTAGGGCGCTTTATCGCTCCCGCGTCGCCGTTTTGCGCATACTGCTTTAGATAGCCGAGCTTTTTGAGTTGCTTTTTGTCCTTCGGATCGCAAATTTTGGCTAAAAGCTCGCAAGCGCTCTTTTTAAGCCCTAGTAGCTCATAAACGTCCACGAGCACGAGCTTTGCCTCTTTTTTATCGCATTTTTCGAGCTCGTCTTTGAACTCGTACAGCGCCAAAATACTCGCCGCGCCGCCGTCTGAATCCCAAAAACGCCTTTTGAAGCGCGATATATTTTTCTCTAAGCTTATCCATTTTCTCCCCTCAAATTTGCGGTTGCGGGTGGGATTATCCTTTAAATTTTACTGAGCGGGCATGCTATTTTTGGATCAAATTTTACTCAGCGCAGATTGCTTTTAGCTTTGCTAAATCTAAGATCAAACTATGCGAAAACGCGTCTATCACGACTCCGGCGTATTTGCCATCAGCGCTTTCTAGCATCGCGGCGTAGTCTTTTAGGCGCAGATTTATCGCCTCCTGTTCGGCGTCGTTTCGCCATCTCATCATCTCTGCTCTGCTGGAAAATGCCGGGAAATAGCTAAGCCCGCTCCCCTCGTCTTCTAATAGGACAAATTTGATATTTGAGCCCTCTTCTTCGTAAACCGCGCTACCATCGGGTTTTGCTAGGGCTTGGTTTATGAGCACGGGGGCTAAAAACTCTGCTTTTTTTAGCGCTGCTATTAGCGCCTTTTCGCTCTGCTCGCCGCCGTCTAGTAAAAACGCGTCTATGAAATCACTTAAATTTTCGTTCATCTTTTGCCTTGGATTAAATTTGGCATATTATACATTTTTGCGTTTTTAAATCAAAATTTAGCAGTAAATAAGCTTTGCGTTGCTATAATCACAACCTCACTTCAGCTGGCGGGTTCATAGCTCAGTTGGTTAGAGCATCCGGCTCATAACCGGATGGTCCCAGGTTCGAGTCCTGGTGAACCCACCACTTCAATTCATCTTTATCAAATACTTTAAAGTACATCGTCTGATTATATTATAAGTTTGTTCGGTACATATAAAACATTTTTAGGTTTGTGCTTGCACGATCGGGGCAGGCTGTCAAAAAACGTCGCTAATAAAGTGACCTAACAACAAATGCGGTTAATATTTAAAAACTTCAAATTCTATTTGGGATTTGATTGAAAATTATTTCAATCAAAATTCACGTATGTATTTAGTAAAGTTTTTATGTTTAAATTTTAAATTTAACCAACCTATACGTCGGATCAAACCTAAACGCAAGCAAATTTTGCAAAATCCCAAAAAGGCACATAAAAGTAACGAAGCTACTGCCACCGTAGCTGTAAAACGGCAGCGGAATGCCCACCACAGGCGCAAAGCCGATCGTCATCATGATATTTATACTCACGTAGATAAAGATAAGTATCCCGATCCCCGACGCCATCGTCTGCGTAAAATAATCATCCTTTAGCCCGTAGTTTAGGCTGAGCAGATGAGCTATCAGCGCGCCGTAAAAACTAAGTAGCGCGAGCCCTCCGTAAAATCCGTATCGCTCTATCGTGTACGCGAAAATAAAATCGCTAGTAGAAATCGGCAAAAATTTAAAGTGCGTCTGCGTAGCTTCGTCTTTTGGCTTGCCCTTTAGTCCGCCGCTACCGATAGCGATGATACTCTGGCGCACGTGATAGTTGGACTCTTCGCTTAAAAAATCGGTAATACGCTTTTTTTGATAATCGTGTAAATTTTCGTAGATCACAGGCGCAGAGAGCAAAACCCCGGCAAATATTACGACCCAAATTTTTTTATTTACTCCGATGATAAAAAGCACGGCGTAGCCCACGATAAGCAGTATCAGCGCGGTGCCCAGATCGGGCTCTTTTAAAATCAGCACGAAAGGCAAAAGGATATAAAGGCTAAGACGTAAAAAGTCCTTGAGACCGTAGCCGTTTTCTTCTGGCGGGCGCTGTTTGATGAGGTAGCCTAACATCAAAAGAAGCGCCGGCTTCATGATCTCTGAGGGCTGAAGCGTAAAGTGGATAAAAGGAAACTCGAGCCATCTTTTTGCGCCCAGTTTACTGGTGCCAAACAAATCTACGCTAATAAGCAACACGATACAAATCCAGTAAAATAGCGGTATGAGCCAGGCGATCTTGCGAATGGGAAGCAAAAAGAAAAATAAAAACAATGCTAAACCGACGCCAAAATATACAAGCTGCTTGCCAGCCAGGATAGAATTTGCCTCAGAAACCAAAATGTATGATAAAATAATAATAGGAAGTATCAAAAACGGCTGAACGAAGTCAAAATGGGTTAAAATTCGCCTATCGAGTCTTATCAAAAATTTGCCTTTTTTGAGCGATTATAGCATTTTAAAGGAAACAAATCTAAAAATGACGGAAAAAGAGATCAAAATTTTAGACGGCGTGCAGACGAGGGCGGATGCGTTTTTGGCCGCTGAGCTAAACGTCGCTAGAAATCAAGCGCTAAATTTGATAAAAAGCGGGTCGGTTAGCCTAAACGGCAAGCCGCTAAACAAGCCTTCCGTAAAGCTAAATTTGGGCGATGTTTTGAGGATCAAATTTGAGCAAAGCGAGCCTGATACGACTAAATTTGAAGCGGAATTTGAAGTGCCGATCATCTACGAGGATGAGGATTTGCTCGTGCTAAATAAACCGGCAAATTTAGTCGTCCATCCCGCTCCTAGCGTCAAGGAGCCCACGCTTGTGGACTGGCTGGGAGCAAAGGGATTTTTGCTGTCAAATTTAAGCGGGCAAAGTAGGGCGGGCATCGTGCACAGGCTAGATAAAGGCACTAGCGGAGCTATCGTCGTGGCTAAAAATAACGCCGCTCACGCCGCGCTCTCAAAACAGCTAAGCGACAAAAGCATGGGGCGCATATATCTAGCGCTAACCGATATGCCGCTCAAGCAAAACTGCATCGTCGAGCGAGCTATCGGACGAAACCCCGCTAACCGCCTAAAAAAGGCGATCGTTTCGGACGGCCGCGCGGCAAAAAGCGCCTTTGCGAATTTACTTTTTAGCGAATTTGACGGCCCCGTGCGGGACAAAAACGCGGGCGTAAATTTGATCGCGGCAAAGCTTTTTACAGGCAGGACTCATCAGATCAGAGTGCATCTAGCTAGCCTAAACCGCCATATTTTGGGCGATGCTTTATACGGTTTTAAGAGCGAAAAGGATAAAATCGGCCGAGTAATGCTTCACGCCTACGGGCTATATTTCACGCATCCGCGCACGGGCGAGCAAATGAGCTTCGTAGCGCCAGTCTGGGATGATTTTAGTGAAATTTTACTTAGCAAATTTAGCAAGGAGAATATAGATGAAAAGATTGATTTTATGGGGCTTAGCGAGCTCTTTAGCCATTGTGATGAGTGGATGCGTATCCTCTAGCGGCCCTGCGCAAGTAAATCCGAATTTGCCGACCGTCCAGAGCCTAAAAACCATCAGCGATATGACCGAAGTTGGCTTTGAGTGGACGCCGACTCCGACATCAAACGTCGCGGGCTACTATCTATACCGCTCAAATCCAAACGAAAATAACGGCAAAATGAAGGTCGTAGCCGACATAAAAGACCGCTTTGCCAGCCACTACGTGGACGCAAATTTAGCTCCGGAGACAACATATACCTACGAGATGAGAACGTACAACGTGAGCAAGCAAATTTCAGGCCCAGGCATGATCGTTAGCGCCACTACTAAGGCGCTTATGGATTCCGTGCCTTTTGTTAGAGCGCTTACGAATTTACCCGAGCGCGTGAAACTCATCTGGAGACCTCATCCAGACCTTCGCGTGGCGTCTTACGTCGTCGAAAAAGCCGATATAAATAAAGAAAACTGGAGGCAAATCGCCGAGGTAAAAGGCAGACTAAACGCCGAATATATCGATGATGATGTGAAGCCTGGCAGAAGCTACAAATATAGAGTTTTCGTAAAAACTACCAGTGGAACGATCTCAAAACCTAGCGAGATCGTGGACTCTACGACAAAGCAGCTACCAAGCGAGGTCGTAAATGCGCAGGCTACTAAAGACGTGCCTAAAAAGATTATTTTGACGTGGGATAGCGTGGCTAGCGACGACTTTGGCTACTATAAAATTTACAGCGCGTCAAGCAAATTTATGCCGTATACATACCTAGTGAAAACCACGTCTAATAGCTACGAGGATCTCATAAACGAAAACGGCGCGACTAGGTACTATAAAATCACCATCGTCGATAAAGACGGCTTAGAGTCTAAAAAGCCTAGCGAGCCTATCATCGGTATGACGCTAGGAGCTATCGACGCGCCGGTCGTATCCTCTATCGTGGCCGACAGCACGGCGGTTAAGCTAGCGTGGAATGCCTCTGATAAGGCTAGAAGCTTTACTGTTATAAGAGACGGCGGCGGAAGCGAGCAGAAATTTACAAATATAACGGGCAATGAATTTGTCGATAATAGCGTTGCTTACGGGCAAAAATATAGCTACAAAGTTATCGCCGTGGATGAATACGGCATAAGCTCCGACGCTTCTGCTAAAGCCGAGATAGCCGTCGAATAATGCCCAATTTTATAGCTAAAAACGTAAATTTTACTCCAAAAGAGTGCGGCGAGATAAGCTTTTTGTGGGAGGCTCACGGCAGACAGGGCGTTAGTCTCGTTTATACAAAAAGCTCTAGCGAGGAGTTTTTTATCACGCTAAAAAAGCGCGAAAACGACTGGGTCGTAAAGGGCGAAAAGCTAACGAAGCCTGCGAAAATAGGGCTTTTGCAAAATGCTTTGGTGAAATTTAAAGAGCTTTATTGCGATCAAATTTTAAGCGAAGCTATCGCGGTAAAAAATACGCGCCTCACTCAAAAAGACTCAGCTATTTTTAGCGTGAGCGAGTTGCTTGAAAATTTAAATCAGAGTGAATTTGAGAGCAAATTTATCGAGATCGGATTTGGATCGGGCAGACACTTGCTATTTCAGGCTGAAAACAACCCAAATACGCTAGTTATTGGCATCGAGGTCTACAAGCCCTCGCTCGAGCAGGTAGCCAAGCTGGCAAAAGCCAAAAATCTAAACAACATCATGCTCGTAAACTGCGACGCGAGGCTACTTTTATCGCTTGTGGAGTCAAATTTTATAGATAAAATTTTCCTTCATTTTCCAGTGCCTTGGGACGACGCTCCTCATAGGCGTGTGGCGTCGGCTAAATTTGCCCTGGAGTGCGAGCGAACTCTAAAAGTAGGCGGCAAATTTGAGCTGCGAACCGATAGCCGCGAGTATGCGGACTTTACTTTGACTCAAATTTTAAATTTGAGCGACGCCGACGTGCAAATTTATAAAAACCGCGATCTAAAAGTAAGTAGCAAATATGAAGACCGCTGGAAAAGGCACCAAAAAGATATTTACGACGTTATCTTTACCTGCGAAAAGCAAAGCGAACCAAGAGCTGATCAGGGCGAGCTAAAATTTGAAAACGGCTACGACGCGAGCAAGGTCGCGGCTAAATTTAGCAACCAAACGATAAAAGAAGATGATTTTTTCTTGCATTTGGAAGAAAAATACGAAAAAGACGGCGAAATTTTGATTCGCACCGCGTTTGGCGCATTTAACGCGCCCGAGCACTGCTATGTTTTGCTCGGCGAAAAAGGCGCGGAATATTTTATAAAAAAGCCGCTCGTTACGGCTGAAAATTTAAAGGCGCATCTTGCGTTGAAGGAGTATTTGGCGGATGCAAAAAATAATTAGCGCAAGCGGGCTTTGCCTAGGATACGAGGGCTGCGAAAAGCTCATAACGGACGCAAAATTTGACATTTACGCCAATGATTTCGTTTTTATCACCGGGCAAAGCGGTAGCGGCAAATCGACGCTTTTAAAATCTTTTTACGGCGAGATAAAACCAAGTGCTGGCTCGCTAAACGTCTGCCTAACCGATATGATGAATCTAGGCGGGCAAAATCTGGATAAACTAAGGCAGCGCATCGGCGTAGTTTTTCAAAACTACCGCCTGATAAGCGAGTGGAATATCGAAAAAAATGTGATGCTGCCGCTGATGATAAAAGGTCTTAGCGCTAACGTTTGTAAAAATCAGGCGACCAAGCTTTTAAAGCACGTAAATTTGCTCCACAGAGCGCACAAATATCCAAACGAGCTAAGCGGCGGCGAACAGCAGCGAGCCGCGATGGCTAGGGCACTCGCGCATAATCCAAATTTGCTACTTTGCGACGAGCCGACGGGTAGCCTTGATGAATACTCAAGCGACGTTATCTGGGGACTTTTGCGTTCGGCTAAGGAGTTTTTGGGTACCTGCATCGTGGTCGTCACGCACAGGGTGCCAAGCTCGCTAAGAGTACCCTATAGACATCTTGCTATAGAAAATGGACGCCTATATGAAATTCCTTAAAAACCACTTAAGCACTATAATTCCGCTTATGGCGTTACTCGTGGGCATTCAGTTTATATTGCTAGTCGGGCGAGTGGTGGACGAGTACGAGTCCGTGATGAATAAAGACTACAACATCATCATCGTAAGTCAAAACGAGCTAAACGCTACCGACGTAAAGCCGCTCATTCATACGTTTGAATCTCTTGAACCGCTTAGTTCAAAGCCCGTACTAGAGAAGCTCTCTAAAGATATTTCATCAAAAAATATCGCCGTTTTGCAAAATGCGTTGCCTAAATTTTACTCGCTAAAGCTAAATGCCTTTCCAAGCACCCAATATATGCAAGAGATAAAGGATAAAATTTCAAAGATTAACGGCGTGAGCAGGGTTGAGACATTTTCAAAAACGCATGATAAAATTTATAAAATCATGCAGCTGATTAAAAATATTTCGGCGATATTTTCGGGGTTAATCGGGTTAATCGGGCTTATGCTCATCGCAAAACAGATGCGAATTTGGCTATACGAGCACAAGGAGCGCATAGAGATAATGACGCTACTGGGAGCTCCGTCGTGGCTAAAATCGGGCGCGTTATACAAAAACGCGTTGTTTGATTCGTTTATAGCGACCGTTTTGGTGGCGGTTTTTTACATTATCTTGCCGGATTTGCAGCCCGTTAAAGAGGTCGCTGCGGATCTAAATATAAATTTGCCAGCGATTGATCTGCTTTACGAGGGCGGAGTACTGCTAGGCGTTTCGCTTGTGATTAGTTTTTTAGCCGTTTATCTCGTAACCAGAAAAGCAACGGCGATATGAGAAAAATTTACGTTTTGCTGGCCGCCATGATTTGCTTAAACGCGAGCACGGGCGAAAAGATAAAAAATCAAACGACCTATCTCGAGTCCTCAAAAGAGCTCGAAAAGCAGCTAAACAAAAAGCTCGACGACCTGGCCGGCGACATACTCGGCGGCGAAAAAAGCGTCAAGCAAACCGACGACAAGATGAAAGAGCTCATCGTCCAAATAGCGCAGCTGGAAAATAGCGCAAAAAGCGCTAGCGGCGAGCTTGACGAGCTAGTAAAGCAAAACAAAGACCTAACGCAAAGTCAAAAAAATATCCAAAAAAGTATCGTGCGTATCATCTCGGACGAGTTTTCTTTCGACCTTATAATGCCAAAAGAGTACGAGGAGGGCGTGGATAGCATCATCGCGACTGAGATTTTAAGCAAGCTAAACTCGGTGCTAAAGGATGATTTTAACGAGCTAGCCAAGCAGTACGAAAGCACGCAAAATTTGATAAAAACCCAAAACGATAAGATAGACGGGATAAAGTCAAATTTAAAAACCTTTAAATTTAAGCAAGCTGAGCTCGTTTCCTTGCAAGATAAGCAGATGAAAACGCTGGCAAATTTAAAGCGGGATAAGGAAATTTATCAAAAGCAACTCTCTCGCCTGCAAGCTCAACAGGACGAAATCAGAAAGACGCTAGAAGAGCTAAAAATCGTCGCAAAAAGAGAGAGCGAGGAGGCCAAAAAAGCTCTGGCTGCACAAAGAGCGGCTGAGGCTAAAGCTCAAAAAAATAAGAAAGATAAAAAAGGCGAGGCCGTGGCAAGCGCATCTGAGGGCGACGTGAAGCAGTTTGGCTCAAGCTATCAAACGAGTCTTGTTAAAAAATACAGCGGTGAAAAGACTATCGCGCCGCTTGACGGCTTTACGGTTAAACAAAAATTCGGCAACTATGTAGATCCCATCTATAACATCAAAATTTTTAACGAATCGGTCGTGCTTAGCGCAAATTCGGCCGACGCAAAGGTAAAAAGCGTCTTTAACGGCAAAGTGGTCTTTGCTAAAGAAACTGCGATGCTAGATAAAGTAGTCATCATCGAAAATCCAAACGGCATCCACACGATCTACGCGCACCTTAGCCAGATCGCCCCTACCGTAAAAGTGGGCGCAAAAGTGCAAAAAGGCTACGTCATCGGGCGCGTGCAGCGAGATCTAACCTTTGAAGTTACGCAGAAAAACTACCACATAGACCCCCTTGAGCTAATCAGCCTAAAATAGCACCTGCGCGCCGAGATTAGCAAAATTTAAAGCAAATTTAGCTAGAATCCGAAAATTTAAGGAGATGAAAAATGGAGCGAAAAAAGCGAATTTTAGTTAAATTTTCAGGCGAGGCGCTAGCTGGAGACAGCGGCTTTGGCATAGATAACGCGGTGCTTAAATTTATCGCAAAACAGATCAAAGAGCTAGTCGAAAAGGGCATCCAGGTGGGCATCGTCATCGGCGGAGGTAACATCATACGCGGCGTTAGCGCGGCTAGAGACGGCATCATAAAGCGCACCAGCGGTGATCACATGGGCATGCTAGCTACCGTGATAAACTCTATCGCGATGAGAGAAGCGCTAGAGAGCGTAGGTCTGGACGTGCGCGTACAAAGCGCGATAAAGATGGAAGCCATCTGTGAAACCTTCATTGTCGGACGCGCGAACAGACACCTTGAAAAAGGTCGCGTCGTGATCTTTGCTGCGGGAACAGGAAATCCGTTTTTCACTACTGATACGGCGGCTACACTGCGCGCTATCGAGATAGATTCAGATATGATAATCAAAGCTACGAAAGTAGACGGCGTTTACGACAAAGACCCGCATAAATTTGAAAACGCGAAGCTCCTAAAAGAGCTAAACTACGAGCTTGCTATGAGTGATGATATCAAAGTGATGGACGATACTGCTATCGCGCTAGCTAAGGATAATTCGCTACCGATCTTGGTGTGCAATATGTTTAAAGACGGAAACCTGCTCAAAATCATACAAGGCGACGAGAGTGCGTTTTGCTCTATCGTAAGAAATTAAATTTAAGGAGAATAAATGAGATCTGAAGAAGTAGCGGCAAAGGCTCTAAAACTCGTCGGAGACGATAGATATAAGCTGGCTCTAGTCGTAGCAAAAAGGGCCGAGGCTCTAGCCGGCGGCGCAAAAAGCTTGCTTGATATCGACGTTACTAAGATGAAATTTGCCGATATCGCCCTACGCGAGATAGCTGAGGGCAAGATAGCTTTAGAGGGTATAGTTGAAGCAGCTAAATAGCGGATTTTTACTAGAACAATTAATCGACGATATAACCGCTTGCAAGGACGTCGCTCAGGCGAGGCAGTTACTTAGCGAGCTGATAATTTTTACGCCGAATTTAGAGCGAGCGATCGAGTGCTGCGTTATCTCGCATGCCGGACAGTTTAGAAAAAGCGGCGAACCGTATGCTATACACCCTATCCTAGTGTCCTGCATCGTGGCGCACATGGGCGGGGACGAGGATATGATTATCGCCGCCTTGCTTCATGACGTGGTTGAGGATACGGATAGATCGATAGAGAGCGTGCGAGAGGACTTTGGCGAAGAGGTCGCAAAGCTAGTCGAGGGACTAACAAAAATCGTAGCCATCAGAGAAGATAAGCTCGCAAGCTCGGAGTCAAACGAGCGTTTGGCGGCGTCTGCGATGACATTTCGCAAGATGTTGCTAATATCTATCGAGGACGTGAGAGTGCTCGTGGTAAAGCTTTGCGATAGGCTACACAACATGCTAACCCTGCAAGCTTTGCGTCCTGAAAAGCAAAAGCGAATCGCTGAAGAGACGCTGATGGTTTATGCTCCGATCGCGCATAGGCTAGGCATTTCGTCGATCAAAAACGTGCTTGAGGATCTTAGCTTTAAGTATGCTTTGCCAGAAGAGTACAAAAAAATCGACGACTACTTAACCGAGCACAAACAGCAACTTGTGCTAAAGCTAAACGCGTTTACCGATAAAATTTTTCAAATTTTACTCAAAAACGGCTTTAGCGAAAACGACTTTGAGATACAAAAACGTATCAAACATCACTACTCGATTTACTTAAAAATGCAGCGAAAAGGCATCTCGATCGAGGAGGTGCTAGACCTGCTAGCTGCGCGCGTACTGGTTAAAGAGCCGCAGGATTGCTATTTGGTACTTGGAAATTTGCATATAAATTTTAACCCTCTAATCTCGCGTTTTAAAGACTACGTCGCGCTTCCGAAGCAAAACGGCTACCAAACGATACACACTACGATATTTGATAACAAAAGCATCTTTGAGGTTCAAATTCGTACTTTTGACATGCATAAAACCGCAGAGTACGGCGTCGCGGCGCACTGGAAATATAAAAGCGGCGGCTTTTTAAACCCGAAACTTGACTGGCTAAGCGATATCAGCGGCATAGAAAACGGCATGGAGGAAGCAAGCGAAAACCCCGAGGAGCTCTACGAATACGCAAAAGACAGCCTCTACGTCGAGGACGTCGCGGTTTATTCGCCAAAGGGCGATATATTTACGCTACCGCGCGGCGCAACGGCGCTTGACTACGCTTACGAGATACACACGCACGTAGGCTTGCATGCTAAAGAAGCCTACGTAAACCGCGTGCGCGTGCCGCTACTAACGGAGCTAAAAAACGGCGATATCGTGAGTATCGTAACCGGAGATGAGCCAAAATACCGCTGTTCGTGGCTAGGCAGCGTAAAAACCGGTAAGGCTAGAGCCACGATTCGATCGTACTGCAAGCAAAAGATAAGAGATATCAACAATATGGTCGCGATCGAAATTTTAAGCGGCATTTTCGCGGTACCTTCAACAACCATCGAGCAGTGGCTAGAGACTGAAAATTTGACCAAGAAAATTTTTAGAGCCGCGTTTGACTCGGTTTACCTACAAGATGTGGTCAATGCGCTAAAAAAATATGTAAAAAGAGACCGTCCGTTTGCTATCGCGATGACGGATAAATATAACGTCAAAAAGCAAAAATTTGAAAACATCGTGATCTACTCGAATCACAAGATAAACAGCATCGAGTTTGATTACTGCTGCAATCCAAAGCGCGGCGACGATATCGTGGGATTTAGAAACTATCACCATGTCACCGTCCACCACAAGCTTTGCGAGCGGTTTATGAAGCTAGCCGAAGAAAAAAACGAGATGATTTTCGTCAAATGGACGCGAGTCGCTCCGCATAGATTTAAGATTATCTTGAGCCTAGAAAACAGACGCGGGTCGCTTGCGGAGTTTTTGACATATATGGCAAAAATGCAGGTCGATCTCGTAACTATCAGCCTCACCGAAACTAGAGAGGCGACGGCGGACTTTTTTGAGCTGACGATCGAGCTTGGCGAAAATTTGAACGTAAACGAGATAAAAGAACGACTAAGAGATCGCTACAAGATCATCGACTTCGTGTCGCTTGACGACGCATACGGACATTAATAAATTTAGGAGAGAAAATGGGCGAAAATTTGAACAAAATAATGAGCGATATAAAAAAAGGCGTCGCCGAGATGATAGACGAGGAGCGCGTCGAAAATTTAGTAAAAAACTACTATGAAAAGGGCGAAAATTTCTACGTTAAAGCAGGTTTTGATCCGACGGCTCCGGATCTACACCTGGGCCACACTGTAGTGCTTCAAAAGATGGCTCTTTTGCAAAAGCATGGAGCGATAGTGCAGTTTTTGATAGGCGATTTCACGGGGCAAATCGGCGATCCTAGCGGCAAAAGTCAGACGCGAAAAAAGCTAGACCGCGAGACCGTGGCGGCAAATGCTAAAACCTACGAGGAGCAGGTTTTTAAAATCCTAGACCCGCAAAAAACTAAGATAATGTTTAACTCCAAGTGGCTAAACGAGCTGGGAGCCGCGGGCATCGTGGAACTAACTAGCACCTTTGCGGTGGCTAGGATGCTTGAGCGCGATGATTTCGAAAAAAGATATAAAAGCGGCGCCTCGATCTCGATTAGCGAATTTTTATATCCGCTCCTTCAGGGCTACGACAGCGTCGCGATGAAGTGCGATATCGAGATGGGCGGTACGGATCAGAAATTTAACCTTTTAATGGGGCGAACCTTGCAGCGAGTTTACAACGTCGGCAAAGAACAAGCCGTCATCATGATGCCGCTTTTAGAGGGGCTTGACGGCGTAAATAAAATGAGTAAGAGCCTAGGAAACTACATCGGCGTGACCGACGAGCCAAACGATATGTTTGCTAAGGTTTTAAGCGTGAGCGACGAGCTGATGTGGCGCTGGTACGAGCTTCTTAGCGAAAAAAGCACGGAAGAAATCGCAAATTTGAAAGCGGACGTAGCTAGCGGCAAAGCTCACCCAAAAGCCGTAAAAGAGGCTCTCGCGCTAGAAATCACGGCTAGATATAACGGCGAGGCGGTGGCGAAAGAGGCAAAGGCCGAATTTGACCGCGTGCATTCGCAAAATTTGATCCCGACCGAGATGGACGAGTTTGAGCTCTTGGCTCCCGCTTGGATCGTGCAAGCGCTCACTCACTGCGGACTATGCGCTAGCAGCTCTCAGGCGCGCCGAGACATCGCGGCAAACGCCGTCAGCCTAAATCAAGAAAAGATCGCCGACGAGCAGCTAAAGCTGGGCGCTGGCGAATACGTCTTGCAGGTCGGCAAGCGTAAATTTGCAAAACTAAAGGTAACCTGATGCAACCCGTAAAAATCGGAAAATACGATATAAAATACCCGATAATCCAAGGCGGAATGGGGCTTGGTATCAGTTGGGATAGGCTCGCTGGAAACGTCAGCCTAGAAGGTGGCCTAGGCGTCATAAGCTCGGTAGGAACGGGCTACTACGAAGGGCGAAAATATATCACCAAAGAGCTAAACGCAAAGCCCTACGGCAGCGGAAATTTCTACTCGCGAGAGGGGCTAAAAGCCGTCATTGATAATGCGCGTAAAATTTGCGGCGATAGGCCTCTTGGGGTCAATATTTTGTACGCCAGCAACGACTACGAGCGTATCGTAAAAGACGCCTGCGACCACGGCATAAACGTGATCATCACGGGCGCTGGGCTACCGACGAATTTGCCAGAATTTACAGTAGACTACCCAGACGTGGCTTTGGTTCCTATCGTGTCCTCGGCAAAGGCGCTAAAAATCATCTGCAAACGCTGGCAAGGGCGCTACGGCAGGCTTCCAGACGCGGTGGTGCTCGAGGGGCCTCTTAGCGGCGGGCACCAGGGATTTACATACGAGCAGTGTATCGATCCCGCGTACAGCCTGGAAAATTTGATAACGCCAGTTAGCGAAGAGATAAAGCAGTGGGGCGATTTTCCGCTATTTGCGGCGGGCGGTATCTGGGATAAAAATGATATCGATAAGGCTATCTCGCTTGGCGCAAACGGCGTACAGATGGGCACTCGCTTTATCGGTACGCACGAGTGCGACGCTAGTGAGGAGTTTAAGCAAGTGTTGCTAGCGGCCAAAAAAGAGGACATCGAGCTGATCAAAAGCCCGGTAGGCTACCCTGCGCGCGGCGTTAGGACGAATTTAATAAACCTAGTCGATAAGCGCCAGGGTCCAAAAATCAGCTGCGTAAGCAACTGCGTAAGCCCGTGCCAGCGCGGCAAGGAAGCCAAAGAAGTCGGCTACTGTATCGCAGACCGTCTTTACGACGCATTCGCGGGACGAAAGGACACGGGGCTGTTTTTTACCGGCGCCAACGGATACAAGCTAAACGAGATAATAAGCGTGAAAGAACTATTTGAAAAACTGATAAATGGCGAAGATAGTTAAATTATTTTTAATACTTCTATTTTTTTTGAATAGTGCGGTTTGCGCAAGCGCTTTATCGAGTTTAGATAAATTCGATAAAAATTTTGATAGCGCAGCCAATAAAGAAAAGATCGCAATGCATCAAGAGCTAAGGACTCTTTACGTAAAATCCATAATGGAAAATAACGTAAATTTAAGAGTCCAAAGCCTAACTAGACTTATAAAAAGTTCAAAAGCCCTAGGGCTAGATACCAAACCGTATGAAAAAGAGCTCGCGAGCATACCGCAGTCTACAAAGCCAAGCGAAGAAAAACCAAAACAAGAAATAAAGCAGGTCAAAAAAGAACAACAAAAACAAGAGCCAAAGCAAAAAGAAGTAAAACTGAGCCAGCTATCCTCGGCTCCGCTGGCCGCCCAAAATGCCAAAACCGTCAAAAATCAAACTTTGCAGCTTCTAGAAGCTTTGGATAACGACGGAAATTTCGAGCTAAAATTTAGCCGCCAGTTAAACGGTAACGATATCAAAAAAACTGACCTAAATCAAAAAGGGTCTTATAAGACGATATATGAATTTAAAGGAATTTGGAGTGGCGGAAAACTGCAAAGATTTAAGAACTACCTGGTGGATGAGATCCGCATAAGTCAGTTTGACGAAAAAACCGTTAGGGTGGTATTCGTAAGTCAATTCGAGCCAAATTTAAAACTTAGAGTCGATAATCAGTCTTTAATTTTCTCAAAGGCTAAGCCCACGCAAAGCCAAAATTTAACGAGTCAAAACAGTAAACAAAAAAATCATCAACCGTCTATCAAGAAAGAGCTCCCCAAAATCGCTGCAAATTCGAAATCTGAAATAACTCAAATACAACAGCAAAAAGCAACTCAACATCAAGGTCAAAATCAAAAGCTCGCTCAGCAAAAGCAAGAAAAAGTTGCCGCGCAGACCAAGACGGATGCTAAAAGTACCCAAAGCACCACCGAAAAGGATGAGCAAGAAATTGTGCTGGCGCCCGTAAAAACGACAAGCACTAAAAAAATCACAAGCGCTAAAGGTAAGGTTGTCGTCCTTGACGCAGGACACGGCGGCGATGATCCGGGGGCTATAAACGGATCGCTAAAAGAAAAAAATATCGTGCTAAGTATCGCGCAAAAGGCCGGCAAGGAGCTGCAAGGACGCGGCTACAAGGTGTATTACACTCGTAGTAAGGATAAATTTATCAACCTTCGCGACCGCACGAAATACGCCAATGACAAGGCCGCAGACCTCTTTATCTCCATCCACGCAAACGCCGCGCCGAGCAAAACCAAGGCAGCGACTATGCGCGGCATAGAGACGTTTTTCCTCTCGCCGGCTCGTTCTGAGCGTAGCAAAAACGCCGCTGCCCTGGAAAATAAATCCGACATCGAGGAGATGAACTATTTTTCTAAGCAGACATTTTTAAATTTCCTTAACCGCGAGAAAATCATCGCCTCAAACAAGCTCGCCATCGACGTTCAACGCGAAGTTTTAGCGCGAGCAAAATCAGTGAGCTCAAAGGCCTCCGACGGCGGCGTTCGCGAGGCGCCTTTTTGGGTGCTAGTGGGCGCGCTGATGCCTGCGGTGCTGCTTGAGGTCGGCTACATCACTCACCCTAGCGAAGGTGATCTCATAAATAACTCAAAATACCAAGACGCCCTAGCCAAGGGGCTCGCAGACGGCATAGACGTCTATTTTTCAAACCAGCAATGAAAAGCGCGCGAGTCGTTTTAAAGGGCGGCATCCCGTTTAATCCCGAATTTGACGACATTTACTTTAACGCAGACGACCCTATCGGCCAGAGCGAGTATGTTTTTAACTCCGTTTTTGACGAAATCTGGAACAAAAAGAGTGAATTTAACGTGCTTGAGGCTGGATTTGGCACGGGGCTAAATTTTCTTTGCGCCTTTAAAAGATTTAAAAACACGGATAAATTTTTAAATTTCGTCAGTATCGAAAAAGCGCCGATCGCCAGAGACGATCTAGCTAAAATTTACGCGAATTTTAGCGAGCTTGAGGATGTTTCGAGAGAGCTTTTGGATGCCTATCCTCCGCTTATTCGCGGATTTCATAGGTTAAATTTGGCTCCAAACGTTACGCTTACCTTGTGCTTTGGCGACGTGGCTGAGGTTTTGGATGAGCTTAGTTTTATTGCGGATGCTGTTTTTATGGATGGCTTTGCGCCGGCTAAAAACGAAGCGATGTGGAGCGAGCTGGTTTGCGCTAAAATCGCAAATTTATGTGCATTGGGCGCTAGCGTTTGTACGTACTCGGCTTCGGGCGCGTTAAAAAGAGCACTGCAAAATAGTGGTTTTGAAGTAAATTTGCTAAAAGGTTACGGCAAAAAGCGAGAGATGTTGCGCGCTAAATTTACCGGCGAGCGGCAAGCTGAGGGTGAAATTTGGTTTAGCAGATTTGATCCAGCTAGCAGGGCTACGCCAAAGAGTGCGCTAGTGATCGGCGGCGGAGTGGCTGGCTGCGTTTGCGCGTTTAAGTTGCGTCAGCGCGGACTAGATGTCACGATCGCCGAAAAGCGTGGCGATATCGCGCTAAACGGCTCTGGAAATCACTGCGGTATTTTGATGCCGCTTATCACGAAGCCAACCGTAAATTTAGGCCGCATGCACATGAACGCGTTTTTGCAGGCGGCGCGCTTTTATGAGCGAAATCTGGGTGCTGAGGAGATAGAGTTTTGCGGCGCGATGGACTACGCGTACGAGCAAAAGACGCTGGAGCGCTTTTACGAGTGGCACAAATTTGACGCGGACAACGGCATTTTTGAGCTAAAATTTGATGACGAGCCTTACGCTAGCGCGTTTATTTTTAATGGCGCAAAAGCTCGCCCCAGAAAGATGTGCAAGGCGGCAAGCATGGGCATAAAAACGCTTTTAAACTGCGAATTTACGGGCTTTGAGACTCTTGAGGGTGGCGCGGTTAGGGCGCATTTTAAAGACGGGCAAACCATCAACGCCGACGTGCTTGTACTTGCTATCGGTAGCGAGAGTATGGAGCTCTTTGCGGACTACGACATCAGGCTTAGCTCCGTTCGCGGCCAGGTCACGCATATCGAGCCCGCCGTTTTGACGTCTGCGCCTTTTAGCGCTAAAGGCTATGTCTGCCCGCCTGCCGAGGGCGTGCAGGTTATCGGCGCGACTTACGATAGAAATCTTTTTTTGGACGAGCCGCGCTCTAGTGACGATGAGAAAAATTTAGCCGACGTTGCCGAGTTTTTGGACGGTAAATTTGCTAAAAGCGAGCGGCTAAATTTAAGCGGGCAGGATTTAAATTTGACTACCGGCCCAGACGGCGCTGCTGAAAATTTAAATCGTTTGGAAACGAGTAGGAACGATATAAATTTGAGTAAAAATACGGATTTGCGTACCGAGACTACTGATGATTCGGCGCAGACGCAAGATGCGTCAAATTTGACCGCACCTGAAAAAAGCTCAAACATCGCGGCTAAAATACCGCAAAACGTCCGAATAATCGGCTCAAAAGTTGGCTACCGCAGCTATAGCGGCGACCGTTTTCCGCTCATCGGGCGGCTTTACAACGAGGATTTTTATAAAGATACCTATAAGTCGCTGCTTTGGACGAAGGGCAAGTCCAATCCGCATCCAAAATACGTGCCAAACGTCTACGTTAGCACCGCTCACGGCTCGCGCGGGCTCTGTACTGCCGTGCTTGGCGCCGAGCTCATCTGCGATCTTATTTTTGACCGCCCGCTTTGCATCGAAAAATCGCTTTTTGGCGAGCTTCACTTGGCGAGATTTCTCGTTAGGAAACTCAAAAAAGGGCTAAAGTAGGCATAAAGTTGGATTTTAAAGTCTGATTTTACGTTATTTATTTTTACGTCAAATTCGGCATAAATTTGAGGCAGCGGCTGGTACTGATCAAATTTTATTTTTTATAAATTTAGCCGTTCTAGTTAAAGTAGCATGAGTGCCGTTTGCAGGCGTATATCAAAAATTGTTAAGAGTAGAAAAATGCGCATTGCGGCGCAAAAAGCATAGTATGGATAAAGCTCAAATTTAGACGAGCGTCAAAGCCAAAACGGCTAAAATAGGCGAAATCCGCCTATTTTTTACCGAAAAAGTCGCCTGCGATCCTAAAGATATCATCTACGATCGAGCCGTCTTTGTTCTGATCCAAAAACTGCGTAAGCATCGACATCATGGAGTCGTTGTCCGCGGAGTCTTGCAAATTTGAGGCTTTTAGCTGATTGTTTAGCATGCCGGCGATCATCGGCGCGATCATCGGTAGCAGAGTCTTGATAGAGTCTGCACTGATGCCTAGCTGCGAACCCACGTCGCTAGCTAGAGCCCTGCTGTTTTCTTTCGAGCCCGTTAGTACGCCTAGTAGCTCGTTGCCTTCGGCGACGTTGATGTTTTGCGGGGTTCCAGTAATCTCGCCAAGGTTTGAGCGGCGGATCATCTCTAGAAAATTTGACGAATCTGCGTCAGATTTAAAATTCTCATTGGCTCTTTGCATGAAAATCGGCGCGATCTTAGAAATCACGGCCTCTACGTCGTTTGTGCCCAGTCCGCTTTTTTGCGACATCGCATCTAACATACCGCCGGAGTTGCTCAAAAGTAGCTTTAGTATATCCATTTTTATCCTTTTGATTTTTGCGTGAGTTTAAATTTGACCGCCGCTTGTTTGGGTTTAACGAGGTGGCGGCCGGCAAGCCTAGCAGCAACTTATTTGTAGTTTTTGATCGCCGCGTCCAGGATCTCTTTTGCGGCGTCGGCGTCTTTAAATTCTTTAACCTTGACCCATTTGTTAGGCTCTAAAATTTTATAAGTTTCAAAGAAATTTTTGATCTTATTTAGAGTGGCCTCAGGCAGGTCTTTATAGCTTTTGATCCCGTCAAATCGCGGATCGATCTTGGTAACCGGTACGGCTAGCAGTTTCTCGTCCATGCCTGCTTCGTCTTCCATCACGAGCACGCCGATGAGACGGCACGGGATCACGCTACCAGCTTGCAGAGGGTATTCGTTTAACACCAAGATATCGGCAGGATCTCCGTCTGCTGCGAGCGTGTTTGGCACGAAGCCGTAGTTTGCCGGGTAGAACATTGCCGAGTAGAGTACGCGATCGACTACGACCGCGCCGCTATCTTTGTCGATTTCGTATTTTATGTTCGAGCCGTACGGGATCTCGATCACGGCGTTGATTTTGTCCGGGTTTGAGCCTGCTTTGATTTTTGAAACGTCCATTTTTATCCTTTGTAAAGCTCCTATCACGTGGCGTTTTGTAGCAAAACGCTTTGAGATACTTGCATTGAAATTTGAGTAAGAGATTATATAAAATCTCGGCTAAATTTGGAGTAAAACGAGAATTAGGGCAGGCTAAAATTTGATGGACATTACGGCGGTAAATTTGATGCTAAAAAGTAAAATTTGTAAATTTTTTTTGAGGGGGACTAAAATTTGGGGGAAATTTAAGGCGGCGAACCGCCCTAAAATCATTTGATTATTTCGATGCTTTTTACGTCGATAGAGGTTTTCATAAGGTCCTTATCAATCTTGCCTTGGATGCGCACGGGCGTGTTTTCATCGACGGTTACGCCTCTCCAGTCATTGTTATCGATCTCGACTTCGATCGTGTCGCCGTTTTTATCGACGAATAGGTAGTGCTCAGGGCGAAACTCGGAGACGATCTTGCCTTCAAGCACGACGCGAGCGTCATCTGGTAGCGCTAGGGCTTGTTTCACCGTGCTTGCGCTCGTGGCGCCTTTGCCGACGAATCCGCCTGCTGCAAACATCGCGCTAGCAAGAGCCGCTGATAAAACTATTTTTTTAAACATTATGTATCCTTTAAAATTTGATGTGATTTTCGTGAAAATATAGTGCGGATTTTAATGATAATTCGTGAATTTTTTGTTAATTTGGATTTATGGAAAGCTTAATTTTAGAGCCTAGCTTGAGGCTCTAAAATTAATGTTTATAGGCTATTTACGAGAGCTTTGACGTCGGCTACGATAGGCTCGATCGCGCGCTCGCCGTTTACGACGTGGAGCAGGCCTTTTTCTTTGTAAAATTTACGTATCGCCTCGATCGGTTCTAGATAAACCTTCATGCGGTTGTTGAAAACCTCGTTGTTGTCGTCGGCTCCGCGCGCTCGTCCGAGTACTCTCTCGCGTGCGACGGCTTCGCTAACGTCCACTTCGATCACGCCTTTCAACGCGATCTCGTTTTGCGCGGCTAGCACCTTGTCTAGCTCGGTCATTTGCTCGATGCTGCGCGGGTAACCGTCGATGATGACGTTTGATTTGTCCGAGCTTTTGATCGCTGAGACGATCGCATTTACGACGACGTCAAGCGGGACTAGATTGCCCTTTGAGATAAAGCCGTCGATTAGTTTGCCTAGCTCTGAGCCACTGGCAACCTCTGCGCGTAGCAGATCGCCCGTTGAGAAGTGCGCAAATTTGGCGTCCTCTTGCGCGATTAGCGATGCGTCGGTGGTTTTGCCGGAGCCTGGAGCGCCGATGATTAAAAATAGTTTTTTCATAAATTTTCCTTTAAACGGCTTGCCTTTTTCTACTTATACTTCGTTGGATTTTAAATTTTAAGCTCGATGAGCTACGTGTTCTATCTGCGCTTAAAATTTAAAATCCGCCTCGTCTAAGCGAAAAATACTTCGCCTTTTTCTTTAAAATAAAAAATAAAATTCAATAAATTTGTAGCGGAAGTATCGCCAAGCTAGACTAGGCGGTTTTAAAATTTAAGCGTACGCTAGGCATGTAGTCTGCGGAGCGTAAAATTTTAAAACCAACGACGTATAGCGCGGCAAGACGACGCTTCTACACTTATTTTTCTTTTTCTCGCAGCCTTAGCCCCAGCTCCCTCAACTGCTCGCCGCTAGCTTCGCTCGGCGCTTTTGTTAGCGGGCACTGAGCGCGCTGAGTCTTAGGGAAGGCGATGACGTCGCGGATCGAGCTGGTTTTATTTACTAGCATATTTAGTCTGTCAAAGCCGATCGCTATACCGCCGTGAGGAGGCGCGCCGAAGCTTAATGCATCAAGCAAGAAGCCAAATTTCTCGCGTTGCTCGGCTTCGTCGATACCAAGTAGCTTAAATACCTTTTGCTGAACGTCGTTTTTGTGTATCCTCACGCTACCGCCGCCAAGCTCATAGCCGTTAAGCACGACGTCGTGAGCGACCGAGAGGATGTCCTCGAGATCGGGCTCGTCGATGTTTTTAGGCATGGTAAACGGATGGTGCATGGCTGAGTAGCTGCCGTCGTCGTTTTGCTCAAACATCGGAAAGTCAAGCACCCATAAAAACTCCATTTTGTTTTGGTCGATGATGCCCATTTGCTCTGCGAGGAAAATCCTAAATCGCCCCATGTAGTCAAGTACGACTTTTTTCTTGCCGGCGCCGAAAAATACGACGTCGCCGACTTTTAGCTCGCAGCGAGCCACGATCTCGTCGAGGTTGCTTTGCTCGAAAAATTTGCAAAGCGGTCCTTTTAGTCCGTCCTCTTTCATCTGGAAGTAGCCAAGGCCCTGAGCGCCGAATTTGCGGACAAATTCCTCAAAACGGTTCATCTCGCGCTTACTAAAGATATTATCGCCGTTTGGTACTTTTAGCGCTTTGATGCGGTTTTTCTTAGGTTCGGTTGCGATTTTGCTAAAGATTTCGTTGCTAGAGCGCGCGAAAATGTCGATAACGTCGATCATCTTTAGATCGTAGCGCAGATCGGGCTTATCGCTACCGTAGCTTTCTGTCGCCTCTTTGTAGCTCATGCGGCGGAAAGGTATCTGGATATCATATCCGCAGGCGGCAAATACGTCTTTTAGCATATTTTCGGCCATATTTAGGATATCTTCTTGCTCGATGAAACTCATCTCGATATCTATCTGCGTAAATTCCGGCTGTCTATCGGCGCGCAAGTCCTCGTCGCGGAAGCATTTTGCGATCTGGAAGTATTTATCAAAGCCAGAGCACATCAAAAGTTGTTTAAAAAGCTGCGGGCTTTGCGGCAGGGCATAAAACTGGCCCGGATATACGCGGCTAGGCACTAGATAGTCTCTCGCACCCTCAGGCGTAGCACGCGTTAAAATCGGCGTTTCAAACTCGATAAAGCCCATTTTATCTAGGCTGTTTCTAGCTGCAATCGCCGCTTTTGAGCGCATTTTAAAGATATTTTGAAGTTTTTCGTTTCTAAGGTCTAAAAATCTATATTTTAGTCTGATGTCCTCGTTTACGCTCTCGTCGCCGATGACGAAAGGTAGCGTCTCGCTCGGGTTTTCGACGATCACTTCGCTAGCGATTACTTCGATCTCGCCCGTTTTTAGGCGCGGATTTACCAGGCCTTCGCCGCGAGCGCGGACTTTGCCTTTTATCCTTAGTACGTACTCGTCGCGAACGTGCGACGCGGCCTCGTGAGAGCTCTTACTATCTGCTGGATCGCAGACGATCTGGATCAGTCCCGTGCGATCGCGCAGGTCCAAAAATATAACGCCGCCGTGGTCGCGGTAGGTATTTACCCAACCGCAAAGCGTAACTTCTTTGCCTATGTCGGCACTGCTTAAATCAGTGCAGTAATGGCTACGCATTTTCACTCCTTTTGCTGTTTTTAACGCGCCAATTATACTAGAAATTTGCTTGCTCCCAGCTTTTTTAAAACAAAATGTGATAAAATCCGCCCTATGAAAAAAGAGAATTTATTGCTTCCTTCCAAGATAAAAACGGTCGGATTAGTCGCGAAAATCAACGGCGACGCGGTCAAAAACATGCGAATTTTACGCGAAATTTTAGCCAGGTACGGCGTTCAAATTTTGTTTGAAAACGCGGCGGCTAAACATCTAAATTTAAAAGAGGGCTCAAATTTACAAGGATTTGAGGTGCGCGAGCTAGCGCAGGAGTGCGATTTTTTGATCTCGCTCGGAGGCGACGGCACGATCATCTCGCTTTGTAGAAACGCGGCCGAAATTTCGCCATATGTGCTAGGCATTCACGCGGGTAGGCTAGGGTTTTTAACAGATATCACGATGAATGAATGCGAGAAATTTTTCGCCGAGTTTTTTGAGGGTAAATTTGAGGTCGAGACCCCTTTTATGCTCGACGTTTTTTTGCACAAAAAAAGCGGCGAAATTTTACATAAAATCGCATTTAACGACGCGGTAATCGTGGGCGAAAAGGTAGGCTCCATGACGCACGTGGAGGCCTTTTGGAACGAAAAATACTTTAACGCGTATTTTGGCGACGGCGTCATCGTCTCTACGCCGGTTGGATCAACCGGATATAACATGAGCGCGGGCGGGGCGATAACCTACCCTTTGAGCGAGGTGTTTTTGGTTACGCCCGTTTGCTCGCACTCGCTCACGCAGCGCCCAGTCGTGCTTCCGCGCGGATTTGAGATCAAATTTAAAACCGCAAGCGCGGCGGTGCTGGTTATCGACGGACAGGAGCGGTACAAAATGGGCGAGCTTGAGAGCGTGAGCATGACGCTAAGCGCCAGCACGGCGCGGCTAATCCGCCACGTCGGGAGAGATTATTTTCAAATTTTAAAAGAAAAGCTGCATTGGGGTTATAATGATTGAGCGGATTTTGATAAAGCAAAATTTGAGTTTTGAAAACGTCGAGTTAAATTTCGGGCGCGGACTTAGCGTCTTTACGGGCGTGAGCGGTGCTGGCAAATCAGTCCTGATGGGCTCGATAATGGCAGTTTTGGGGCTAAAAGATAGCGAAGCAAAGCTCATCGAGGCCGACGTCTCGCATAAATTTGACCTTGAGGAATTTGGCCTTGAGAGCGAGGAGATAAATACTTTTAAGCTATTTCGCGACAAAACGACGCGCTACTTTATAAACTCGCAAGCCGTTTCTAAAAAAAATCTAGCCAGCATCGCCAAAGAGCATGTAAAATACCTATCCGCAAAGGAAATAAACGAATTTGAAAACGAGAGATTTTTAAATTTGCTAGATAGCTTGCAAGCGAAAAAAGACGCTAAATTTAACGAAATTTTGAGCGAATTTAGGCTCAAATTTGACGAATTTAGCCAAATTTCGCGCGAGCTGAAAAAAATAATCGACGAAGAAAAAAGAGTGGAGGAGCTAAAAGAATTTGCCTCCTTTGAAATCAATAAAATAGAAAGCGTGAGCCCGAAAATCGGCGAATTTGACGAGCTGATGGAGTTAAAAAAGCGTCTAAGCAAAAAGGATAAAATTTTAGAAGCGTGGAATAGGGCGGAGCAAATTTTTAATTTCGAGCAATCCGTAGTAGATGCGCTAAACATCAGCGATATCGATAGTAGCTTTTTTGAGGAGGCGATGAACGAGCTGCGAGTAGCGCGCGAAAATCTAAACATGGACGAGCTAGAAGACGTAGATATCGAGGGCGTACTAGACCGCATCGAGGCGATAAACTCGCTCGTGCGTCGCTATGGCGGTGAGGAGGAGGCCTTGGAGACGCTAAAAACGCGCAAGGCGGAGCTAGCAAGATACGAAAACATAAGCTTTGAAAAAAGCGAGCTGGAGCGTAAATTTAAACAAAATGAAACCGCAGTAAACGCGCTGGCAGACAAAATCAGCCAGGCTCGTGCGGCAAATTTAAAGGAGCTTGAGTCACTCATAAATTCGTTTTTAAAAGAGCTTTATATGAGCGAGATTTCATTAAAGATAAATAGCAAAACCCTAGACGCCGCTGGTAGGGACGAGGTAAATTTGAGCCTAAACGACACGGCGCTAAAAAATCTAAGCTCGGGCGAGCTAAACCGCTTAAGGCTAGCTTTTATCGCGAGCGAAAGCAAGATCACGGGAGGCGGCGAGGGTGTCATAATCCTAGATGAAATAGACGCGAATCTAAGCGGAAAAGAAGCGATGAGCATCGCAAACGTGCTGCTAAATTTGGCCAAATTTTATCAAATTTTTGCTATCTCGCATCAGCCGCAGCTAAGCTCTAAGGCCGATTCGCATTTTCTAGTCGAAAAGCGCGGCGAAACCTCGAGCGTAAGGGAGCTAAAGGGTGATGAGCGCGTATCTGAGCTGGCTAGAATGATAAGCGGCGAACGCATAACCGACGAGGCGATAAATTTTGCTCGCCAGCTTTTGGTTGTTTAAGTTTGGCTTAAAATTTAGGTTGAAAAAAGAAAAGTAATGGTATATTCTCGAAAATTTTCAAATGGATATTTATGGAAAAAAGTAAAATTTTAATAGTAGAAGACAACAAAGCCCTGGCAAAGCTAATCGCTAAAAAGATGGAAGATAATACCGAAATGCAAGTGGACATCGCTCACAGCTTAGCCGAAGCTCAGGCGTTTCTTACGAAAGCTAAGGATTATTTTATAACTTTGCTCGATTTAAATTTACCCGATGCTCCAAACGGCGAAGTGGTCGATTTCGTAGCGTCTAAGGGCTTACCGATTATAGTTTTAACGGGTAGTATGGACGATAAGACTAGAGAGACTTTTATGGACAAGGACATCGTGGACTACGTCTATAAGGGAAATATGAGCGACGTAAATTATATATTTCATATGATAGATAGGCTAAAAAACAACAAGCAGTATAAAGTCATGGTAGTAGAAGACGTAATGCAGACTAGAAATGACGTAAAAAAAATATTGCAAAATTTGCAGTTTCGAGTATTTACGGCGGCTCACGGCGAAGAGGCGATGAATTATTTTGCCGATAATCCCGATATAAAACTCGTGGTTTGCGATTACGGCATGCCGGTAAAAGACGGTTTGGCGGTTTTAAAAGAGCTAAGAGAGCAAAAAGATAAAAACGAACTAGGCGTTATAATGATGACTAGCGCAAACGAAAACGTTAGCGGCGCGGTATTTTTAAAAAACGGAGCTAATGATTTTATCGCTAAGCCGTTTTTAAAAGAAGAGCTTATTTGCCGCGTAAATAATACTATAGAAAATATGGAAAATATCAATAAAATCGCAAATTTCGCCAATAAAGATTTTCTAACAGGATTATTTAATAGAAGGTATTTTTACGACGGTATGCAAGAATATTTAGCTAGTTTGGAAGAAAATCCTATGCCTTACGCCGTAGCTGTGATCGACGTAGACGGGCTTAAAAATATCAATGATAAATACGGACAAGATAGCGGCGATAAAATTTTGAAACTACTGGCTAAAAAATTAATTGACGACACCAAAAGTAGCGATATAGCGGCCAGATTCGGCGGCGGAGAATTTTGTGTTTTATTAAAAAACGTATCGCAAGAAGACGCGGTTAAATTTTTTGTCGGATTAAGAGCCGCAATAGCAGCCAATCCGATAAATATGAAAAACGAACCGGTTAAAATTTCGGTCTCCATAGGCGTTACTTTCGGTAAAAGCGATTATAACGTCGACGAGATTTTGGAGCTTGCTGACGAGGCTCTTTATAGAGCTAAGCAAAACGGTCGAAATAGGGTAGAAATAGCCTGATGATAATAGACACTCACTGTCATTTGGACGATGAAAGCTTTGATAACGATCTGGTAAAAGTTATCGCAAATGCCCGAGAAAACGGCGTTGACGGAGTGCTAATACCGGGTGCTGATATTAATGATTTACCAAAAGCGGCTAAAATAACCCGCGAATTTGAAAATGTATTTTTTGCCGTCGGAGTTCATCCGTATGATAAGGATGGATTTGACAAGGACGTGCTTTATAAATTTGCAAAAGACGAAAAGTGCGTTGCCGTGGGCGAGTGCGGGCTTGATTACTTCCGCTTGCCTAAAGACGAAAATGAAAAAGAGCTTGAAAAAGCGGAACAAAAGCGCGTATTTAGAGCGCAGCTTGATATGGCGGTAGAGTTAAATTTGCCGGTTATTTTGCATATTAGAGATGCAAACGAAGATAGTTTTAATATCTTAAAAGAGTACGCAAGTAGATTGGTCGGAGCGGTTTTGCACTGCTATAACGCTTCGCCTTTGCTTCTAGAGCTTGCTAAAATGGGCGAATTTTATTTTGGTATCGGTGGAGTTTTGACGTTTAAGAACGCGAAAAATTTGGTTCAAATTTTACCCCAAATTCCGCGAGATAGATTGCTGCTTGAAACCGATGCGCCGTATCTGACGCCCGAGCCTTTTAGAGGTAAAAGAAACGAGCCTGCTTTTACGCGGTTGGTTGCGGCAAAGATGGCTGAGATTTTAAATTTAAAAGAAGAAGAGGTAATGCAAATAACTACGAAAAATGCGAAGAAAATTTTTACGAAATTTAACACGTAATCAAGGAGAAAAATGAAAATCTTTAGAGTAATAATGCTGTGTCTAGCATGTACGGGGTGGCTTTTTGCGACCGCGGCTAGCAGCGACGCAGAGCAAACCCAAAAGATGATATTAAAAGAATTTGACATAGATGCTAAATTTTTACAAAGCTCTCACTATGCTTCTATAAAAAATTCCATTAAAGATAGTAAAAGAAAAGAGTTTATAGATACCGTTAAAGGCGGCTATAAACATATCCCAATGCTTCAAAAGATTATAAAAGACTCAGGTATCCCGGAGTCGTTTTTGTATCTTGCTATGACGGAGTCCGGTTTTTCAAATCACATAGTTTCTAGCAAAAAAGCCATCGGAATTTGGCAGTTTATGGAGTCTACGGCAAAACTTTATGGTCTTAGAGTCGATAAATACACCGACGAGCGAAAAGACCCGATGGCGGCTACCCTTGCAGCTACAAAATACCTACAGAGTCTAAAAAATGACTTTGGTAAGTGGTATCTTGCAATGATGGCTTACAACTGCGGCGACACTAGATTAAGGGAAGGCATTAAAAAAGCCGGAACTACCGATCTGGCAACATTGCTAGACGATAAAAAAAGCTATATTCCAAAAGAAACTAAAAATTTTGTCAAGAAAATTTTAGTCATTGCACATATAGCAAAAGAGCAGGAAAATTTGCTGGCTAAAACGCAGGCCTTAAGCGAAACGAAAGGTATAGAGCTATCAAAGATAGACGTCCCCGGTGGTACAACGCTAATGGAGGTAGGAGACAGCATAGGTCTTAGTCTAAAAAAGATGAAGGAGTACAATATGCATCTAAAATTCGTCTATACTCCGCCTACGGAAAAACCTTATTATCTTTATATTCCATTAAACAAAAAGAAAATGTTTAGCGATAATTTCGAAGTAGCGCAAAATAGAAAATTTGAAATTTATACTGCCAAAGAGAACGATACGCTACTAACTATAGCGGAAAAAACCGGCGTAAATCATAAGATCATAAAAGAGTACAACGGACTTGCTTCAAACGAGATCAAGCCTAGTCAAAAGCTAGTTATCCCAAGTGAGCAAAACGTAAACTATCTAGCTGAGTATATGGTAAAAAGCGGCGATACGCTCGGAGAAGTTTCACAGAAATTTGATGTAGCGCTTGAGGATTTAAAAGAAGCCAATACTCTTATGAGCTCAAACAGCTCGATTGGAGCCAAACTTGCCGCAACCGAGTAGGGCTAAATTTATATTTTTTAGTCTATTTTTCATATTTTTTATGAGCGGCTGTTCGTTCTTGACCTCGCCTTCCGGCGGTATTACCGCTAGCGGCGGCTCAAAGAAGAGCGGCAAAATAAATAGTTCAAAAGGTGTGCATGAGGCTACTATGCGCCCGTATACCATAAACGGAAAAACCTATTATCCGACCGTAGTCAAGGTCGGTGATAGGGCTAGCGGTATAGCCAGTTGGTATGGTCCGGATTTTCACGGCAAAAAAACGTCAAACGGCGAGACTTACGATATGCACGCTATGACGGCGGCGCATAAGACTCTGCCGATGAACACTATGGTGCGCGTGACGAATATAAAAAACGGTAAAAACATCATCGTGCGTATAAACGACCGAGGCCCTTTCATGGCAGGTCGCGTGATAGATTTGTCAAAAACTGGCGCGGTTAAGCTTGATGTATTTAACGCCGGCACAGCCCCCGTTTTACTAGAGGTCGTTGGCTTTAACGGCAACGTCGGCGGAGCTGTTGTAGCATCCTCTCAGCCTAGCTCAAAACAACCTAGCGGCTCGCTAAAAACGAGCACTCAAACTAAAGCGCAACCGCAACAACAGTCTTTTGTCGGCGGTATTTTTATGGTGCAAATCGGCGCATTTAAAAATTTAAGTGGCGCAAACGCTCATAAACGGCAGCACGCTGGACAATACGGCAACGGTGCCTATGATACTGTTATAAAGTCGTATGATCTTGACGGCGGTAAAATTTACAGGGTATTTATAAGCGGCTTTAGAAGCGAAGAGGAAGCAAAAGACTTCATAAGCGCAGGGCATATCTCGGGCGCATTTTTCGTGAGGGAATAAGATGCAAAGAAAGACAAAAGAGACGGATATCAGCCTAGAGCTTGAAATTTACGGCAGTGGCAAATCCGAGATAAGCACTGGCATAGGATTTTTTGACCACATGCTTGAGGCCTTTTGTAAGCACGCGCTTTTTGATATGAAGCTTGTCTGCAAGGGTGATTTGCACGTGGATTTTCATCACAGCGTTGAGGACGTGGGTATCGTTATTGGGCTAGCTTTGCGCGAGAAAATTTATCCGCTTAGCGGCGTGGAGAGATTTGGTGAGGCGACGGTGGTGATGGACGAGGCGGCGGTAAACTGCGCTCTTGATCTTTCAAATCGCCCGTTTTTGGTCTACGAAAGCATAAGCGATGGCAAAGTCGGCGAATTCGACATAGAGCTAGCGAATGAGTTTTTCCAAGCCCTAGCGTTTAATGCCGCAATTACCTTGCATATCGCTAAAATCCGCGGACGAAACTCTCATCATATTTTGGAGGCGAGCTTTAAAGCCTGTGCCGTCGCGCTAAGAAGAGCTCTAGCCAAAAACGCTAGAGTCGGCGTGCCTAGCACGAAAGGCGTGCTATGATAGAGATTATATTTTTAGACGTCGACGGGTGCCTAACCAACGGCAAGATCATTTATGGCCCAAACGGCGACGAGCTTAAATTTTTTGACGTTAAGGATGGATACGCTATCGAGAGCTGGCTAAAGCTCGGTAAAAAAGTCGCGATCATCACCGGCAGAAGCTCGCCTATCGTCGAAAAAAGGGCGCAGGATCTAAAGATAACGCACGTCTATCAAGGCATTAGCGATAAATTTGAAACCGCAAAACAGATACTTAAATTTGAAGGACTCGAGTTTGAAAATGCAGCAGCAATAGGTGACGATTACAACGACTACAAGCTACTAAAAAGCGTCGGATGGAGCTTTAAACCGAAAAATGCGATCAAAGAGCTTGAAGTAAGAACGAGGCTCAACTACAAAGGCGGCAACGGCGCGGTGCGCGAGATGATAGAGATACTTATCCGCAGCGAGGGCTTAATGCAAGAGTGGGCTAAGCGTTGGTTATAAGGATTTTTTACCTAGTCGTCAGCGTTTTTAGCGTGGCGATGGTTTATTTGGCGATTGAGGAGCCTTACTATAGCGAGCTCTTAAAGGGCGGCGAAGTGACTACAAACATGCAGATGAACGCAGTCACTGACTACGAGATGAATGCTACTGTAGTAAATGCTAGATATGAAGCCGATACGTGGAATAGATACTCGGAATTTGACGAATTTATCAAATTTAGAGCGGAAATTTTTAAAGATAACAAAGAGCATAACGTGAGCTCCGATAAAGCGTTTTATAACGGCGGTCGAATTATACTTAAGGGTAACGCGCGCTATGCAAATAATGAAAATTTGACCTTTTTATCAGACGAGGTCATTTATAGTACTGCCACTAAAGTAGCTACTACGCAAACGCCTTTTACGCTAACGAAGAACGAAGATAAAATAGTCGGCAAAGCCCTGGTTTATGACTTTGAGTTAAAAAAAGCTTATATCAAAAAGGCCTTTGCTTTGATAGAGCAAGATAGAAAAAGATAGGACGGAAAATGATAAATTTTGGTTTTAAAAAAGTGGCTTTAGTTTTGGCGCTTAGCGCTTTACCGCTTTTAGCAGAGCAGGTGGAGATCACAGCGGACGAGTTTTATGCTGACGAAGGCAAACAAATAAGCGAATTTAAAGGCAATGTAAATATTAAAAAAGGCAAGGATACGCTCACTGCAAATTTGGTAGTGATATATTTCGACAAAAAGCGAAATCCGCTAAAATACGTCGCTTCCGGCAATGCCAAATTTAGAGCATTTATCAAAAATAAAACATACGACGGTAGCGGTAGCGAGCTTATTTACGAACCTGCGCCAAATTTATATACGATAAACGGCAACGGCTTTTTGCACGAGATAGAGACTGATAAAAAAGTCTATGGCGAAAAGATCACGGTCAATCAAAACAGCGGCACGTACAACGTAAACAGCGGCAAAAAAGAGCCGGTCAAATTTATATTCCAGGTTGAGGACAAAAAGTGATCCGCGTTTTAAACGCAAAATTTCTAGTTTCAGCGCCCGACATCTCGCTAGCTCCGCCTGCAAACTCTAGCGAAGTGGCGTTTCTGGGGCGCTCAAACGTGGGCAAAAGCAGCCTCATAAACGCTCTCGTAAATCAAAAAGGCCTGGCCAAGAGCAGCTCGACGCCAGGCAAAACGCGCCTCATAAATTTTTTCGAGGTCGAGTATGCGCGCGGCATCAAAAACGAGCAAGGCGAGCTAAGCGAGGAGAGGGCAAATTTGACCTTCGTTGATTTACCGGGCTTTGGATATGCCAAAGTGGCTAAAAGCATGCATGCGCAGTGGAGAAAAAATCTTGACGAATATCTAAAATTTAGAGCCAACATCAAGCTTTTCGTACATCTCATCGACTCGCGCCAGTTTGATATGCAGATAGATAAAGACGTAAACGACTATTTGCAAAGCTTCTTGCGCCCCGATCAAAAGATTTTAAATTTCCTCACCAAATCAGACAAGCTAAATCAAAGCCAAAAAAGCGCGGTTTTAAAGGTCTATCCGGGCGCACATTTCGTTTCGGCGCTTAAAAAAACAGGCGTAGAAAAGGCAAACGAGCTTATATATTTAAACGCGCTGGGGCTGTAATGAAATCAAAAAGCCGCAAGCAAATTTTGGCATTTTTATCATCAAATTTTCTAAGTAAATTTACAAATTTAAGCGCCGCCAAGGCTAAATTTGCAAATTTAGCCAAAAACATATAACAATGCAAACGAGTGCGGCGATGCGAAGACTGGGAGCAGAGAAGCGATTTTTAAAGCAGCTTGTTTGGGTTGCGTTTCTCATTTTTTATCAGAGCCTAACGACTATATTTGCGTACTTGCCGCCTCTTATCGGGATATTTTTTACCTATATGATCATGCTAACCTTGCAGAAACAAAAGACGCTCAAGGAGTTTGGCAAGGAGTGGTATTTTTGTCTGTTTTACCTCACTTTTGCCGAGCAGGCGCACGGGTTTTCGCTGTTTTCGGCGGTGATTGCGTTTATGCTTTTTTATCATTTTATGTCCGACTGGCTCATCGTTACGCTAAAATCAAGGGAGCTTTTGGCAGCGGGATTCGTCGCCAGCGGCTATGTTTGGACGTGCGCGACGAGCTCTTTTATATCTTACGCGGCAAATTTGCCTATACTCAAATTTGACTACGAGTACCTGATCTACGTGGGCGTAGAGTCTGTTTTGGCGGTGATTTTGTTTAGGGGGCGCCTATGAGGATGCGCATAGTCTTTGGCATCATATTTAGCGTCTGGGTGCTTTTGCTGGTGCGCGTTTATTACCTTAGCGTCAAATCAAACGATTTTTACGAGGAGATCGCCGAGCAAAATGCGGTAAAAACGCAGTATCTAGCCCCTGTGCGCGGACTGATTTTAGACGCCAAAGGCCGTCCGATGGCGGTAAATCGCCTCGGCTTTTCCGTTGCTTTAAAGCCACACTTAAACGGAAAAAGGGCGGAGATTTTAGACGCTGAGCTTGCAAATTTGCAAAATTTATTCGAGGACCTAAACGTCACGAAGCTAAAGCGCGAATACATCAAAGCCGACTCGCCTTATAATCAGGATTTTATTCAGATTATCGATTTTATGGACTACGATAAGATGATACCGCGCATCGCCGAACTCTCGCTGCGAGAAAATTTAGAGGTCAAGCCAGCCTCCAAGCGCCACTATCCATACAATAACCTAGCTTCGCACATCATCGGCTACGTCGGCCGCGCAAATCAGCAAGACGTCGAGTCCGATCCCGTCGCAAAACTAACCAATCACACGGGCAGAAGCGGCACGGAGCGCTTTTATAACTCCGTCTTGCAGGGTCAAGAGGGCGTGCGAAAGGTAAAAGTAAACGCGCTAAATCAGGAGGTCGAGGAGATCTCGGTGAGCTATCCTCAAAGCTCGGACATCTCGCTCACGATCGACCTTGAGATGCAAAGGTATATCGAGGAAATTTTTGGTAATAACGCGGGCGTCATCATCGTGATGGACGTGAGAGACGGCTCGATACTGGCTGCGGGCAGCTTCCCAGAGTATGATCTAAACCCGTTTGTGACCGGTCTTTCGCAGGCTAAATGGGACGAGCTCGTTAAGAGTATCGATCATCCGTTTACGAACAAGCTCGTAAACGGTCTTTATCCGCCGGGCTCGGTTATAAAAATGGGCGTAGCGATGGCGTTTTTGGATACTGGCAAGATGAGCCGCGCCGACGGATATTTTTGCTCGGGCTCATTTGAGCTTGGAGGGCGAAATTTTCGCTGCTGGAACGTCTACGGGCACGGCTTTATAGATATGAACTCGGCCATCCGCGAGAGCTGCGACGATTATTTTTATAAGGGCAGCTTAAAAGTCGGTATAGACGCCATCTCGCCGGTTTTAGAGCGGCTGGGGTTTGGGCAAAAGAGCGGAGTGGATCTGCCAAATGAATTTGTCGGTATCGTGCCTGGACGCGAGTGGAAGATGCAAAAGTACGCTCAGCCGTGGTATCAGGGCGAGACGCTCATAACATCGATCGGGCAGGGCAACTTCCTCGTAACGCCGATGCAGGTGGTGCGTTATACGGGCATACTAGCGACGGGGAAAAATATCGTTCCGCATTTTTTACGTAGCGTAAACGGCGAGGAGGTTAAATTTGAGCCTGCCGACGATATACTAACGCCGTTTGAGAAAAAGCAGCTACCGTACATCCAAAGAGCGATGTATGAGGTCGTAAATCACAAAAAAGGCACCGCGCATAAGTATTTTAAAGAAGCAAAACTCACGCTAGCGGCAAAAACTGGTACAGCGCAGGTCGTGGGTATCTCGCAGGCTGAAAAAAAGCGTATGAAAGAAGAGGACATGGAGTATCTGCGCCGCTCGCATGCATGGGTGACTACCTACGGGCCGTACGAAGAGCCTAGATATGCCGTTACCGTTATCATCGAGCACGGCGGACACGGCGGTCTGGCTGCGGGACCTCTAACGGCTAAAATCTTTAATAAGCTACTAGAAATGGGCTACATCGATCAAAAATACGAAATCACTTCTATAGCAGATACCGAAGCTGCGCAAAAGAAGAAAAATTAAAAATCTGTGCTTAAATTTGGCGTTAAATAGTGTCAAATTTGATTAAGATTTGAGCAAATTGAGAGTTCAATTTAACAAATGAGCAAGTAGCCGCAGCTATCCCTCAAACATCTCCGAAAGCTCGTTTATAGCGATATTTACGATTTTATTATTTGAGTCTAGTTCGATCAAATTTTGGGTTTTAAATTTCGCCAAAATCCTCGAAAATGTCTCTGGCGTGATGTTTAGGATGGAGGCAATTTTGATGTGTTTTAGCTCATCAAAAAGATCGGCGTGATTAACGAGAAATCTCGCGACCTTGGCCTCGGAGTTTAGTACAAGCTCTTGATGTATCAGCTCGCTTGCGATTTTTAGCTTTTGTGAGAGCGATTTGATGACTTGTAGCGATACGCGCGGGTTTGATAAAAACTCGGCGTAAAATTTATCGTAGTCTATTTTTAGCACTTCGCCGCCCGTTAAAAATATCGCAGTCGCCGGAAATTTGATATTTTCAAAGTTGGCAAGTTCGGCTACGAAGCTAATCCCGTTAAACTGATGCATAAAAATTTCTTTGCCTTTGGGGCCGATTTTATAGAGCTTGAGCGAGCCTTTTATGAGGAGGTGGAGCCACTTTGACTCCTCGCCCTCCATAAATAAAAACTCGCCCTTTTTATACTTTTTTAGGATGCTGATATCTTCTAGCCTTTTTAACTCGGCCTCGTTTAGCCCCTGAAAAAACGGGATTTGCTCTAGCATTTGCTTTTCTTATTTATTTTTTAAAAGATCTCTGATCTCGGTTAGAAGTGCAACGTCCTCAGGTATCGGCGCAGGCTCTTCGGCTTTTGGCTCCTCGATTTTTGGTTTTTTGAGCGAATTTATAGCTTTAACGACGCAGAAAATACAAAACGCGATAATAGTAAAATCGACCATCGTTTGTATAAATGAGCCGTAGTTTACGGTTACGGCAGCCGTATCGCCGACCGCGTCTTTTAGGGTGATTTTTAGGTCGGAAAAATTTACCCCGCCCGTTAGTACGCCTACGATTGGCATGATAACGTCGCCCACTAGCGAGCTAACGATCTTACCGAAAGCGCCACCGATCACGACGCCCACAGCCATATCGATGACGTTACCGCGCATCGCGAATTCTTTAAATTCCTTGATGAAACTCATCTTTTTCCTTTGCATTTTAAAATTAGATATCAATTATATTTATTTTAGCTTCACAAAAGATAAAAAAGCCAAGTTAAATGCTTAAAATGCTATAATCGCCCCTAAAAATCAATAAGGAAGCAAAAATGTATCGTTTTGCGCCGTCGCCGACAGGCGATATGCATCTGGGAAATTTGAGGGTTGCGATCCTAAACTACGTCTGCTCGCTCCAGGATAAAAGCGGCTTTATCATCCGCATCGAGGATACCGACAAGGAGCGCAATATCCCCGGAAAAGACAAGGAAATTTTAGAAATTTTAGAGCTTTTCGGTATCAAATGGGACACGCTTTATTATCAAAGTAAAAATTTAAAATTTCACCGCGAGTTTGCTGCAAAGCTTTTGATAGATAAAAAGGCGTTTTCGTGCTTTTGCACGGAAAGCGAGCTGGAGGCTAAAAAAGAAGCCGCAAAGGCTAGAGGTGAAGCCTACCGCTACGACGGCACATGCGAGCACCTAAGCGACAACGAAGTGCTAAATAACCAAAAGCCTTTCGTCGTGCGCATGAAAAAGCCGCTATGCACGATGAAATTTAAAGATGCTATAAAGGGCGAGATCAGCTTCGAGCCTGAAAACGTCGATAGTTTCGTCATTATGCGCGCTGATTTTACGCCGACATATAACTTCGCCTGTGCGGTCGATGATATGCTCGAGGGCGTTACCTTCGTCATCCGCGGCGAAGATCACGTCAGCAACACGCCAAAGCAAGACCTCATCCGCGAGGGCCTAGGCTACACGCAAAAGATAAACTACGCTCACCTGCCTATCATCTTAAACGTCGAGGGCAAAAAAATGAGCAAACGCGAGAACGAAAGCAGCGTAAAATGGCTACTCTCGCAAGGCTTTATGCCTGAAGCTATCGCAAACTACATCGTTTCGCTAGGCTACAAGGCTCCGGTTGAAATCTTTACGATAGAAGAAGCCGCGCAGTGGTTTGATATCTCGAAGGTTTCGGCGTCTCCGGCCAAATTTGACGTCAAGCAGCTTGAGCACATCAACCGCGAGCACATAAAAAGAGCAAGCGACGAGAGACTAGCCGCGCTAATGGGCATAAAGCCAGAATTTGCGGCGATAGCTAGATTTTACACTCAAGAAAGTAGCCTGCTAACCGAGATAAAGGCCAAGGTCGATGCGATTTTCGCGACCAAATTTATCCCAGACGAGTTTAAGGCTGGTTGCGAGGCTATAAAAGCCGCTGTAAATTCGCTAAATTTGAGCGAATTTGGTGAATTTAACGAGCTAAAAAAAGCCCTAATGGATGCGACCGGACTAAAAGGCAAAGGCTTTTTTATGCCGCTTAGGATTTTACTCACGGGCGCCGAACACGGTCCCGAGCTTAGCGAGCTATATCCGCTCATCAAACCGTATCTAAAGGAAATTTTAAGATGATATTTTCGGTATTTTTAGAAGCAGTCGGCAGTATCCTGCATATCGTTATCAGCGCCTACACGTGGATCATCATAGGCGCAGCGATCATAAGCTGGGTGCGCCCTGATCCCTATAACCCTATCGTGCAGTTGCTCTACCGCCTCACCGAGCCCGTTTACGGCGCTATCCGCCGCGTGATACCGACGGTTTTTGGCGGTATAGATATAGCGCCTATTATCGTGCTTTTGGCGCTTCAGTTTATAGATAGATTTTTCGTAAGGCTTATGTTTGCGTACGCTGCTTAAATTTATCCTGCCCGCGATTTTTGCTGCGGCGGCGTTTGGCGGAGTTAAGAGTTTTGATGAGATAAAAGACGAGCCTAAGGGGCTTGCTAAGGATTACTACTTTTACCGTCTTTTAACCGAAGGCGACTACACTAAGGAACAGGCGCAAATTTTAAACAAAGACGTCTTTCGCCGAGCGGGCGTACTGGCAAAGAAACTGGCCGAGATTTTGCCGCCAAAAAAGGTCAAAGGAAACTGCGATAGCGTGGGTGTGAAAAATATCCTAGACGCCAACGTAACCTGCCAAAAACAGCGTCTTAGAGTGCCTTTTATGATGAAGCTAAAAAAGGAGACGAGACAAAAGCTGGCGGATAAATTTAAAGACTCCGATCCGATTATTTACCGCCGCTTGAGCTCGCTAAACGAAAAGCATCCAGAGGATGAATTTGCCAAATTTAACGATACGGACGCATTTTTGGTTTATTTTAACCAGTCCTCGCACAAGGATAAATTCGACAAGATATTTGATGCAAATTTTATAAATTCGCTCGCAGCTAAAAAAGAGTTTCACGTTCTAGCAAACGATTTGATAATCGATAAAAAATCGGTCAAATTTAGACAAAATTTTCTTGCGATAAAGGAAACCGAGCTTGCCGGCAAGGATGCCTTTATGCTAGGCATAAACGCGGTTTTGTTAAATTCTCCAAAAGACGCGACGAGGTTTTTTACTAGAGCGCAGGCCGCCTTTGAGAGGCAGGACCGCAAAGATAACGCAGTGTTTTGGCTGTATCTACTAAGTAAAAATACAATCTATCTTGATAAGCTAAATCAAAGCCGCGACGTAAATATCTATACTCTCTACGCAAACGAACTAACGGGCGCAAGTCCGGCCGCAAATATCGTCTCTCCGACGCCTACGAAAGAAAAGGTAGCTGACTACGACATAAAAGATCCGTTTTTGTGGCAAAAGACCTTTAAAATGATAAAAGAGATGAGCGCGCAGGATGCCGCAAAGCACTCCGAAACCTTTAACACCAAAGAGACGCTGGGGCAGTATGCCTACCTGATGGAAAAGGCAAGCGGATACAAGGATAGTTACTTCGTTATGCCGTTTGTAGATGAGCTAGAGGATATAAACGCGACTAGAAAGGCACTACTTTACGCGATCGGCAGGCAAGAGAGCCGCTTTATCCCGGCCGTCATCTCGACCTCTTATGCGCTTGGCATGATGCAGTTTATGCCGTTTTTGGCTAATCACATCGGCAAAAAAGAGCTTGCGATCCCAAATTTCGATCAAGACGATATGTTTGATCCGCGCCTTGCCTTAAAATTTGCGGACCACCACTTAAATTATTTGGAGAAATACCTCTATCACCCTCTTTTCGTAGCTTACGCGTATAACGGCGGTATCGGCTTTACCAAAAAGATGCTTCAGCGAGGCGACCTTTTTAACGAAGGAAAATACGAGCCGTTTTTATCCATGGAGCTAGTGCCCTTCGCCGAGAGCCGCGACTACGGCAAAAAGGTACTCGCAAACTATGTTATCTACCTAAGGCTTCTCCGTTCCAGTACATTGATTTCGACACTTTTTGAAAGCTCAAAGAAACCTGCTTTGACGGATAAATTTCGAAATTAATATTGATTTTATCGCTTTTGATCTCTGGAGTGCTGACCTCGAAATACTGAGCCCACGGCACTTCAAAGCTCACTTTTTCCAAAAGCGGATCGTTGGCGGTCAGGCGTCTAACCATGATGCCTCGCTGCGAGCCGTTTGCGCTAAAACTCTCCTCTAAAATTTTAGCCTCTTTAGGATGCACGGCCACGACGAATTTCTCTCTTTTTTGCTCGTCCACAAGCTCGCTATAGATCGGATTTAGATAGGTCGCGACGATTAGGATATTCGTCTTGGCATCTATGATTTCAGATTTGCTAGTGTAGGCTAAAAGCTCGTTTTTTAATGGTTCGTGGATATATTTTTTATCCGCACAGCCAACTAACGCCAAAATAAAACTTAAAAAAAATACGCTCTTTTTCATTTTAATACCTCTTTAAATTTGGTGCTATTTTAGATAAATTTTGCTTTTAAAAAGCCTAAATTTGCTATAATCTGCGTAAATTTCAAAAATTCGGAGAAAAATGAAAAAAGCGGCGATGGCGTTTTCAGGACCTTCAAATAGCGGCAAAACTACGCTTATTTTAAAGGTCGCCAAAAAATTTATCGATGACGGCTTAAAAGTCGTGATCATCAAGCACGACCCGGGCGACAAGGCGAGGTTTGACGTCGAGGGCAAGGATAGCTATAAATTTGCTCAAATAGGCGCCGAGGTCGCGGTCATGAGTCCGACGCGCACGACCTTTTTCTCGCAGGAGAGCAAGAGCGTGGACGACGTCGTGGCGATGGCTGGCGAGTTTGATTTGCTATTAGTCGAGGGCTTAAAGACTCTGCCGCTGCCGCGCATCAGCGTATTTAAGGACGAGATAAACGAGGATTATCTTAGCTTTTCAAACGCGATCGCAAGCTATCAAAAAGACTACGAGATCGATAAGCCAAACTTCGATCTAGACGACACGCAGGCCATCTGCGAGTGGATACTAAAAAATGCAAAGGTATTAAAATGAACGAAATTTTCGAAACGATTAAAAAGATCGCCGTAAAAATCGGCGAAGAGATAAAGTACGCCGATCTGGGCTACACTGATCACGCCAACGCCACGGGCGACACGCAGCTAAAACTAGACGTGAGAAGCGACGAGATCATCACGGCCGAGTTTGCAAATTTAGCCTGCGTAAAAGCGCTAGTTAGCGAGGAAAAAGAGGATATGCTGGCGCTAAACGAGAGTGCGAAATTTATCGTCGCCTACGATCCGCTAGACGGCTCTAGCCTAGTGGACGTAAATTTTTCTATCGGCTCGATTTTTGGCATTTACGAAAACGAACTAACTCCGCAAAATCTAAAAGCCGCCGCCTACGTCGTTTACGGCCCACGCCTAGAGCTCGTGCTTTGCGAGGAGGGGACGGCTCCGGCACTTTACCGCCTGGGCAGGGACGGCGAGTTTAAATTTATCAAAAATCTAGCGCTAGCGCAAAAAGGCAAGTTAAACGCCACGGGTGCTACGCAAAAGGGCTGGAGCGAAACTCACGCTAAATTTATCCGCGAGCTGTTTTTGCAGGGATATCGCCTCAGATACTCGGGCGCCATGGTGAGCGACCTGCATCAAATTTTACTAAAAGGCGGCGGGCTGTTTAGCTATCCTGCCACGAGCGACGCGCCAAATGGCAAGCTAAGAGTGCTATTTGAGGTGCTGCCGTTTGCATTTATCTACGAGCGCGCGGGCGGTGCGACTAGCGACGGTTACTCGGTAACGCTTTTTGATATGAAGGTAGAAAAAATCCACCAAACCACGCCTTGCTTTTTCGGCTCCAAAGACGAGATAAATTTACTGCATAAATTTTACGGAAGCGCGAAATGAGCGAGCATGCAGCGGACGTAACTCAAAAAGACGAATTTGAGCTGGAGCTTGATCGCCAAAGAGAAATTTTGCAAGCCTGTCAGCGCGAAAAAGGGCTAAGCTCGTGCTTTGCCTGCGAGGTGATGTTTGAGTGCAAAACTCGCAAAAACTACGTAGATGCCGTGTATAGCTCGATGTCTAAAGGCGACGGCGGCGGATTTGATTTTTAAATTTAAAAAGGAAAGATATGAACACGACTTATATTACGACTCCGATTTATTACGTAAACGACGTGCCGCACATCGGACACGCCTACACGACCGTGATCGCGGACACGATGGCGAGATTTGCGAGGCTAAAGGGCGATGATACGTACTTTATGACCGGCACCGACGAGCACGGGCAAAAGATCGAGCAAGCCGCAGCAAAAAAGGGCTACACACCGCAAGCCTACGCCGATGAGATAAGCGCGAAATTTAGGGAGCTGTGGGATAAATTTGAGATCAGCTACGATCATTTTATCCGCACGACCGACGACTATCACAAGCTCACGGCGCAAAATGCATTCGAAAAAATGTATCAAAAAGGCGACATCTACAAGGGCGAGTACGAGGGGTACTACTGCGTTAGCTGCGAGAGCTTTTTTACGCAGACGCAGCTTTTAGAGGACGAGAGGTGTCCCGACTGCGGCAGACCGACAAATTTGGTCAAAGAGGAGAGCTATTTTTTCAAACTATCAAAATACCAAGACGCGCTGCTAAAATGGTACGAGGAGAACGAGGACTGTATCGTGCCGCGCGGCAAGAAAAACGAGGTCGTGAGCTTTGTAAAAGGCGGCCTGCGCGATCTCTCGATCACTCGCACGAGCTTTGAGTGGGGTATCAGGCTGCCTGCGAGCCTAAACGAGCCAAGACACGTGATGTACGTCTGGCTAGACGCGCTCATCAACTACCTTAGCACACTTGGCTACACGCGCGGCGATGACAAGATGAACTACTGGAAGGGCGCGACGCATATAGTTGGCAAGGATATTTTGCGCTTTCACGCGGTGTACTGGCCGGCGTTTTTGATGAGTCTTGATCTGCCGCTGCCTCGCTGCATCGCGGCTCACGGCTGGTGGACGAGAGACGGCGAAAAGATGAGCAAAAGCAAGGGCAACGTCATCAATCCAAGCGAGGTTGCAGACGCGTACGGGCTAGAAAATTTCCGCTACTTTATGCTGCGCGAAGTGCCGTTTGGACAGGATGGAGACTTCTCGCAAAAAGCGATGATCGAGCGCATAAACTCCGAGCTTAGCAATGATCTGGGCAATCTTTTAAGCCGTATAGTCGGCATGAGCGAAAAATACTCGGACTTTGAGATAAAGGGCGAAAACGTGCGTAAATTTTACGGCGAAGTTTTAGATGGCGGCAACGAATACCTGCAAAACGCTATTAAAAATTTAGAGAGTTTCGCCACGAACCGCTACCTTGAGGAGCTTTTTAAGGCGCTAACGCTTGCTAACGCGAGCATAGCTAAATTTGAGCCGTGGAATCTAATGAAAAACGGCAAAAAAGACGAAGCAAACGCGCTCGTGTCGCTATGTGCGAACCTGCTGGCTCGTGTGGCCGTCCTGCTAAGCCCTGCGATGCCAAAAACCTGCGAAAAGATTGCGCAGACGCTAGGTTTTAAGATCTCGACCGCAACTTATGAAAAAATCATCCTAAACAACGAAATTTTGGACTTTAAAGCGCAAAAAACGCAGCCGCTTTTCCCAAAAATCGAAAAAGAGCTGATGGCGACTGCGGTACCGAGCGTGAGTGAGCCTGCCAAAACCGCCGCCGCGCCGCAAGAAAAATTAGATGCGAAGATAAAAATCGACGACTTTAAAAAATGCGTCATAAAAGTAGGCACGGTGCTTGAGTGCTCAAATATCGAAGGCAGCGAGAAGCTGCTCAAATTTAAGATTGATCTAGGCGAAGAGCAACCGCGTCAAATTTTATCGGGCATAGCCAAATTTTACGCTCCAGCCGATCTCGTCGGCAAGCAGGTATGCGTGCTGGCAAACCTAAAGCCGGCTAAAATTTTCGGCCACATATCAGAGGGCATGATCCTTAGCGCCGAGGACGGGGCGCTGTGCCTCATCGCGCCGATGGCTGCGGTCAAAAACGGCTCAGAAATAGGCTAAAACGGCGTGAATATCGAAAACCTAAGGCGCCTCATCAACGGCGAAGCGCTAAATAAACCAAGCGTCAGCGCCGTGGAGGGCTTTGCGTTTGAGAGTAAAAACGTGCGTCAGGGCTACGCCTACATCGGGCTTGGCGCCGGCGCGGACGAGATAGCCGCAGCCGTTGCAAACGGCGCTTATGCCGTACTCGTCGAGCAAAGATGCGAAGTCGTCGATCCCGAGGTTGCCTTTATAAAGGTCGATAGCCTGAGCGCCGCGCTGATGCGGCTAATGCGCTTTGAGGCTAGCTACAAAAATCTCAAATTTTGCTCCATTAATCCCGTACAAAAGGCCTTGCTCGCGCGCATGAGTCTGAGTAAAAACGCCGAGGGCAACGCAGCTAGCTTGCTACCAGAGGATGCGACGCGACTTTTTATAAAGATAATGAAAGCGGGCGCAGGGGATCTGTTTTTTACAGACGATCTAAAAATTTTATCCAAGATCGCGCCGTTATATGACACTGTTTTTAGCGATGTGGACGCGGTTTGCGCGCAGGGCGGATCTGTTTTTGCCTCTAGCGTCGTTTGCGAGGGCGTTTACTATCCAAACTTAAATTTTCCAAAAGTTTTCACGCACTATCTTTGCGGACTCTTAAAGTATCTGATCCGCGCGGGCTTTTCTTTTAGGCTCGGCGATACGCGAAATTTAGGGCATTTCGAGCCGGTTTTTATAAATAAAAATTTTCGCGTCGTTCCTTTTGGCGCGAGCTCTCAGGCTTTTATTGCAGAGAGCGACGATGAGCTTTTTGATATGGAAGCGGCATTTCTGACGCGAAATTTTAGCGGCGGCATCGAGATATGCGTGCCGGAGGACTTTGCGGGAAGCGCAGCGGCTACGATGAGATTTAAGGATTTTGCCGAGCTAAAAAATCTTTCAAATTTTCACTACGCGCTCGTTAAATGCCAAAAAGAGGAGCTTGAAGCGATGCTAAATTTAGCTGCGCCCGAACCTGATTTGTTTGGCGAAATTTTATAAAAAGTTCAAATTTAGCGCCGAGCTTGACGCCTTTATCTACTGCAAATTTGACTCAATCCTTAAAATCATACGTTTTATAGTCTCAAATTTGCCGTTAAATTTGACGGATAAAAATTCCTACAAAGAGTGCCGTGGGCTTTGGCGTATGTGGTTAGTGTAACGACGCAAATGTGAGCGCATTTGTAATAAAATGTTTTATTTTTGGCTGATCGTGAAGTGGCTGCCCGTCGTGCATAATCCATAAACCAGCCGCCGCGATCAAATTTGCCGAACAAAAAATAGCGGTAGAGTAGTCGGCGCGTTTTGGCGGATAAATTTGATTTGGGCTAAATTTGCTGGCAGAGCTGCGCCGATTTTTAGAAATTTTATTTTAGATTTACGTACTTTATCCTATCTTTTTCGCCTGCAAGCTCAAATCCTCGCAGTCTCAGGCGGCAGCTGTCGCATTCGCCGCAAGCCTCGTCCTCGCGCTCGTAGCAGCTCCAGGTTAGCTCTAGCGGCGAGCCGGCCTCCAGCGACTTGCGCACGATGTCAGCCTTACTTAAATTTACTAGCGGCGTGACGATTTGCAGGCTAAAGTCCTTTGAAGTGCCGGCGTTTACGGCGCTTTCTATCTTACTGATAAAATCCGCCGTGCAGTCTGGGTAGCCCGAGCCGTCCTCCTCGACGATGCCGATGTATAGCGCCTGCGCGCCTTCTTTTTCGGCCAGCGCGGTGGCGATGCTGATAAAGATGCCGTTACGAAACGGCACGTAGGTGCTAGGGGTGTCGGGTTTGGCGCCGTCTTTGCGGATCTCAAGGCTCTCGTCCGTTAGTGCATTGCCGCCGATACTTGCTATAAAATGAGCGTCTAAATTCACCTTTTTTAGCGCGCCGATACGCTCGCATATCTGCTCAAAGGCTAGATTTTCGCGCTTCATCGTGCGCTGTCCGTAGTCAAAATGCAGCGCGATGATCTCGTAGCCTGCGCGTTTGGCGAGGACGGCGCAGAGGGTGCTGTCCATGCCGCCGCTCATTATGCAAACCGCTTTTTTTACCATTTTTATCCTTTTCTTGCTTGCTCGTCTTTTTGGTTTATACTTCGTTGGATTTAAATTTTACTCGGTCACTACCGACGAGGTAGCTCCCGTCGTAAAATTTAAATCCGCCTCGTCTAGAACAAAAATACTTCGCCTTTAAATTTTGCGGTGGTTTGTCTTTTTCCTTTATACGTCGTTGGAAACTCGGTCGGCTTCTGTCACGTATTACATATACGCTCCCTCGCTTCCGTCGTTTCCGCCTAGTCTAAAGAAAAAATACTTCGCCTTTAAAATTTAACGGCGGCTTGGCTCACGAGCGCTTTTTAAAGAGATTAGAAAATTTTAATCTACGACAGGCT